>CAZLOX010000008.1:27270-33769 GCA_964561265.1 uncultured Lachnospiraceae bacterium
CCGAAAAATTCAATTCTCACCGCGTTTTCGCTTGTATTTGACGGGAATATTTCAACCACATCCCCGCGGACACGGAATTTGTTTCTTTCAAATGCTATATCATTTCTTTCATACTGTATTTCAACAAGGCGCGTCAATATTTCATCGCGGTCTCTGTTCATTCCCACGCGCAGCGAGAGCATCAGCTTTTTATAATCCTCCGGATCTCCCAAGCCGTATATGCAGGATACGCTTGACACAATGATTACATCATTTCTTTCAAACAGCGCCGATGTCGCCGAATGGCGGAGTTTGTCTATTTCGTCATTTATAGACGCGTCTTTTTCTATAAAAGTATCGGTCTGCGGTATATACGCCTCAGGCTGATAATAGTCATAATACGACACAAAAAATTCCACGGCATTATTCGGAAAAAATTCTTTAAATTCACTGCAGAGCTGTGCTGCGAGAATTTTATTATGCGCAAGCACAAGCGTAGGCTTATTCACTCTTGCGATGACATTCGCCATTGTGAAAGTCTTTCCCGAACCTGTAACTCCGAGGAGCGTCTGTCCGCGCATATTGTTTTCTAATCCGTCAACAAGACTGTCTATCGCTTCGGGCTGATCTCCGCGCGGAGAAAAATCCGAAATCAGTTCAAATTTATTCATATATTCAAGCACCTTATTTCAAAATCTTTACTGTATTTTTATTATAGCACACACTTCTGCCAAAATCAATAATAATTATGCGTTCTCTTAAATTTTTACATAATAATTTCACTTTTTGTATAAAGAAAATTCAATTTGTTACGATATAAATAAAGAGGGGTGAGATTATGAACGTTATCAACAGTGATTATCAGAAATATACAAGTATACAGAACTGCGAAACCGAAACAGAAAATGACAGTGTATTTTCGGTTGAAAAATTCAAGAAACAGATAATGGATAAAATACGCGGATACAATGATGATTCCTTAAGCGTAAGCGATCAGCTTGCAAAGTGCGCAAACAAGGGGATTGACTTTAATCCGAAATATGAAATGATGCGGATTGCGGCGTCTGAAACGGTGACTGCCGTAAAGGGATGTATTTCAAATCTTCAGAGCAAGATAGCCAAGTATAAAGGAACGAAAGAAGGCGAGGCGGTAATTGCTCAGATAAAGCGCATTATAAAAAAAGCGAAAGAAAAGGTGTCTAAACTGGAGAATGAATCGAGAATAGCTCTTGCGGCAGAGCGCGCGATGAAAAGGCGCAAATATATGGAAGCTTCGCAGCATCAGAGCAAATTGGCAACGAAACGTATCCACAGAAAAAAACAGGAAATGGAAGATGTTAAGAATGCCGATAAGATAGCCGACGGAACGCTGGATTCAACTCCGGATATCCATGGACTTGTATCGGATTATGTCGAGGCAAGAACATTTGAAGCAGAGGCGGCGGCAATGTCGTCAGAAGCAGCCGGCGCAGAAGCAGCTGCAATGGCGGATACGGCGGCAGTTGATGTATGTTTATAGAATAAAAAGAGAACCGGACATAAAAGCTGTCCGATTCTCTTTTTTATCTGTTTGATATATTCTCAAAATATAAATCATGATTTAAAAGGCGGTGTTCCGCCATTTTTTCATATTTTGTACCCTCGCGTCCCCATACTGTGTACGGGTCTATGCTTATTCCGCCGCGCGGGAGAAATTTTCCCTGAATTTCAATAAATTTCGGATTCATAAGTTTCCTTAAATCCTTTAAAATTATATTCATGCAGTCCTCGTGAAAATCGCCGTGATTTCTGAAACTGAAAAGATACAGTTTCAAAGATTTGCTCTCAACCATAAGTCTGTCAGGAATATAGTTGATATACACAGCCGCATAATCCGGCTGACCGGTAATAGGGCAAAGAGATGTAAATTCGGGGCAGTTGAATTTCACCATATAGTCAATATCAGGGTGTTTGTTCTCAAATGTTTCGAGTACAGACGGGTCGTAATCGGTAGGATATGTAACTCCTTTTTTTCCCAAAAGCGTTATTGAGTCAAGTTCATTATTGCCTCTGTTTATATTCATCGGATCCCCCCTCCTTGTTGTTATCATCTTTGTTTATTTTCTCAAGTGCGTTCACAAGCGCAAATCCAAGTATTCCCGGAATGATCTGACCTATGCACAGACTAACCGCAAGCGCGTAATACGGCAGATTCAGAATAAATGAAAGCCATATCGGCACAATGAGTCCGGGACCGAGGATTATAACGGGAATAATCAGCAGTTTCGGAAGTTTAAATCTTCTGATAAGATATATACTTCCGCTTGTGACCAGTCCGGCGAAAAATCCTCCGGCAATATCCCATATGCTGCCGCCGATAATATTGCTCAGACAATTTGCCAGACTGAGCGGCAGAACCATAAACGGGAAAAGATATGAAAGTGAATAAAGTGATGTCGCGAGCCTTATCTGATACTGACCAAATGCAAAGCTCTGCGTTGCGTACATTATCACAACATACATTGCGATAACGAGTCCTGAAAGGACTGTTTTTTTTGTTTTGCTCATAAAAAAGCCTCCTTAGTTTTATTTATAGACAGGATGGTTCCGAACTGTCTTGGATTACAGGAGCAATGATCAAATATAATACAAAACAATTTTACGGAGAGTCATACGAAGAGCGCGCTTTCCGCATAATCATTTTTACTTCAGATCACGTTTCGCTGTATCCGGATAATATTATATAACAAACCGGATATTTTGTCAATATATTTGAAAGATTTAAACACAACGAATTTGCTTGTCTGATTAAAATTATCCGCATGATATTATTAAAAAGCACTTGCCAAAATGTACAAAACATAGTATACTAATATAGAATGATAAACAAAACTGTGAAAATTTACGGAGGCGTATGATTATGCACTTTATATATTGTCCGCAGTGCGGAAATAAATTAACAGATAAAGAAATAGGCGATGAAGGACAGATTCCCTTCTGTGATGTGTGCAGACGCCCTTTTTGGGATATGTTCACAACCTGTGTTATATGCGCTGTAATAAATGAACACGGAGAGATCGCACTGATACGTCAGTCTTATGTATCACAGACAAAATACGTATGCATCGCAGGCATAATCAAACTGGGCGAAAATGCCGAACAGACAGCCGCACGCGAAATTAAAGAAGAAATCGGCTTGGATACGGAATGTTTAAAATATATACGCAGTTACTTTTATGATAAGAAATCAATGCTGATGCTCGGATATAAAGCCGAAGTAAAAAAATCAGATTTTGTACTTTCCAGTGAAGTGGACAGCGCTGAATGGATTCCGGCAGATAAAGCATTATATAAACTGCGCGAAGGCAGTATTGCATGGGAACTTGTAAAAGAGGTTATTAAATGAGGTTTATATCATGGGTAAAAAACTTTCAGAAATGAATTTAGAAGAATTATGGCAGTTGTTCCCTATATTTTTAACAGAACATCAAACCTGCTGGACAGAATGGTATGCAGACGAAAAACTTATACTGCAAAATATACTGCCTCAACATCAAATAAAACGCATAAGTCACATCGGCAGTACAGCAGTTGATACAATATGGGCAAAACCTATAATTGATATTCTTGTTGAAGTATCTGCCGGCTGCGATTTGAAAAATATAAAAGATTTATTAGTGAAGAATGGTTATCTTTGCATGAGTCAATCCGAAAAGCGCATTTCTTTAAATAAAGGATATACAGATAACGGCTTTGCAGAAAAAGTATATCATCTGCATTTAAGGTATGATGGAGATAATGATGAATTATATTTCAAAGATTATCTTAAAGCTCATACAAAAATTGCTCATGAGTATGAAAAAATAAAAATTGAACTTTGGAAAAAATATGAACATAACAGAGATGGATACACAAATGCAAAAGGAGATTTTGTTACTAAATATACACAAGAAGCAAAGAAATTATATGAAAACAGATATTGCTGAATTAAAGAGTTAGTTGAAAGGAGCAATATAATGCAAAAAGAATTTCAGCCTTTAGTTGACGACGCGGTAACACTCGTCAGAGAATATTTCAGCAAAAGATTTCTTGCGGCATATCTGCACGGCAGTCTTAACTACGGCGACGCAGTGCCGAACATATCTGATATGGACTGCTATATTGTTATAAAGGATGATTTAAGCGATTACGACAAAAAACTGATCAATGACACCGAAAACGAACTGCAGAATAAATATCCGATTATTAACGGAGTCCATCTGTCGGTACATTCCGCAGATGAACTGAAAAAAGATGCTTTTACACGCTTTATGCTGAAATACAACTCCTCGCTTTATGAAGGCATTGATATTGCGGATATCTTGAATACAGAAAAATACGGCATAATAAAACCGGATAAGACCACAGCAAAAACAAGACTGAAGTTTGCCATGCAGTGCTTTGCCGACGCGTCAGGCGGCAGACAGCCGGCGTGTACCGGAGAATTGCCGGAAAACACCTACTATATCTCACGAAAATTTGCAAGGTATTTTGTGATAATAGAAGGCGCATACCTGCTTATGTCCATCGGTAAATTTCATTCATTTAAGAAAGAGCAGGTACTGATTGATCTGAAAGAAAATTTTCCTGAATTTAATTACGTGTTTGACATGACCGAAAAGATTTTGCTGAATCCTGTTGACGCAGGAGTACCGCACAGGGAATTTTTAACAAAAACCAGTCCGTTTATGAAGATGATGTTTGAAAGCATTGCTGACAGTTAAATTTCTAACAGAATAAGACAATGCCAATAACTAAGAGATTATATTTTAATTAAGAATTATACTGGGAGATGAAACAATGAAAAATCAAAACATATCGCCTGTACACAGAACAGGCATTTTAATCACATTGCTTGCGGCGGCGTTTATGACCGCAATGTCAACCACGGTAACCGGTAATATGATACCTAATTTTATCCAATATTTCGGAGTATCATCAAACCTCGCGCAATGGCTCACAAGCGGCGCGACCTTGATTTCCGGCATTATGATACCGATTACGGCTTTTCTTATCAAACGCACAGCGAATAAAAAATATTTTCTGTCGGCAATGACAGCGTTTGCCGCCGGTTCACTCGGAGCGTTTCTGGCTCCGTCATTCCTTATACTGCTGATAAGCAGATTGGTGCAGGCAGTCGGCTGCGGTATGATGCTTTCATTTGCGCAGATCATTCTTCTGGATATTTATCCGAAAGAAAAGCACGGAACAGTTATGGCAGGATATTCTATGGCTGCAACGCTGTCCTCCATTGTCGGACCGACATATGCTGGACTTATCATGGACGCGTTCAGCTGGAGAGGTGTGTTTGCATCACTTTTTGTAATTGCGGTTATTCTTATTATATGCGGAATCATATTTATGAAAAACGTCACCAGTAAAGAACAGGCAGATTTGAACCTGCTGTATGTAACTTTGTCATCGCTCGGTTTTGCGTCATTTCTTATCGGGGTAAGCAATATAAGCAGCGGCAGTATTTTACATATAAAAAGCGGCGGACTGATGATCGCAGGAATTGTATTTTTAATTTCATTTTGCGTGCTGCAAATGAAATCCGATAAACCCATGCTTAATTTACGGGTATTTAAATATCCCTCTTTCCGTATCGCGGTACTTTTAAGTCTTTGTATGTATTTGATATGTATGGGCAATGCTATGATTTTACCTATATTTACAAAATCCATCTGCGGATATTCAGATACAGCCTATGGACTTGCCACTATCGTCGGCTCGGTTTTATCTGCCGCCGCGGCGCTGTGTGCAGGAAAAATTTTTGACAGAACAGGAGCTATGCCTATGTTTATCGGCGGAATCGTCCTGTTTGCTGTATTTGCCGTTATGGGTTTATTCTTTAATGAAAATACAGGAATAGTATATATTGCCGCAGTGTTTGCGTTTCAGAGCATTGCAATGTCAATGATGAATTCTCCCGCAACCACTATGGCACTGAGTAATCTCTCCGGCAGGGAACGCATTGACGGCAGCGCAATTTTTAACACACTTCGCCAGATCTCAAGTTCGCTGTCATCCACAACATCTGTACTTATCTATTCGCTTATAAGTATAAACAACAGCAATATGTCGGCTGTTCACGGCGTATATATTTATTTCGGGATCGTAACATTAGCTGTTATTGTGCTTGTATTCATGTATATCAGAACCGGAAAAAATTCTGAAAAATGATATACTGAATATTAAAACATATAGATATATTTTCATGGAGGCATCATAATGAAAATTTTAGCAGTTATCAGTTCAACGCACATGGGAAACACCCGTAAAATTGCTGAAGCAATGGCGCAGACAGCGCCCGTGACGATCGTGGAAATTGACAATATATCCAATTATAATCTTAATGAATATGATATTGTCGGCTTTGGCAGCGGAATTTATTTCGGTAAGCATGACACAAAAATTATGCAATTTGTAGAAAAAGTTTGTGATAAGAAAGCATATGCATTTGTATTTTCCACAAGCGGTTCATCAGCTTTTGAGAAATATA
>CAZLOX010000009.1:0-26812 GCA_964561265.1 uncultured Lachnospiraceae bacterium
CGCTGAATAAATTAAGATAAAAAAATAGTTTTAGTCCCCCGACGGCGGAAAATAGTTCGGAAGTGATGAATTTCCGTAGGAAATTCATATGGAGAACGTATATTTTCCGCAAAACTATTTTTTTATTACCTTTAAATCAGCCTTTCCTGAATTGATAGAGGCGCGTTTTTTAAGAGTAGCTTATCTCAGGCCGCGGCGGCCGCAGGATATGCAAAAGGAAAAGACGCCGAAGCGGTAAGTCTGCCGTGGACTTCTCCGCTGGGCATATTGTGAATAACAATATGACTGTCATCGTTTTGATGGGGTGCTATCGTACAGGGAAATTACACCGGCAGCCATCATAGTGGGCTGCCTTTGTTTTTAAGGAGGAATTTTATTTATGAAAAAACAATATAATGTTGGTATAATAGGCGCAACGGGTATGGTCGGACAGAGATTCGTTACTCTGCTTGCCAATCATCCGTGGTATAATATAAAGGTGCTTGCCGCGTCGCCGAGAAGCGCGGGCAAAAGATATGAGGAGGCTGTAGGCGCAAAATGGGCTATGAAAGGTGAAATCCCTGCCAAGGTCGCTGATATTGTTGTTATGAACGCCGTTGACGATGTGGAAAAAATCGCGGCGAAAGTGGATTTTGTGTTCTGCGCTGTGGATATGTCAAAAGATGAGATAAAGGCGCTTGAAGAACGCTATGCAAAAGCCGAATGTCCTGTAATATCGAACAATTCGGCGCACCGCCACACGCCGGATGTGCCTATGGTTATTCCCGAAATAAATCCGGAACATATAGATATCATTCCGGCTCAGCGCGAAAGACTCGGCACAAAGCGCGGTTTTATCGCCGTTAAGTCGAACTGCTCGCTCCAGTCCTATCTGCCGGCAATGGCTGTTGTCAATATGAAATATCCGATTGACCATGCCCTTGTCACAACTTATCAGGCAATATCGGGAGCAGGCAAAAACTTTGAAACATGGCCTGAAATGGTGGATAATCTCATTCCGTATATCGGCGGAGAGGAAAACAAATCAGAGGTTGAACCGAATAAGATACTCGGCAAAATAGAGGGAAAGGAAATCGTTCCCGACACATCGCTTCAGATAGAATGTCAGACGTACAGAGTGCCTGTTTCGGACGGTCATACGGCGGCGATATTCTTCTCATTCAAGGACGGCGTGAAAAAGCCGTCGGTTGAGGAGATAGAACAGCTCTGGCGTGATTATTCCGGAGAGCCGCAGAAACTCGGTCTGCCCCATGCGCCGGATCAGTTTATCCATGTTTACACTGAAAAGGACGAACCAGATCAGCCGCAGATCAAAACGGCGCGTGAGATTGACGGCGGAATGGCGGTTTCATGCGGACGTCTGAGAGAGTCTGTTCAGTATGATTACAAGATGGTTTCAATGAGCCACAACACGCTCAGGGGAGCCGCCGGCGGAGCCCTTCTTCTGGCGGAACTTCTGACAGCAAAAGGATATATGGATTAAATATTTTTCATAAAAGGAGAGGATAATATGGCGAAGACATTACCTTTTACCGGTTCGGGCGTTGCGATAATAACGCCGTTTAACGGGAACGGAACAAATTATGATGAACTTGGAAATCTGATAGAAATGCACGTTGAAAATTCCACCGACGCTATAATCATATGCGGTACTACCGGCGAAGCGTCCACAATGCCGGACGGCGAACATATGGCGGTGATAGAATATGCCGTAAAGAAGGCGGCAGGCAGGATTCCGGTAATAGCCGGAACGGGCAGCAATGATACAGGTCACGCTGTGGAACTTTCAAAAAAAGCCGAAGCGGCAGGCGCGGACGGACTTCTGCAGGTTACTCCGTATTACAACAAATGCACGCAGAAAGGACTTATCGGTCATTTCAGAGCTGTTGCCGAAGCGGTAAAAATTCCTGTTATTCTGTATAATATTCCGGGCAGAACAGGCATGAACATAAGCATAGATACATTGAAGGAACTCGCGAAAATTGAAAATATAGTGGGCATAAAGGAAGCAAGCGGAAATATGTCATATACCGCGCAGGTTGCCGCGGAAATACCGGAGCTGTATATATATTCCGGCAACGACGATATGATTATGCCGGTTATGTCGCTCGGCGGAAAGGGCGTTATATCGGTAGTTGCGAACATACTCCCGAAAGAAACGCACGATATATGCCATAAATATCTGTCCGGCGATACGCAGGGCGCGCTCGGGCTCCAGCTTTCCATGCTTGACCTTATAAATTCGCTCTTCTGTGAGGTAAATCCGATACCGATAAAAACGGCGATGAATATTCTGGGATACAATGCCGGAAATCTGAGAATGCCTTTGTCCGAAATGGAACCGAAGAATTTTGAAAGACTGAAAAAATCGCTTGAGGCATTCGGAGTAAAAAAGCTTTGATTTAAGGAGAATACTGACATGACAAAAATAATAATGAACGGATGCGGCGGCAGGATGGGGCAGGTTATATCCCGCCTTGCCGCGGAAGATGAAGCCGCTGAAATTGTAGCCGGTTTCGATATAAACGACAGCGTAAAATGCGAATACCCTGTTTTTGCAAATCCCGAAGAATGTGATATAACGGCGGATGTTATAATTGATTTTTCGCATCCGTCGTCGCTTGCAGGCATTCTTGCATACGCGGAAAAAAGAAACATGCCGGCTGTTATCGCTACGACCGGTCTTTCCGGAGGGGAAAAGGAAATGCTTGCAAAGGCGGCGGAAAAAATACCTGTGTTCTTTTCGGCGAATATGAGCCTTGGAATAAATCTTATAACGGCTCTTGCGAAAAAAGCGGCATCTGTGCTTGAGGGAAATTTTGATATAGAGATTATAGAAAGGCATCATAATCAGAAACTTGACGCGCCGAGCGGAACGGCGCTTGCCATTGCCGAGGCAATAGACGAAACGCTGAAAAATCCGTCAGAGTTCGTATATGACCGCCATTCCGTAAGACGCAAAAGACGCAGAAACGAAATAGGCATACACGCGGTAAGAGGCGGAACGATTACAGGCGACCACGATATTATATTTGCGGGAAATGATGAAGTGATAGAAATACGTCATCACTCCGCTTCAAGGGAGATATTTGCCGTCGGAGCGATAAAGGCGGCAAAATTTATGAAGGACAAGCCGGCGGGAATGTATAATATGCAGGATTTAATTGAAATAATATAATATAAAGCTTTTTTAAGGAGATATTATATTATATGAAAAAACAAGGATTAACAACTGCAGAGGCGGAAGCATCAAAACAAAAGTACGGCAGTAATGCCATTACGGAGCATGAAAGCGACGGATTCTGGAAAAAACTCAGGGATAATTTCGGAGACCCGATGATAAAGATACTTTGTGTGGCGCTTGTCATAAACATTATCTTTACATTTCTGGGACAGACCGAATGGTATGAATCAGTCGGAATAGCGGCTGCCGTTATTCTTGCAACTTTTGTATCGACTTTTTCGGAATACAGAAACGAAAACGCATTTCAGAAACTTCAGGAGGAAGCGTCAAGGATACTGTGCAAGGTTTACCGTGACGGAGAAGTAGCGGAAATTCCGATAAGCGACATAGTTGTCGGCGACTGCGTTATTCTGCAGAGCGGAGATAAAATTCCGGCGGACGGAATTATAACGGACGGGACGATCAATGTTGACCAGTCGGCGCTCAACGGCGAAAGCAAAGAGGCGGTCAAAACTGCCGTTCCGGATGATTACAGAGAGGATGCCGGTGAGGCGATGGATTTTCTGAACAAATACAAGGTATTCCGCGGAAGCGTGGTATGTTCGGGAAACTCGGTCATGCAGGTGACGGTTGTCGGCGACAAGTCGGTATACGGTCAGATAGCAGGGGAACTTCAGGCGGAGGACGAAAGAGATTCGCCGCTTAAAGTGAAACTTGCCGGACTTGCAGGCGGAATAAGCAAATTCGGCTATATCGGCGGTATTGCCGTTGCCGCGGCGTTTCTGTTCAAGAATATTATATTCGACAACAGATTTGATATGACGCTTATCACGGCGTACTGCTCCGACTGGAAAACTCTTGCGGTTGCCCTTGTTCATGCCGTTATGCTTGCGGTCATCATAATAGTAATGGCTGTTCCGGAGGGACTGCCGCTTATGATTGCGCTTGTGTCGGCGCTTAATATGGGAAAGATGCTCAGGGATAACGTATTGGTGAGAAAAATTGCCGGTATAGAAACGGCAGGCAGTCTGAATATTCTTTTCAGCGACAAAACAGGCACGATCACAAAGGGACAGCTTGAAACGGTTACTTTTGTGAGCGGCGGAGTTGAAGAGTATGCGAAAATGGAGGAACTGCCGTCAGGGCTTAAAGATATGCTTGCGCTGGCGATAAAGAAGAACACCAACGCGGTTATAACGGGAACGGGAAAAGATATGAAAGCCGTAGGCGGAAATGCTACCGAAAGAGCGGCGGTCATTTACGCGGCTGAAACAGAATGCAGTGCTGACGTCAAAGTGACCGCGTCAATTCCGTTCAACAGCACGAATAAATATTCCGCGTCAACCGTTCAGGGCGAAAAGAATATCACGCTCATAAAAGGCGCGCCGGAGAAGATAATACAAAGATGTAAATTCTGCTGTGACAATAATGGGAACAAAGCGGAGTTCACATCGGGAAAACAGCTTGAGGCAAAGATTGACGAACTTGCACAGCGCGCTATAAGAGTGCTTGCGTTTGCGGTATCTGAAAAAGCGATAGAGGGCGATGCTCTCCCTGACGGCGACTGGACTCTTATCGGGGTTATAGGCATAAGGGACGAAGTAAGACCCGAATCAATAACTGCTATACAGGAGGTTCACGGCGCAGGCGTGCAGGTTGTAATGATTACCGGCGACAGAAAGGATACCGCGGTTGCAATAGCGAAAGAATCCGGAATAATCCAGTCGGATGACGATATAGTGATGACGTCGGATGAACTTGCAAAATTAAGCGATGAGGAACTCAGGAAAAAAATATCCGGAATAAAGGTCGTCGCAAGAGCGCTGCCGACCGACAAGAGCCGTCTTGTAAGAATTGCGCAGGAAGTGGGACTTGTTGTCGGAATGACGGGCGACGGCGTGAACGATTCGCCGGCGCTTAAAAAGGCTGATGTCGGCTTTGCCATGGGCGGAGGGACGGAAGTTGCAAAAGAAGCCGGAGATATCGTTATACTTGACGATAACTTCAATTCAATAGCAAAAGCCGTGCTGTACGGACGGACAATATTCAACAGTATCAGAAAGTTTATAATATTCCAGCTTACGATCAACGTGAGCGCGGTGCTTGTATCGTTTATAATGCCGCTGTTTGATATGGAAAATCCGCTCTCTATCATACAGATCCTGTGGGTAAACCTCGTAATGGATACCTTGGCGGCGCTTGCATTCGGCGGAGAGCCGGCTCTTAAACGGTATATGAAAGAAAAACCGAAAAAGCGTGAGGAGAATATTGTGAGCGGATATATGTGGAGCGCGATTATAACAGGCGCGCTGTGGATAACATTCCTGAGTATGTTTATCCTTTTCCGCGGAGATACATTAGGCTGGTTCCGACCGGGAACAGCGGATAATCCGGCAATGTATCTGATGACGGGATATTTTGCATACTATATCTTTATAGCGGCGTTCAACGCGTTCAACGCAAGAACAGAACGAATCAATCTGATGGACAATATAGAGAAAAACCACGGTTTCTGGAAGGTTATCCTGCTGATTGCGGCTGTTCAGGTGCTTATGACCTATCTCGGCGGAGATGTGCTTAACTGCTACGGTCTTAATATAAACGAATGGCTTGTTGTCATAGCGTTTGCGTTTACGATTATACCGGTTGACATTATCAGAAAAGCAATATGGAGCTGTGTGAGCAAAGTTGATTAAAAAATCTTTCAAAGTGGCTGCAGTAAAATGATTTTGCTGCAGCCACTTTATGCTGTTGTGTAATAGGAATTACGAATGTACTGCGGAGGGGCGTGTCGACGCCCCTGTGAGTTTTATTGGATTACTTTTGTTCACAACCCCCGAGTTACTTTCCCCTCGGCGGGAAAGTAACCAAAGCGCCGCTAAGAGGGGAAAACCTGCGGAGGTTTTCCCCTCTTAGAACTCCCTTTTCGCCAGCCACGCTGCGCGATAAGTGATCGCTGCAAAATTTTGCCGTTTGAACTTAGTCACGTATATGTGATTTGCGGCGGGAACTCCGTATGATATTCACGCTCTTTGTTTTTGCAGCTGACTTTTTTGTATGCTGAATTTAGTTGTTATTACAAAGGATGTAATTTAGAATAACTGACATTGCCTGAAATTCGTTTTGCTGCAGCTCCTTTTTATTCTTCTAAAACGCATTTTCTGAAAAAATCCCCGCGTTCCTCAAAATTTCTGAAAGCGTCAAAACTTGTGGACGCCGGTGAAAGCAGAACGGTATCGCCTTTCTGAGCGCGTTTTTTCGCGTACTGCACAGCGTCTGAATAGTTTTGTACTATAATATACTCCACACCGCTTTTTCCGGCGGTTTCTACAAGTTCTGCGGCGTTTTCTCCGGTGATTATCATAAGCCTGACCGTACTGCCGAGGATTTCGGCAAGTGAATCATATGGCACGCCCTTTCCCCGTCCGCCGGCAAGAAGTATAACATTGCCGGTATATGCCGAAAGCGTGGCGGCAGTTCTGTCGGGCGAGGAATCTATCGAGCTGTCAACATAATTCACACCGCCTATATCTGCGATAAACTGATTGCGGTGAGGCGCGCCGGAAAATTCCTCTGCCGCGCTTAAAATTCCGTCCGTATTTCCCTCTCCGCAGACAGCCGCAATTGCAGCCATATAATTTTTTATATTGAATTTCCCGGGTATTTTTATCTTTGACACGTCAAAAAATTTATCTCCGTAAAGATAAATATATCCGTCCTTAAAAAATACCTCCGCGCTGCTGTCGGTCATGGAAAAGTATATATTTTCCTTTGTTCCGCGGAATGTCCGCACAGTTTCATCATCAAGGTTTAAAACCGCCTTCTCCGGCGCACAGCGCACGATATTCCGCTTTGCTTCGATATATTCGTCAAAACTCCTGTGCGCGTCAAGATGATTGGGGTATATATTTGTAACAACTGCGGTGTGCGGCGGTGTCTTTAATGTTGAAAGCTGAAAACTGCTCAGCTCTGCGGCGACAATATCCTTTTCGGAAAGATCGGGATATTTAAGCAGAGGGATGCCGATATTTCCGCCTATATACGCGTTCCTGCCGCTTTTTTTCAGCATATGATATATCAGCGATGTCGTTGTGGTCTTGCCGCTGCTGCCGGTGACGGCGATTATTTTCGCTCGCGTGGTTTCAAAGAATATTTCGGTTTCCGAAGTGATAAGCGCACCGGAGCGGCGCGCCTGTTCGATTTCGGGAATGTCCGCGCGGATAACCGGCGTTCTCACAAGTATATCACATTCAAGACTGTCAAGATAGTCCGCCCCCGTTTTTATAACTGAACAAAAACGCTGAAATTCCGGAGCCGCGTTTGATTTGTATTTCTCGCGCAGTTCAATTCTGCCGCCGTGATCATATATGTATTCCGCAGCCGCGGCATTGCTTTTTCCCGCACCGAGCAGAATCACACGTTTATTTCTGAAATCCATATGAATTGCCTCCCTGATATATAAATAAAAGCGGTATAAAATCCATGATATACAGACTTTATACCGCTTTTTGTTTGGTTATGGCTGGTTTATCCGTTATTGTTATCTTTTGTGTTTTCGGCGGGGTTATCGTTATCAATAATGACCGATTCCAACACTTCAATAGTATCTTCAACCAAACCGTGCTGTAATAGTTTTTTTAATGATAATGCCCATGAACTCAGTTCTTTATTAGTCATAGCGTCCATATTCCCGCCCTCCTTTTCTCTTACAATATATTATAACATACAATTAAAGAGGTGTAAAGTCTATTTTTAAGTTGTCAATATACATTTTTTTCTTGATATTGATATGCACTCTTCCGGAGGATTATTCCGGAAATACTGTTTAACACAGAAAAAAATTCACAAATCCGAAAAAAACTCTTGACTAAATGAAAAAGATAGTGTATACTAAACGGTAGCGCGTGTGAACGGATAAGACCGGCGGCGTGGCGCAGGTTATATTACATTTTTGTTACAAACATAAAAAAGTCATTGACTTATAAGACGTTTGTGTGTTATAATCAGTGCATAGTGAAAGACCATGTGTCTTTACTGACTCAAAAAGTACGGCCAAGGGCGGAAAGGTCCCCGCCGTATTTCACAGGAAACCTTTCATAAGACAAATATAATAAGGGAGGATTTGAGAGTATGAAGAAACATCTCAAAAGCGTTATATCTTTCGTAGTTGCTTTGGGTCTTGCTGCTGGTTCAGTTGCTTCCATGGCTGCAAGCTACAGCGACGTTGCGACAGATGCAGGATACGCAGAATCAGTGGCAAACCTCAGTGCTATTGGTATTTTGACAGGTTATGATGACGGTACATTCAAGCCTGACGCAAATATCACAAGAGCAGAAGTTGCTACTGTAGTTGTAAGAGCAATGGCTCAGGAAGCAGCAGCAAACAGTTCAAAGGGTGCTACTCAGTTTACAGACGTAGCAGCAGACCACTGGGCATCAGGTTACATAAATGTAGCAAGTGCAGGTTCTACTGCATTCATCAATGGTATGGGCGACGGAACATTCGCTCCTGATGCAAACGTAACATATGCACAGACAATCAAAATGCTTGTTTCAGCTATCGGTTACGGTGATTTCGGTATACAGTACGGCGGTTGGCCTACAGGTTATATCACAGCTGCTAAGAACCTCGGTATCTTAGATGGTATCACAGGTGCAAACGCAGACGATCTGGCAACAAGAGGCCTTGTTGCACAGCTCACAAATAATGCAATCAACACTCCGCTCATGGGTCTTTCAGTATTCAGCATGGTTAATCCGGAATATGAAATCCTTGACGGTGAGGGCGGCAGAGCTTATGAAACAGTTCTGACAAGCAAACACAACATCTACACTGTAGAAGGTCGTGTTATAGCTACTAACAAAACAACAGGCGGAAGCCTCGATGCTGATAAAGTAAGATATCAGATCGAAAACACAAAGAACTATGGCGAAGATGCATACGTTGTTAAAAGAGGCGACGATTCAACATGGTTCTGGGAAGAAATGTATGTTGGCGAAACAGACGCAGCTGATTATCTGAATGTATATTCAAAAGCTTTGGTTTATGTTGACGATTCAGAAGACGCTGTAATCCTTTCAATTATAGCTTCAGGTAAAAACCAGACAGCTGAACTTGATGTAAAGGGTTATGATGATGAGCAGTATGATTCTGTTGAAGAAGCTGTTCAGAAGGCTGTAGACAACGGCGACAAGAATCAGATCTGGTTCTATTCAGACGGCAGCAAAAAGGGTAAATCTTCAAGATATTATCTTGCTGAAAACTTCACATTGTATGTAAATGGTGTTGAAGTTGCTTATGATGCTGACGATTATTCAGAGGACAGTCCTATCGTTAAGTACATCTTCAATAACGATGTAGGTACAATCACACTCGTTGACACTCCTGCTGAAGGAAGCGTTTCAACAGACGGTAAATATGACGCAGTATTTGTATCATACTATGGCACAGCTATTATAGATACAATTACAGCAGACAAGATCTATTTCAGTGAAACAGACGGCAAAATAGTTACAAAGACAAGTATCGACCTTGATTGGGATGATGATAACTTCTCCGCTGACTTCAAACTTGACGGAAAAGATATCAACTATGAAGAACTCAAGGAAGGCGATGTTCTTTCAATCGCATTCGACGTTGAGGCTGGTATTGAAAATTCTGCATTCTATGATGTTCTCGTATCAAGAAATGTTGCAGAAGGCAAAATCATTGAGCTCAACGCTGAAGACGGTGAAATCACTATCGGTGATGATTCATACGGACTCGTTGACAACATGACAGGTGACAAGGGTATAGACGGCGAAGACTGGGATCTCGGCGATTTTGAAGGCAACCTCGGAAACTCTTACACAGTATACCTTGATGCATTCAACAGAATCGTTGACTTTGAGAAGCTCGCTTCTACAGTTAAGTATGGTATCCTCCACAGAGCTTATGACGATACTAACACAGAAGAACGTAAAGCAATCATTTATGATACAACAGCAAATCAGAAGAACTTTGTTGTTGATGAAAAAATGGCAGACACTGAATGGGATGAGTTGAAAGCTCTCTCATATGAAAACTTTGATGCTGATACTGCATATGGCTCAACTGTAGTTGAAGATGCTTACAGCGTTGACAAGAGAGTTATTGAGTATACAACAAACAGCAAGGGCGAAATCAAGTCATTCACTGTTCTTAACGGCGGTGACGCAAAGACAAGCGAATACAAAGCTAAGTCAAACAGACTTGCTGGTCTTACAATCGGCGAAAGCACAGTAATCATTTCTATGGGCGGAAACAGCAAGACAGATTATAATCTCGTAAGCAAGTCAAACCTCGTAGACGGTACAGATTACACAGCATTCGGTTATGACAGAGAAAACAGTGTATATCCGTTTGTATTGATAGTTGACGGTATCGGTTCTTATACTACAGATTCAAGATTTGCTGTAGTTGAAAAGACAACAACAGGTACAAAGGCAAGCACAGATGATGACTGCGATAAGATTACTCTTTACACAGCAGGCAGCAAGAGCCTTCAGACTATTGACACTGAAGAAAAAGATCAGGATGTTAAGAACGGCGATTATGTAATCAACCTCCAGAAGGGTGACGTAATCATCTATAAGACAAATGCAAGCGGCGAAATCACAGATGTTGAATTGCTGTTCAGCACAGGTTCAAATGCAAGTGATTATGATCAGTATGCAACAGATTATCAGGGTAGTTGGTCAACATTGATCAGCAAGCCGAACATCTGGGATCCTGAAAAGAATGATACTGCAAAATCTGACGGCGCTGACCTCGTTATCGGTGTTGTTGTAGACAAGAGCACAGGCGGTGTTTCAATCGCAACAGATGCTGACGAAGTTGACGCAGCTGGTTATATCAACATTGATAACGTTGAAGAATATGGATATGCAAGCGATGTAGCTGTTTATGTATATGACTTCAACAACTCTAAGAACGACAGACTCCAGGTTGGTACAACAGGTTCAGTTGTTAAGAAGAGCATTCCTAAGGCTGCTAAGGCTCAGGTTGAAGTTAACGGAAGACTCCAGACAGATGATTCATTGGTTGACTTGGTTGAAGCTGAAAACCTCGGAATTAAGTTCCCTGTAGCAGTTGCTAAGATTATCGACGACGACACAATTACAGACTTGTTGATCATCATTCCTAAGGATTGATAAATAATCAGGTTTAATATAAATACGGCGGACTTTATGTCCGCTGTATTTTTTTGCCCGCTTATGGAAAAGCTGATTTCCGGTATTTATCCGAAAAAAATTTTTATGCGTATATCTGCATATTTTTCAAATAATATGTAAATACTTTTACTAATACAGATAAGAGCCTGTATCTGACAGTAGATTCAGGCTGTGAGAAAGGTTGCAGTCAGATGAACAGAAATTTTTATATTTTGGATGAGGCCGATCAGGTGATAGATGAATGTATAAAACGGCGCAGAAAAAGACAGAAACGTCCTGCCGTTATGTATCGTGTGCTGATATGCAGTCTGTGCATATTATGCGCCGTATCATTCAGCATATGCGCGGTGAATTTGATATTATGGCTTGCATAAAAAAACATTGTGCATATGCACAATGTTTTTTTATGCCGGTTATTAAAAAAGTGCGTAAAAAACAAAGACAAAACACTTAAAGTGTTTTGTCTTTGTTCGCAAGTGAACGTACATACAGTATCCCTGTTTCGCCGCTGAATTCTATCGTTCGGCCGTATGTTCCGCCTGTATCATCGGCAAGTATCGGGATAGCCATTCTTCTGAGAGTTTCCCTCACCTGCTCAGCGTTTCTTTCGCCTATTTTACTGCTTGCCGAACGCATCATGCCGGAAAACATATTCGCTCCGCCGGCTATTTTTGCGGTTATTCTCGGCTTTTTTGCTCCAAGACGTATCATTCTGTCTACAAGCATCGGAATGGCAGTGTCGGCAAATTTCATAAGATTATTATCGCTGTCAAGTTTGTTAGGCAGAAGTATATGTGACATTCCGGCAACCTTCGCCATATTGTCATAAAGGCATATACCAACGCATGAACCAAGAGCGTATGAAATAAGACTGTCCGGCGCTTTTACAACATTCAGGTCCGCAATTCCAACCTTAACAAGAGTAGCCATAGACTCCACCCACCTTATTCAAAAGTTTTTTCAGAGAGTCCGGTGTTGGAATAAGCATAAGGTAGCAATCATAATCCTTTCCCTGTCCGAGGATCGTTTCCTCAATAAGAAGTATTTTATCGCCGACTTCGCCAAATTCAACAGCCGGTATATTCATTATTGCGCCGAGCATATCAATAGCGAGATAAGGAACCGAAAGATTGATAGAAAATTCGGTAAGTTCCGATATCGCGCTCATATACGCGCCTGCCATTATGTTCGCAACCTCCTGCAGTACGGAAGTGTTGATTTCATCAAGAGCGTCAAGTTCTTCCACTTTTGTGCCCATAAGCACCTCTATTACTTCCTTGGCAAACTGTTCCTGAAGCACAAACATCATCATGCCTTCGATATCTGTTGACACCTGAAAGAGTATGCCTGCGACTCTTTCTTCCGCCATGCCGAGCGTTTCGTCCAGCTCGGACAAGCCGACAATTTTAACCTTCGGAACGGATATGCCTATGGCTTTATCCAATATTTTTGACAGGGAAGTAGCAACCTTTCCCATGCCGATATTGCCTATTTCTCCTAATATATCGCGTCCCATTTCGTCGATGTTATTTAAGTTAAATTGTGAATCCATTAAACCAGTTCCTTTCTATTTTTACTGCGCCGGAAAAGATGTCTTTATTTTTTCTTGTCCTCATACATAAATGGTATCAATTTTTCAATCAGACTGAATCTTTTATATCCGGCAAAATATCCTGAAAACGCGGAAATCAGCGGTATGCCGTAAAGTGCTATTCTGCCGGCAAGCGAAACTGCGCTTTCATGCACAGCCATTATCCCGTTAAAGGGAAAAGTCCACATAATAAAAGCGGCGTTGCTGAGAACGGCCGGAATACCGGTAAGACGCGTTCCGTCGGACATATATTTCCACATAATAAGCCTTAGTATATCTAAGGCGAGGGTGAGTAAAATAACGGGCAGAACCAGAACAATCCCCTTTAGCGGGTAAGATTTTGTTTCGGCATAGCCCTTGAGGTCATGCGCGGCAATTCTGCTGCATTTTGAATACATCATACCAAAATATATGCAGGTGAAAATACATGAATACAAAATATTATATGTTTTCTGTGTAAGAAACCACCAAAACGCGCCGATTCCGAAAACCACCGCAAGTCCTGATATAAATATATGTCTTATAAAAACAGCCAAAAACTGTGATCTCAAATTGATCTGTGCAGATTCTCCCGAGCGTTTCATAGCTAAAAAATCACCTCTTTATTTTATTATATCATATATTTACACAATTTCAACAATAATTTTGATAATTTTAAAAAAAATTTTTATATTATGATAGATAAAATCTTGATATATGACTTGACAAAATCCAAATTTGCGGATAAACTTAATAATAAGGTATTTTATATTTAAACTTAAGCCGCATATGACAGCGGCAGAACGGAGAAATTTTATGAAAAACAATGAAAAGACAATGGACAAGATTACAGCGCTTTGCAAGGGAAGAGGCTATATTTTCCCCGGAAGCGAAATATACGGCGGACTCGCCAACACATGGGATTACGGCCCGCTGGGAGTTGAATTTAAGAATAATATAAAAAAGGCATGGAGAAAGAAATTCATTCAGGAAAATAAATATAATGTGGGTCTGGACTGCGCTATACTGATGAATCCGAGAACATGGGAAGCGTCGGGTCACGTCGGCGGATTTTCCGACCCGCTGATGGACTGCCGTGAATGTAAATCACGTCACCGCGCGGATAAACTCATTGAGGATTTTGCTTTTTCAAAGGGTGAATCAATCGTTGTGGACGGCTGGAGCAATCAGAAAATGCTTGATTATATAAAGGAAAACAATATCTGCTGTCCGGAGTGCGGAAAGCAGAATTTCACCGATATAAGACAGTTTAACCTTATGTTCAAGACATTCCAGGGCGTTACGGAAGATACGTCCGCGCAGATATATCTCCGTCCCGAAACGGCGCAGGGAATATTCGTGAATTTCAAGAATGTGCAGAGAACGTCAAGGAAGAAAATTCCTTTCGGAATAGGACAGATAGGAAAATCTTTCAGAAACGAGATCACACCGGGTAACTTTACTTTCCGCACTCGTGAATTTGAGCAGATGGAACTTGAATTTTTCTGCGCGCCGGGCAAGGATATGGAGTGGTTCCTGTACTGGAAAGAATTTTGTATGAACTGGCTGCTGTCACTCGGCATAAAGGAAGAAAATGTGCGTTTCCGCGACCATTCACCGGAGGAACTTTCACATTATTCAAATGCGACTACCGATATTGAATTTGTATTCCCGTTTGGCTGGGGAGAACTCTGGGGCATTGCAGACCGTACCGATTTCGACCTTAAACAGCATCAGACCTTTTCAGGCGAGAGTATGGAATATACAGATCAGGCAACAAATGAAAAGTACATTCCGTACTGCATAGAGCCGTCTCTGGGCGCAGACCGCGTTGCACTGGCATTTCTGGTTGAAGCGTATGATGAGGAACAGCTTGAAGGCGGAGATTCGAGAGTAGTGCTGCATCTGCATCCGGCGCTTGCTCCTGTCAAGGCGGCAGTTCTTCCGCTGTCCAAAAAGCTTGGCCCGAACGCGGAGAAAGTATTTGAGGAATTGTCGAAGAAGTATAACTGCGAATATGACGAGGCAGGTTCGATAGGAAAGCGTTACAGACGTCAGGATGAAATAGGCACGCCGTTCTGTATTACCTATGATTTCGATTCGCTGGAAGATGAGGCTGTGACGGTGCGTTTCAGGGATTCAATGGAGCAGGAAAGAATAAAAATTGCGGATCTGGATAAATTTTTAGAGGATAAACTTGCTTTTTAAGGAGATTTTCGCATGAAAAAATTTTTTGAAGAATTTAAAGCATTTATATCCCGCGGAAATGTTATAGATATGGCGGTCGGCGTTGTTATCGGTTCGGCGTTCAGCAAAATCATAACCGCGCTTGTGGAAAATATAATCACTCCGCTTATCAGTATTATAACAGGCAAAATAGATATTACATCGCTCAGATGGATAATAACTCCCGCCGGCGACGGTGTGGAGGAATTATCGCTGAAATACGGTATGTTCATACAGTCGCTGATTGACTTTTTAATAATAGCCTTTTCGATATTCTGCGCTATAAAGGTTGTTTCGGCGGTTGCGAATAAGTTTGCGCATAAAAAGGAAGTTGTGGAAGAAGTTAAAGAAGTTAAAGAACCCGATGAAACAGTTCTGCTGCTGCGTGAAATAAGGGATTCGCTGAAAGAAAATAAATAAAAACGGTATAAAAAAGGACTGCAGCAAAACGATCTGATATAATACAAATATAAAATTAAAAGATTGAGGAGGTAACAATTGTAAATATTTTTGATAATGAAATTTTAATATTTTACCTAATGGTGATCAAGCAATATTAGAAAGCGGAGTAGTATATGATAACTATAGAGCAATGGGTTATCGTGCCGGTTATTATTATGCTCCGGATACTTATGGTTATTTACAATGAAATTTTTAGAACTGTATGGGTTAGGTTTAGCGCTTCTTGCAGCGGTATTATTTGTATTATCTTTTAAGTATGAGAATATAGTTGCAGGAAAAAAAGTGCTTAGCGAAATTGATGAAGAAACAAAGAAAGGTTATATATTCCATCAACGTTTTAATATTTTGTTATATGGATTGATAGGATTAGTTGTATATTTTTTCCCAAGTATGCGAAATTCTACGTATGTGATAATTATGAATTTTATTGTTTTAGCAAGGTGTGGGTATTATAATAAAAAATATCTGAACAGATGGACTATAAGGAAATAAAGAAAAGGGACTGTAGTTTAAATAGCAAATTACACAAAAACAATGCCCATTCAAGCAGAAAACGCTCAAAATAATAGCTTAAAAAGCCATTTTTTGAGCGTTTTTTTGTGCAATATTTTTTTATAAGGCTGTTTTGCTGCGGCCCCTTTTTTATTTTATCCGCGGCAGACAACGGCGCGCCAGTCATCTCTTGCGAATGTGTCTATTATCTCAAATCCGTTCTCTGAAAGCGCCGAACGGACTTCTTCCTCTCTGTCGTCTATAATGCCGGATGTAATAAATATGCCGTTATTTTTAATAAGTTTTTTCGCGGACGGAGCAAGCGCTATGATTACATCCGCGACTATGTTTGCGGCTATTACGCCGTATTTTTTGTCTGACAATTTTTCCATAACAGCGTCATCGTTTATTATATCTCCCGAAAATACGTCGTATTTTGAAATATCCACACCGTTCCGGCGCGCGTTTTCATATGCCGTATGAACGGAGTTTTCGTCAATATCCACGGCTCTCGCGGATTTTGCCCCTAAAAGCAGCGATATTACCGACAATATTCCGCTGCCGCATCCGAGGTCAAGCAAATCGGTTTCGGGTGTGACATACTTTTCAAGCTGTTCAATGCAAAGCTGAGTTGTCTGGTGTGAGCCTGTCCCGAAGGTCATTCCGGGATTTACGTTAAATACTATCCTGTCGGTAGGTTCCGGCAGTTCCTCCCATTCGGGCTTTATAAGAATTTTTTCGCCGACCGGCATAACGTGAAAATATTTTTTCCAGTTATTCGCCCAGTCCTCCTCCGACATATCCGCAAATTCAAATTCCAGACGTCCGAATTTGCCTTCCGTATCGTATTCTTTCAGTTCTCTGAGAGAATTTTTGATTTCTATAATCATTTCGTTTCCCTGAGCGTTGTCCGGCGTGTATGCCGTCACTTTCGTTTCGGATTTCATCGACTGCATAAGATTTTCGTCTACATAATCCCATGCGGATTTGTTTTCTTCCAGAAATTCTAAAAATTCACTCTCGTCCGATATTGAAACGCCGGTTATGCCAAGGCGGTACAATCTGCCGCATACCGGCTCTATGCCGGCAGAAGTTGTGTATATGTTTATTTCAGTCCAGTTCATATATTGCTCCTATGTACTTATAAAACAAACGATATCAGCTTGTTTTATAATATCTTTATTCTATATAATCTTTCAGTTTTTTGCTGCGGCTCGGATGACGCAGTTTTCTCAGAGCCTTTGCCTCGATCTGACGTATGCGCTCCCGTGTGACCTGAAATTCCCTGCCGACTTCCTCAAGTGTGCGCTGACGCCCGTCCTCAAGTCCGAAACGCAGACGCAGAACTTTTTCCTCACGCGGAGTAAGCGTCTGAAGAACTTCCCCAAGCTGTTCCTTTAAAAGAACAAAACTTGCCGCTTCGGAAGGCGCCGGAGCGTCATCATCAGGAATAAAGTCACCAAGATGGCTGTCCTCCTCCTCGCCTATCGGAGTTTCAAGCGATACGGGTTCCTGTGATATTTTCGATATTTCACGCACCTTATCGACCGACATATTAAGTTCCTTTGCAAGTTCGTCAAGATTAGGTTCGCGGCCGAGTTCCTGAACAAGCGAACGCGATACGCGCACGAGTTTGTTTATCGTTTCAACCATATGAACCGGAATGCGTATTGTACGCGCCTGATCGGCGATCGCGCGGGTTATGGCTTGTCTTATCCACCATGTCGCGTATGTGCTGAATTTATAGCCTTTTGTATAATCGAACTTGTCAACGGCTTTGATAAGACCAAGATTTCCCTCCTGAATCAAATCCAGAAAGAGCATACCTCTGCCCACATAGCGTTTGGCAATACTTACCACAAGCCTTAAATTTGCCTCCGCAAGCCTTTTCTTCGCGTTTTCATCGCCCTCAGACATAAGCTGTGCAAGACGGGTCTCCTCGGCAGGGTCAAGCAGGCTGACCTTACCGATCTCTTTAAGATACATTTTAACATGGTCGTCTATATTTATTCCGTCAGGAATGGATAAATCTTCAAGTTCTTCCTTTGTGACCTCTATTTCCTCGTCCTCTATCTCCTCAAGGACTTTGTCCAGATCGTTCTCTATCAGGTCAATGCCGAGTTTTTCAAGATTATCATATAATTTTTCAACTTGCTCGGGAGTGACTTCAATTTCTGAGAGTGAGTCCTGTATATCCTTATAAGTTAAAAAATTATTTTTCATTCCTTTATCAATAAGTAATTTAAAGGCATTTTTTTGAGCTTCTCTTTCCTGCATATCAAATTTCCTCCCTAAGCCTTATTTTTTCTTTTATAAGTTCATTTATTCTGGAAGGATCGGTTTCCTTCCGGATTTCCTGCTGTATTTTCTCTGTTTTTATAGTTCTGACAAGTTCGCGCACCGTTGCCGTTTCATCGTCAAAGACCTGCATATTGTAAAATACCGCCGCCGCTTCGGGGGTGTCAAAATGCGATGCCATAACGGCAGGGTCGGGCTGTTTTTTTTCTTTCCATGATGAATATATCATTTCCGCCAGTCCCTTTGTGAGAGTGGAAGAATACTGCTCGGCGGGGATATTTTCCTCTGCGAAAGCACTGAGTTTACGGCTTTTGTAGATGACCGAAAGCAGCAGTTTTTCAGCCTCGGTAATTTTATTATTTACATCATTTTTTTTATTATCCATATAAGTCGTATCCGGCGGATTATTTAATGTTTTTTCGGCATAAACGGTTCGTTTTTCGGCGGTTTTGCTGTTTTTGCGTATCGCCGAATATATCGCTCCCTGACTTACGTCTGTTTTTTCTGATATATTTTTCACATAAGCCTCGATTTCTATGCCGTCATTTATTTCACAAAGCGCCTCTGCCGCTTCGTTTACAAATTTAATCTTATCCTCGGTATCGTTTATGTCATATTTTTTCGCTATTTCCGAAAGAATGTATTCTGTGGACGGAACGGCGTTTTTTGCCGCTTTTGAAAATGCCGCTGCTCCGTATTTTTTTATAAATTCATCCGGATCTTTGACATCGCCGAGATTTATGACCCTTGCTTTTCCTCCCACGGAATTTATAATGCCTATCGCTCTTTTTGCGGCGGCTGTTCCGGCGGCGTCGCTGTCATAGCAGATAAGTATTTCACGGCAGTATTTCATCAGAAGTTTTGCCTGATTTTCGGTGATAGCCGTGCCGAGTGTGGCTGTGATATTTTTTATTCCCGCCTGATAAACCGATATCACATCCATATAGCCTTCCGCTAATATTATGCTCTGTGACTGCGTGTTTTTTGCAAAATTAAGCGAAAAAAGATTATTTCCTTTTGAAAAACAGACTGTTTCGGAGGAATTGAGATATTTCGGCGGTTTAAAGCCCTGCTTTGATACTTTTTCCTCTATAATTCGTCCGCCGAATCCTATAACCTGTCCGCGCAGGTTGATAATAGGAAACATCACCCTTGAACGGAATTTGTCGTATATTTTCCCGTCGCGGTCAACAGCGAGTGAATTTTCACATATTTCCTCTTTTGAATAGCCTTTTTCCTCAAGATGCTTAATCAGAGAATCCCATCCGTCAGGAGCGAATCCAAGACCGTAGCCTGTGATTGTTTTTGCGGAGAGTCCGCGGTTTTTCAGATATCCGCGCGCTTTTTCAGAATCCGGATTTTTAACGAGATTATCGTAAAAAAATCTTGCGGCAATTCTGTTCATTTCCAGAAAGCGCTGCTTTTTTTCATAATATGTATTATCCTGATAATTTTTTTCGGGCAGTTCGATACCGGCTCTGTCCGCCATAAGTTTAAGAGCTTCCACGAAATCAAGATTTTCCGTCCGCATAATAAACTGCGCGGTATTTCCGCTTGCGCCGCAGCCGAAACAATGAAAGAGCTGTTTGTCGGCGCTCACATGGAACGAGGGAGATTTTTCCTTGTGAAAAGGACATAATCCGCTGTAATCCCGTCCGTTTTTTTTCAGCTGGACATACTGCGACACATAATCTATTATATCGGATGCCGAAAACACTTCGTTTATCACATCATCGGAATAATATGCCATAAAAACTCCTTCCCCAATATACTGAAAAATTTATTAAAATCATGTTATAATTATTCGACACGATTACAAAGAATCCTTTTTTTTAATAAATTTTTTTATTGCTGCTTTCCAAACGGCATTCACCGCTCGGAAAGCAGTTAATAAAAGTTCCTGTAATTTTACATTTTCACCCATGGTTTGGGGACGAATATCTGATTGAAGATATGCACGGCGTAATCATCGCTCATTCCGGCGATGTAATCGCACGCCGCCCTCCCGCATCCGAACGTGTCGGCAAATGAGAGATATTCGTCAGACAGCTTTTCCGGATGTTTTACAAAATATTCATAGAGCTGACCTATGATATAATTAACTTTATTCTCTTCTGTTTTCGCTTTTTTATTCAGATAAACATTATCAAACATAAATTCGCGCAGTTTCATCATAGCGCCGCCTACCTCCGGTGACATTGAAAGAGCGGAGGAATCGGCGCTGTTTCTGATTATATCGCGTATAAGGGTGTCAATCCTTTCGGAGTGACGCGTTCCGAGTGCGGATATGCAGTCCTCCGGAAGGTCATGCTCCGTTATTATTCCGGCACGCAGCGCGTCATCTATATCATGGTTGATATAAGCGAAACGGTCGGCAAATTTTACTATCTGCCCTTCAAGAGTTTCCGCTTTGTTTTTTCCGGTGTGATTGACTATGCCGTCGCGCACTTCATAGGTCAGGTTGAGTCCTTTGCCGCCCTCAATAATATCGACAACGCGCAGACTTTGTCTGTAATGGGTAAATCCGCCCTCAACTATATTGTCAAGAGCCGCCTCTCCCGAATGTCCGAACGGAGTGTGCCCGAGGTCATGCCCGAGGGCGATCGCCTCGGTAAGGTCCTCATTAAGGCACAGTGCTCTTGCGATAGTGCGTGCGATCTGTGTTACTTCAAGGGTGTGCGTAAGACGCGTGCGGTAATGGTCGCCTTCGGGAATCATAAAT
This sequence comes from uncultured Lachnospiraceae bacterium, assembly GCA_964561265.1. Taxonomy (GTDB): domain Bacteria; phylum Bacillota; class Clostridia; order UBA1381; family UBA1381; genus JAFLUR01. The sequence goes on from CAZLOX010000009.1 coordinate 21,148, forward strand.
ACCTGTGTTTTGTGTTTCATGCGGCGGAACGCTTTTGAATGGATTATTCTGTCGCGGTCACGCTGATAAACGGTGCGTATCGGACAGGGTTCTTCCGCGGTGCGTCTGCCGCGCGTGTTTTTTGTAAAGAATGCGTATTTTCCTAAAATAAATTCCTCATAGTTTTCGGTTGTTTCGCGTATATCCATATAAATCACCCTCCTCTTAATAATTTATACGACATAATTTATTCAAATCCTTGTTCTTCGCATAAATTATGGGGAATTTAAGGAAAGGCCAAAAAAATCCCCCGCCGTGATTTTCACAGCAGGGGATTTTATGAGAGGAGTCACACAATGATACTTACGCGGTTTTCTTTAGCAGCAGCCGTTGTTGTTATTGCCGAACAAACTGTTGTTATCACCGCAGCAGCATACGAGGATTATGATTATAATGATAATCCAGATCCATTCGTCCATACCTCCGCAGCAGTTTCTGTTACCGAAAAACATATATTATCCCTCCTTTTTCGTAGGATAATATATAATATGACGATGACTGCAAATGTGTGAATAATTGCTCCCTGTTTAATCGGGGCGGCAAAAGCATTGGATCAAGAGCTCTTATTCGGTGTTTTTTCAGATACTCAGAAGAAAATCTTCAACCATGTCATAGATATGTATGGTGCTGGCTTTGCCGCTGTTAAGCCTGTCCACAAATTCCGATACTGCCTCGAAATCCGTTGATACATCATAGATACATTTCAGAATGCCGTTCTCCTCAAATTCAATGTTATATGATGTGAGGAGTTCACCTTCATGCTGAATTGTATGCTGTGATAATTTATAGGTTGTCATAATATATCCTCTCCTTTTTATAGATTATTTTCATAGAAATGGATTTGCCGGCGTTATTTTCTACAATAATTATTGTAGCATAATTTTGCTGAAAAGTCAATAAAAATATACAAACTATTACAAATATGTTAATTTCTTGAAAGTGGTGATAGTTATATATTGTGCAGATTGTACATAATTGATGAAAAATAATATTATCAGTTATATGATATGACTGAATATGGGCGGACAAGCATATTTTTTGAAAATGTTAAAAATATACTTGTTAAAACCGCATTTTTGTTGTATAATGAATTAAGGAAATGATGAACAGATCAAAAATACTTTAAATGCAGGCACAGAAAAGATTTCCGCTACCTGCAGAAAATATATTGGAACACACAGACTGTTCCGGATGAGCAGGATTTTGTGGTTTTGAAAGGATTGATTTTTATATGACAGATAAGGCTGCTGTATTATATATGGTTATACCATGTTATAATGAGGAGGCGGTTCTCGGAGAAACAAGCAGACGGCTTCTGGATATGTTTTCCGATATGAGAAAACAGGATCTTATAGATGAGAAAAGCAAAATTGTTTTTGTGAATGACGGAAGTAAAGACAACACATGGGGAATAATAAGCGAACTGGCGGAGAAGCATACCGAAATAAGAGGAATAAAGCTTGCCAAGAACGCTGGTCATCAGAACGCGCTTCTTGCCGGACTTATGACCGTAAAGAGCGAATGTGACTGCGCGATATCAATAGACGCCGACCTTCAGGATGATATTGATGTTATTCCCGAATTTGTAAAGAAATTCAGGGAAGGGTGCGATGTGGTGTACGGTGTGCGCAATTCACGCAAAACAGACACATTCTTCAAAAGAAACACCGCCCTCGCTTTTTATAAAATAATGACCATGCTTGGAGTGAATATAGTTCCGGATCATGCCGATTACAGACTTCTGAGCCGCCGCGCTCTTGAATCGCTGTCGGAATTTTCCGAGGTGAATCTGTTCCTGCGCGCTATGGTTCCGCTTCTGGGCTACAAATCGGACAAGGTGTATTATGAGCGTCACGAACGCTTCGCAGGTGAATCAAAATATCCGCTGAAAAAAATGCTTGCTTTCGCTATGGACGGCATTACTTCTTTCAGTATTTCGCCGATAAGATTTATAAGCGCTTTCGGCGCGCTTGTATGCCTGCTTGCGGTAGCGGCCTTTATTTACACCCTGTGCGCCAAATTTCTTGGACATACAACGGGAGGCTGGGCGTCGCTTATGGCGTCGATATGGTTCCTTGGCGGAGTACAGCTTTTATCGGTGGGTCTTATAGGCGAATATATAGGCAAAATTTATAAGGAAGTAAAACGCAGACCGAGATTTATAATAGAGGAATATAAAAAAGAGTAATATCGAAAGGAAGGATTACAATGGATTTTAATGAAACAATGAAGCTTAATATAAGCTCTGACAAGGAAACGGAAGTAAAGGAAATTATGGCGACGGTATACAAGGCGCTGCAGGAAAAAGGATATGATCCGATAAGTCAGGTGATAGGATATATTCTTTCAGGCGATCCGACATATATCACAAATTATAACGGTGCGAGATCCACTATTGTAAGGGTAGAAAGGGACGAGCTGCTGGAGGAATTTGTGAAGAATTATATCAAAATGCTGTAATACGGGAGAATGGTAATGGAAAAAATACTGGAGGATATTAAAAAATCGCACAGGATAGTCGTTAAGATAGGCACAAGCACGCTTATTTATCCGACCGGCAAGGTCAATCTGCAGAGGATAGACCGTCTTGCAAGAATACTTTCAGACCTTGCAAATCAGGGCAGGGAGATAATTCTTGTGTCATCCGGAGCTGTCGGGGCGGCAAAGGGAAAACTCAAACTTCAGAACATTGATTATGACATACGTCAGAAACAGGCGATAGCGGCAGTTGGACAATGTGAGCTTATGTATTTTTACGATAAGTATTTTTCGGAATACAACAATACGGTGGCGCAGATACTGCTGACAAAGGAGGATATTGCCGTTCCGCGCAGAAAGAGAAATATCCGTAGCACGATATCAACTCTTCTGGAAATGGGGATTATTCCTATAATAAATGAAAATGACACAGTGGCGACTGATGAACTGGAAATCGGCGACAACGATAATCTTTCGGCTGTCGCCGGAGCAATGATGGACGCGGATCTGCTGATATTGTTTTCGGATATAGAAGGTCTTTACGACAGCGATCCGCATATAAATAAAAATGCAAGACTGATTCCGGTTATATATGATGCGGAATCGGTTATGTGCGCGGCGACCGGTTCGGTGTCGGGAGTCGGCACAGGCGGTATGGTGACAAAGCTTGAAGCGGCTAAAATAGCGACAAACGCTGGTATACATATGGTTATAGCCAACGGCGGAAAACTGGATATTATATATGATCTGCTTGACGGAAAGCCGGCGGGAACTATATTTGTAGCCAAAAATTTTATTGATACAGATAATCCGGAAAACTATTGAGGTCTGTCCGGATAAGGAGGAAATATGCAGATTGTTGAAATGGGTAAACTTGCAAAAAGGGCGTCTTACCGACTGGCAGGTCTGCCGTCAGGCATAAAAAACGGCGCTCTTGACGCTGTTGCGGACGCTCTTGAGAAAAATGCCGGAGTGATTATTGAAGCGAATAAGAAAGATATAGGCAACGCGGCGGAAAACGGTATTGCCGCGGCAATGATTGACAGATTAAGACTTACAGAGGAAAGAATAAAAGCGATAGCGGACGGAGTGCGGCAGGTAAGGGAGCTGAATGACCCTATCGGTGAAACTGTTAAGATGTGGCAGCATCCGAACGGTATGGAGATAGGGCAGAAGAGAGTTCCGCTCGGAGTTATTGCGATAATATACGAGTCGCGTCCGAATGTGACGGTTGACGCGGCAGTACTATGTCTTAAAACCTCAAATGCGGTTATTCTGCGCGGGGGAAAGGAAGCAATAAATTCCAACAAGGCGATTATGAAGGTAATGCAGGAAGCCGCTTATTCAGCCGGAATACCTGAGGGCGCGCTGAATCTTGTCGAAGATACGTCAAGGGAATCGGCGAAGGAGCTTATGTGTCTTAACGGATATGTTGACGTTCTTATTCCGCGCGGCGGAAAAGGCCTTATTAAATCGGTTGTGGAAAATGCGACTGTGCCTGTTATAGAAACCGGAGCCGGAAACTGTCATATATATGTGGATGAAAAATATGACGCGGATATGGCGGTTGATATTCTGATAAATGCAAAAACAAGCCGTCCGTCGGTATGCAACGCGGCTGAAACACTTCTTGTGCATAAGGAAGCGGCGGAGGAATTTCTGCCGTCAGCCTTTGCGGCGCTCAGGGAAAAAGGCGTGGAAATCCGCGGATGTGAGGAATGTATGCGGATATGCCCCGATATAAACAAGGCGTCTGATGAGGATTTCTATACGGAATACAATGATTATATTATATCTGTAAAGGTTGTTGACAGTCTTGACGCGGCGATAGAGCATATAAACAGGCACAACACAAAACATTCCGAGGCGATAATAACCACGGATTACAATAATGCCCGAAAATTCCTTGACAGGGTTGACGCGGCGGCTGTATATGTCAACGCGTCTACAAGATTTACCGACGGATTCGAGTTCGGATTCGGAGCGGAGATAGGAATAAGCACGCAGAAAATGCACGCGCGCGGCCCTATGGGTCTGAACGAGCTTACAACAACAAAGTATGTGATATACGGAAACGGTCAGATAAGGGAATGATTGCGGTGATGTTCAATGAGTATACTTGAGGTTAAAAATCTGAGTTTTTCGTATTCTGACGGAGATGTTTTTGAAGATATATCATTTAAACTTGAAAAGGGTGATTTTTTAGGAATAATAGGCGCGAACGGCGCCGGAAAAAGCACTCTTATAAAACTTATACTCGGCCTGCTGCCACCTCAGAAAGGCGACATATATCTTTTTGGTAAAAACAGAAAAGAATTCCGCGGTTATTCAAAAATAGGCTATGTTTCGCAGAAGGCCGCCTCGTTTAATTCGGGATTTCCGACGACGGTGCGTGAAATGGTGTCAATCGGACTGTATTCAAGGACGGGATTTTTAAAAAGAACCTCCCGCGCGGATGCGGAAAGAGTGGATAACGCTCTTGAGGAGGTTGGTATGATCGACTATAAAGACCGTCTTATAGGGCGTCTTTCGGGCGGACAGCAGCAGAGAGTGTTTATAGCGCGCGCGCTTGTGAGCGAGCCGGAGATGATTTTTCTTGACGAGCCGACTGTCGGTGTGGATTCGCGTTCGGTGGACGTTATAACCGATATTATAACAGGTCTGAACAGAAAAGGGATAAGTATTGTTATGACAAACCACGATACGCCGTCGCTTGTGAGTGTGTCGAACAAACTGCTTGTTCTCAGCGGAAACAGCGCGGCGGTTTATGATAAGGATAAGATAAGTGAACACAAGCTGAGAAGTATCTGCGGCGGAAAGGACGGCTGATTGCAATGACAGGTATTTTTGAATATGAATTTATGCGCCGCGCCTTTTTGGTTGCTATGCTCATATCGGTGATTGCGCCTTGTATAGGCGTGGTTATAGTGCTTAAAAGGCTTTCGGCGATAGGTGATGCCGCGTCGCATTCGGCTCTTGCAGGAGTTGCGTTCGGACTGGCATTCGGGATAAATCCGATTGTGGGCGCGGTGATATTTGCGTTTCTGGCGGTTATGAGTATAGAGGGGTTCAGGAGGATATTCGGAAAATACGCCGAAATTTCCGCGTCTGTCGCATTATCGGCGGGAGTCGGGCTTACCGCGCTGTT
>CAZLOX010000009.1:26822-27583 GCA_964561265.1 uncultured Lachnospiraceae bacterium
AATAACAGCGCGAACTTCAACAGTTTCCTTTTCGGGTCGATCGTGGCGATATCCGATTTTGAGCTTTATCTTACAGTGGGTTTGTGCGCGGTTGTGATAATCATGTCGCTGATAATGTACCGCGAACTGTATTATATCACCTTTGACGAGGAGGCGGCATCCATTGCAGGAGTGCCGGTCAGGAGCGTGAATTTTATATTTATGCTGCTTACGGCGATAACGGTGTCTGTGTCGGCGCGGACGGTGGGCGCGATGATGATTTCATCGCTTATGGTAATACCGGTCGCGTGCGGTATGATAACGGCAAAAAGCTACCGGCAGATGTTTGTGTTTTCAATCATATTCGCTGTCATATTTACCGCTCTCGGACTGTTCGCGTCATTTTATCTTGATTTAAGACCGGGCGGAAGCATTGTTATAATAGGAGTAATAACGCTTACGGTTCTTGCGGTTATCAACAGGAATAATAAATGATTTATCAGGAGATGACAGACGTGGAGGAATTTTATTCTGATGATTTTATAATGCTGCCGAAGGTGGACTTTGCATTCAAGGAAATGATGGCAAATGAAAAGGTCAGACGCGGATTTTTAAGTGCTGTGCTGAATATAAAGGATACGGATATAAAGGAAACAACAATTGAAAATCCGAATATGGGCGGTAATAATTCCGATGAAAAGCTGAGTATTCTTGATGTCCGTGTTCTGATGAACAGCAACACTGAAATTGACATTGAGATACAGCTTGCATACTATGGAACA
>CAZLOX010000010.1:0-27001 GCA_964561265.1 uncultured Lachnospiraceae bacterium
CATAGCCGTATGAATCGGCGGAAAAGATAGTGCTCCATATTACAAACACACTTCCCGAAAGGGACGGAGCATAGAATATAAGTGTCATAATCGGTCTTACCTTATTCGGCAGTTCGTTGATAAACCATGCGAATACAAAGCAGAGCACATAGCTTATAGGACCTGTCAGAAATGCGAATATAAGCGTGTTTTTAACCGCTATTACAAATACTTCATCTTCAAGTATAAGCTGCTGATAATTTTCAAGACCTCTCCAGCTTGGCCATTCAAGCATATTAAAATATGTGAAACTCAGCACAAGCGACGCAATTACCGGTATAACGGTAAATACCAGAAACAAAATCAGATACGGAGCCATCATAAAATAGCTTGTTTTGTTCTTCTTTATCTGATTCCACAATGTAGGTTTTTTCCATGAACCAACCGCGTATTTGTCTGCGGTGTTTTTATTCTTACTCATTTTTATGATCCCTCCCCTTTAATCCAATCCGAATTCTTTATATTTTCTTGCGATTTCCTCATCTATGTCAAGCTGCCATTCATGCAGGGTTTCGTAAGGATTGGTGTAGTTGTATATAGTTGTTCTGAAAGCGTTCTGTATTCCGCGCGGCGTATAATAACTGCCCGGAACTTCCGGCACGCCAGCAACATCGTCCCACTGGCTCAGAAGCATTTTCTGCTCTTCAAGAGTCCACGGAATCTGCGTGAACGCTTCTCTGTTCGCGGTCGCATATCTTGCCGCCGCGCCCATTACCTTTTCAAGCTCTATTCCGTACTGAGCCTGCACATCCGCGCTTGTATACCATTTCATAAATTCCCATGCCGCCTCTTTGTCATCCGCCGCTTCAAACATTACGTTTGCCGTTACAGCCGATGTCTGCGCGCGGTTCAAAGATCCGTCCTCGCGCACCGTTCCCGGCAGAGGAGCCATGCCCCATAATCCTTTTATTTCAGGTGCTCCGACGCGAAGAAGGTTTGCCTGAGTGTAAAGCTGAATGGCAATAGGCATATCGCCGGTTCTGAAACGCGAATAGAAATCGTATGTGTCAGGGAAACTGTAATTTATATAATAAGCTGTAGCTTCTCTGAAACCTTCCCTTGCCTCTTCCGAATCAAGGTCGGTGGATTTCAGATCGTCTGAATAATAATGTCCGCCTTTCTGATACATCAGCGTGTTGAAGATCGTGAACGCTGTGCTTGCGTCATTAGGAACAGCCGTTGAAATAACGCTCCAGCCGATATCCATATTATTTTTCTTTATAATAGGAACGATCTGCTTGAACTGATCCCATGTATTCGGTATTCCCACGCCAAGTTCGGAGAGAATGTCCTTTCTGTAAAACATCATCTCGTAATTCTGCGTATCAGGCAGAGCGTAGTATCCGTCCTGAAATTTCAGCGGAACCATAGCCGACGGATGGAAACGCTGTGTAACCTCTTCAAAATCGTCAAACTGCGACAAATCAACCAGCGCGCCTCTTATAGCATAGTTTACCGGCAGAGTCGAACCGAGAGTAAGCGCTACGTCCGGCCCTCTTCCGGCGAGAGTCGCCTCTATGAGAGCGCCCTGCACAAGTTCAAGCTGTACGTTTATGTCTGACTGCGCCGAAAAATCATCGACTATCATATCTTTCAGTATTCCTACCTGATCACGTCCGAGATTTACCCATACGCGCACATTTCTGCTGCCGCCCGATGAATCGTCCGAAATAAGGTCATAATCCTCTGTAAAGGACGCTATAAATGTATCCCAGCCGTATTTAATCGACTGAATAAAATTCGGATTTATCTTGGGTTCCTTTTCATCCGGAGCCTTCAGGAGAATATAATCGACCTGCAGAGGCTGGTTCGCCATATTCTGCACCCATGCCGACAAACCCGAAATATCGCTTTTGAACACGGTCAGTCTGCTGCTTATTTTTTCCGGATCATCAGACATACTTGTAAGATCGTATATAATTCTGTCAAGCTGTGTTACGGCATTTCCGCTTTTGCCGCCGGAATAGTTTATAAGTTCCTGTTTCTGAACTTCCACATCCTCCGCAAGCTGTCTGAATGTATCAACAAGATCCGGTATCTGTTTGTCAAACTGATAATCGCGGAGCAGGTCAGGACTTGAACCCGAAATCATAACGATCTTGCGGTAATATTCATTCATTGTGTATATATATTCGTTTACTTTTCTGAGGATATCGGTAATGTCTCCGAAAGTAACCTGCATGGTGATGTAATGCTTTCCTTTATCGAAATAAAATTCCATTGCGCCGTCATCGTCCGATAAAGTATTCATCTGCCAGTTATCGCTGAAAGCAAAGTTCACATTCTCCAGTTCCTCGCACGGAACCTCGCCGTCTATCATGACTCTTCTCGTGGTAAACATACCGCTTGTTACATTCTGGAGATATTTCACGCTTACATTGTAAAGTCCGCTTTCCTCAACGTCAAACTCCCATGTAACATATTGATTGATGCTCTGCCAGCCCGTGCCGCCTATGGAATTAAGACGGATTTTATACGAGCTTGACGGCTCTGTAAGAACGCTTGTCTTGTCCGTAACGGGATATATTGTCGAACTGTTTCTTTCAAACGGCTTTTCCGCCTGAACCTTAATGGTTGATGTTGCTTTTTTATATCCGTTTCTCTCATATTCCGCCTTGAGTTCGCTGTACGGAACAAGCTGTTTTTCCTGATATATATGAATATCAGAAAGATAAAAAGCCTGACCTGTGCTGCTGAGCGATATTTCATTTGCTCCGGCATTCAGATAAATTTTCAGACTTCCGCTGTTGTATCCTTCCGGATCGCACAGAACGTGCGTTGTCCAGACGGGCTTCTGAGCCATTTTAGGCCGGAGTTCATTATCCCTCGAATCCTTCTGGATATCCGTCACGTCTACCCATACGCGTCTTACCACATTGTTCTGCGATTCATTAAACTGTATCTCACCGTTTACTTTAAGAGAAATATCAAGTTCATTGCCTGCGTTTTCGCCTAAATTAATATCATACGAGATATTATAAAGACCGCTTTCCGGTACGTTTACCGACCATGACGCCTCAGCTTCGCTGCCCTCAGGGAAAAGCAGCGCATTACTGCGTCCTTCATAGTCGGTAACAGAAAATCCGTCAATGCTTCTGCTTACCGCAGAGTCCGCTGTTACGATGATATCCGCCTCCGGCATTGCCGCCGATGCATACTTTGTTCTGAAATTTTCATATGTATTGTCAGAATCATAGCTGAAATCAATCGGTGTGCCGTAAGCATAACTCAGTTCATCGTCAGAAATCCTGTCAGCCGCGGCATTTATTGTCATTCCGGATGCTATTACAGAAATAGCCAGAACAGCAGACAATAACTTTTTTAACTTCTTTCTATCCATTACCTCACATCCTTTGAAAAAAAAATTAACATAAATGATATGAAATAAAAAAATCTCTCCCTCTCCCTGAAAATATATATTTTTTATTCCACTCAATATTCTGCTATTATTATATTATCAAAAAACGGAGAGAATTTCAACAATTTATATAAAAAATTTTAAAAAATTTTTTTAAAGTATGTTAAATTTGAATATTTGTATCAATAATCAATGTGCATACCGCATAAATATTTTCAATAAAAAAGTGGATTTTAAAGCTATTTTGCCGATAAAATCATGCCGGAAATTATGCCGGAAAGTGTAATAATATACTATTGTGCGGCATAAAATATATAAACTATTGCCTGCGGGAGTGATGAAAATGAAATTTGTATTTGTACAGTCAAAAACAATAAAACGCGCCGCATTGTTTACCCTTGCGTTTTTAGCGGTAATATTCCTTGCCGTTTTCGTGCTTATACCGTCAATGTAAATATTTTAAAATACCGCCGAACCGCCGCCGCTTTTTTCTCGGGATAAATCATAAGACTTGACAATCCGTCAAAAGTCTGCTAAAATTATAAAAGAGTAAATCAGACGATTGCGTATGCAGCGGCGAAAGCCCGCATATGAGGAAAGTCCGGGCATCACAGAGCAAGGGCGCCGGATAACACCCGGTGAAGGCGACTTCAAGGAAAGTGCAACAGAAAATAAACGCCGGAATTTTTCCGGTAAGTGTGGAAAGGTGAGGTAAGAGCTCACCGGCGGATTGGCGACTCTTCCGCCGTGTAAACCCCGTCCGATGCAACGCCTTACAGGAGAGTTAAACCTGCTCGGCATCTCCGCCAAGGCGGCATGAAGGATACAGTAATGTATACTCACAGATAGATAATCGTCCGATACAGAACCCGGCTTACAGATTTGCTCACCTGAAACAGAACGGCGCCTTACCGTTCTGTTTTTTTACTATATTGATCCCCCAACTAACTCTTGAATTTTTCTGCTTGTCCAAACTGTGAAATTCTGCGTCAGAAAACCTTGAAAAACGCGAGTTTTCCTGCGGTTTTCTTCCTTGACTTTCGCAGTTTGTTCTTCGCATAAATTCTTCAAGATTTAATCGTGGGAGCAATAAAATCAATATTTCCGTAAATTCTTCTAAATTTTATAAAATAATCTTGAAAAACGCGTTAACTTGTAATATAATATATACAGAAGCGGTTTAATACCGTTAATTATTATTGTTTTAGGAGGCTATATTTATGAGTAAAGAAAAGGTTGTATTGGCTTATTCAGGCGGACTGGATACGTCTATCATAATCAGATGGCTCATCGAAAATTACGGATATGAGGTTATTGCCGTATGCGGCGATGTCGGACAGGGCAAGGAAACCGACGGTCTGGAAGAACGCGCAAAGGCAAGCGGCGCGTCTAAGGTTTATATAGAAGACTTAAGAGAGGAATATGTGAAAGATTTCATATTCCCGACAGTGCAGGCTGGCGCTGTTTACGAGGGAAAATATCTCCTCGGCACATCGCACGCGCGCCCGATTATCGCAAAAAGACTTGTTGAAATCGCTCTGAAAGAAGGCGCAACGGCTATATGCCACGGCGCAACAGGCAAGGGCAACGATCAGGTTCGTTTTGAACTTACAATAAAGGCTCTCGCTCCGCAGATGAAAATTATCGCTCCGTGGAGAATCTGGGATATCAAATCACGCGAGGACGCCGTTGATTACGCGGAGGCGCATAACATATCGGTTCCGGTTACAAAGAAGGATCTGTATTCACGCGACAGAAATATATGGCATATCAGCCATGAGGGTATGGATCTTGAAGATCCGGCAAACGAACCGCAGCTTGACAGTCTGCTCAAGCTTACCGTTCCTCCCGAAAAGACTCCGGACGCGCCTAAATATATAACAATCGGATTTGAAAAGGGTATTCCGGTGTCAATCGACGGCAAAGAATACGCTCCGGTCGCATTGGTTGAGGAACTGAACAAAATAGGCGGAGAATACGGAATAGGTCTTGCCGATATCGTAGAGGACAGACTTGTCGGCATGAAATCAAGAGGCGTTTATGAAACTCCGGGCGGTACAATTCTTTACGCGGCGCATGAAGAACTTGAATATCTCTGCTTAGACCGCGCAACTCAGAGCTTCAAGCGTCAGGCGGCTATACGTTTTGCGGAACTCGTATATGACGGAAACTGGTTCACTCCGCTCAGAGAGGCTCTCTCGGCATTCGTTGAAAGCACTCAGCAGACCGTTACCGGCGAAGTTCGTCTTAAATTATACAAAGGCCATATTTCTCCTGCCGGAGCAAAATCGCCTTATTCGCTCTACAACGAGGAAATCGCAAGTTTCGGCGACAGCCACGAACTTTACAGCCACAAGGATTCGGAAGGCTTCATAAATCTTTTCGGACTTCCGCTTAAAGTGCGCGCTATGATGATGCAGAAAAACGATAAATAATTATTCTGAAATATCGGGAGATATTGAGTTTCTCCCGATATTTTATGTATATAAAAAGGAAAGGATTTGAATGTATGAAATTATGGGGAGGACGTTTCCAGAAGGGAACTGCCGGTAATGTTGATGATTTTCATTCCTCGATACGGTTTGACAAGCGTATGTACAAGCAGGATATAAACGGTAGCATAGCCCATGCGGCAATGCTCGGAAAGCAGGGAATTATCCCGCAGGAGGACAGCGAAAAGATAATTTCCGAACTTAAAAATATTCTTCGGGATATCGAAAACGGAGATGTTGAATTTCTGATAGACGCGGAAGATATCCATATGAATATCGAAAAAATACTGACCGACAGAATAGGCGAAAGCGGAAAGCGTCTGCATACCGGCAGAAGCCGCAACGATCAGGTCGCGCTTGATATCCGTATGTATCTTATGGATGAAATAAAATCCGTGCAGAAAATGCTTGTCCGCATGATGGAAACACTTACGGATATCGCGTCTGACAACACCGAAACGATAATGCCCGGATATACTCACCTGCAGAAAGCGCAGCCGATAACTCTCGCGCACCATATGATGGCGTATTTTGAAATGTTTAAGCGCGACTACGAACGTCTTGATGACTGCAAAAAGCGTACAAACGTCATGCCGCTCGGTTCAGGCGCGCTTGCGGGAACAACATATCCGCTCGACAGAGATTTTGTCGCTCAGCAGCTTGGTTTTGACGCGGTAACTCAAAATTCGCTTGACGGAGTAAGCGACAGGGATTTCGTGATAGAACTCGCCTCCGGATTATCTCTGATAATGATGCACCTGAGCCGTTTCTGCGAGGAACTTATACTGTGGAACAGCCATGAGTTCTCATTCGTGGAAATGGATGACGCGTATTCGACCGGCTCAAGCATAATGCCGCAGAAAAAAAATCCCGATATAGCGGAGCTTGTAAGAGGAAAAACAGGCCGCGTATACGGGCATCTGATGGGACTTCTGACGACAATGAAAGCGCTTCCGCTTGCTTATAACAAAGATATGCAGGAGGACAAAGAGCCGATATTCGACAGCCTTGACACCGTTAAAATGTGTATCCCGATATTCTGCGATATGCTTGCAACTATGAAATTCAAGAAGGATAATATGCTTAAGGGAGCAAAAGGCGGATTTACAAACGCTACCGACGCGGCAGATTATCTTGTTAAAAAAGGTATGTCATTCAGAGAAGCGCATACCGTTGTCGGCAAAATGGTATTTTACGCACTGGAACATAACAAGTCGCTTGATGAAATGACAATGGAGGAATTTAAAGCCTGCTCGGATATTTTCGATGATGACGTATATGACGCGATAAGTATGCAGACCTGCGTAAATGACCGTAAAGTTATCGGCGGGCCGGCAAAGGAAATTGTTGAAAATGCCGTTAAAAATGCGAAAACTCATATAAGTGAACTGAAAAAAAACTGATATGTATATCTGTCCGGTATTATGACAGCACAAAATACCGGACATTTTTTTATTTATAAAAAATTTTTGTGATTTATGCTTTTTTTCTATTGCGTAAACAGCAAAAATATTGTATAATATATATAATAGTCATAAATTTATTTCATAATGAAAGGGAGAGAGAAGATTATGAAAAAGAAACTTATAAGCATAGCTCTCAGTACGGCGTTGCTGATGTCGTCGGCTGTGGGGCTGTGTCCATCTGTTTCGGCGGAAGGCGCAAAAACGCCGGAATATCAGAAAACTCCGCGGCTTATGGAAAAACTTAACCGCGGTCTTATCGCGGTCAAAACCGAAGCTGACACAAGAGAACAGACAGTCAACGGCGTTTACCTCAGCTGGCGTCTGCTCGGAGATGAAAGCCTTGAAAATCAGGCATTCGACATTTACAAAAACGGCACAAAACTTACCACAACCGCACCTCATGCCGCTACCTGCTATATTGACACCGCCGGTACGGCAAATGACAAATATAAGGTAGTGAAAGCCGGAGAGGACGCGGCGGATGAACCCGAGGTTACTCCATCCGGCACTAATGCTTATGCAAAACCAAGTGAAGTAGGAAACGGAAACAGCCTTAAAAATTCATTTTCCTATATTGATATTCCGATTGTAAGACCCGAGCCTGTAAACAGAATGGGTGACGGAAAGGAATCATATTATTATACTCTTGACAAAGACCATGAAGCGGGAGCAAATGATGCGAGTATCGGCGATCTTGACGGCGACGGCGATTATGAACTCGTGCTGAAATGGGATCCGGTAGACTCAAAGGACAGCGCCGGAGCAGACTATACCGGTAATGTTTACATAGACGCATATGAAATCGACCCGAACAACGGCGGTTACAAGTGGCGTATTGACCTTGGTAAAAACGTGACAGCCGGAGCGCATTATACACAGTTTATGGTATATGACCTTGACGGCGACGGAAAAGCCGAAGTTGCAATGAAAACCGCTCCCGGTTCAAAGGACGGTACCGGAAAATATGTATCCGAAGTCGGCGATACCGAAGAAATCAGAAACGTTGACAACACTGCAAGCTTTATAGGCACCGGCAAATTAAAGGGAAAAAATCCGTTTACACAGTATCTCACAATATTTGACGGTGAAACAGGCGAAGCCCTTTATACGACCGAATTTATTCCGTATGAAACCGCGGAAGATAAATACTGGGGCGACGGAAGCGCAAAATACAACAGAAGTGAGAGATACCTTGCCGCCGTTGCTTATCTTGACGGCGTTCATCCAAGTCTTGTTATGTGCCGCGGTTACTACCATGACGCTGTAATCCGCGCGTATAACTGGGACGGAGAGAATAAGGAACTCACCATGCTCTGGCAGCACGTCGGCAAAGCGTCAGAACGCGATACAACGCTTTACGGTCAGGGCAACCACAACCTTTCTATCGGCGATATAGACGGTGACGGAAAGGATGAAATCGTTTACGGTTCGGCTGCTCTTGATGATGACGGAAGAACCGTGCTCGGAAATACAAAACTCGGTCACGGCGACGCTATGCATATGAGCGATTTTAATAATGACGGCAAGCAGGAAGTATTTTCTGTAAAAGAGGACGGCGAAGGCTTTAAAAAATTTGCCGAAGACCTCAGAGATCCCGCTACCGGAAAACATTTCTGGGATGAAGGCAAAATTGTCACAAAAGGCGATAATGGACGCGGTGTAATGGATAATATAGATGACGCGTATGCAAAAACGCATGAAAACGCGCGCGCAATAGGCTGGAGCAGCGGATTGACAAACGCGCATGACCTTAACGGCGACGATCTCAAAGCAAAACCAGGCGCTGCCGGAAAAGGCTCTTTTGACAACTTCCTTGTATATTGGGACGCTGACCTTGGCAGAGAACTTTTAGATGCTAATATTATACAGAAATATGATGCGGCAAACGGCTGGACAAAGAGATTTTACGGCCCGTCCGATGGTTATACACTCGTAGGCGGTTCCACTTTCAACTATACAAAGAGAAATGTATCGCTTGTGGCTGACTTATGGGGCGACTGGCGTGAGGAAATTATAATGCCTACCGGAACGGGAAAAGACGAATCGCCCGCGCTCAGAATATTCACTTCCACAATGCCAACAGATTATCGTCTGACAACGCTTATGCACGACAGTCAGTACCGTCTTGCAATAGCATGGCAGAATGTGGCATATAATCAGCCGCCGCATACAAGCTATTATATAGGCTCGGCAGCTCTTGCAACAGATGAATCCGGAAATGAACTCAACTATCTCGCTCCGGAAGTTGCATATACAAACGTAGCTTATGAAGTTGACGATGTAGCAGTAAGCAATATGACTCTGGAAAAAGACAGCATAAGACTTAAAAAAGGCAAATCAGAATCTTTAAGGGCAGTCTTTGAGCCGGCTGACGCGACCAATAAAGGCGTGACATGGACATCGTCCGATACTTCTGTGGCAACTGTGTCAAACGGAATTGTCACCGGTGTTGAAAACGGAAACGCAGTGATAACAGCTGTATCGAAAGACGGCGAAATTACCGCAACTTGTGATGTTGAAGTATATTTAGTTCAGACAACAAGCATTGAACTTTCCGAAGACCGCATAGAACTCGGACTGGATGATACAGCAACCATTACAGCTGCTATCAAACCGAATGACGCAACCGATACATCTGTTGAATGGATTTCCACCGATCCTTTCGTAGCAACAGTCCAAGACGGAACTGTTAAAGCTGTTGGTTACGGAAAAGCTGTTATCACAGCCCAGACAAATGATACAAACCTGAGAGATGCATGTATTGTCGAGGTAAAGCCAATGAGCACCTCAAATCAGACCGGAGAAGACTCATTTGTAACTTCAAACACAGACGCTGAAACAAAAACCAGCCTTACTGCAACTTCCGCCTCCATTACACAGACGAATGCAAACACAGGCGCAGAAGTTCATAAAGATTTTACTCCGTATGATGAAAATATTGCAAAGCTTGAGTTCAAATTCAACAGCGGCGGACAAAAAGATTCAAGCGGCAACTGGAGCTGGACAGGACGCGAATATACATTCGGATTTGACTTCGTTGATACAGAAGGAAATTTAATTCTGAATATATCACAGGCACAGACAAGCAAAGCACAGGACACTATGGCACAAATCGGAAACGGAACAGCAGAAAAAATAAGCGGCTGGTCAAGAATTTCAGAGTCAGGAGAAAGTCCTCTTGCAAGAAGCTCTACAAGATGGATTGTAACGATTGAATTTGATTATGACAATGATTCATGTACGGCTACACTTGCCGGTTCAGACGGAAGTTGGGTAAAAGGTGTAACATATCAGAAAACATTCCCGCTTAACGGAGCAAAATTCCGTACCTTTAAAGGCTACACAACCAAGGACGGCACAGGAGCTATTACAGTATCACCGTCAATCTCGGATGTGAAATATACATTGGTACAGCAAATCTCCGGAAGATCTGATGTACTTTACAGTAAAGGCATCAATTCCGAAAATGACTGGTCAACGGATGATCTCGCAGACTGGACATACACAGGCGATATAAAACCGGTAATCGACAGCGAAAGCGGACGTTTATGGTACAATGCAGAACAGCCGGCATCGGGTTACAGCGCGTCAAAATCATTTAACATAGCAGACAATACACTTGTAACATATGATGTTGACTGGTATCTCGGAACAAATCCGAAAAGTCTGTCCAATATTGAATATATTCAGTTCGGCGATGCTCTCCGCATAGGCTATACAACGGGCAAAGCATTTGTAAGCATGGACGGCAATGCAAGCGTTCCTGAAAGCTATGACGGAATTACAAAGAATGATGACGGAACATTCTCGGCAAACGACACAAAGAGTATTCTTAACTATGAAAATACAACATCCGTAAAGAATGTCCGCGTTATATTCGATACGACAAACAATACAATAAAATCACTTACTTTTGACGGAAAGATGATTGAAGCATATACTGACTATCAGCTTTCTGATGATGCGGATGTTTCTTCGGTATCGTTCGGCTTACAGCGCGATGGTGATACGGAAGCAGCAGATTATCAGAACGGAATAGACAGAATAAGAGCGGCTCAGTACATAATAGGCGAAACCGAACCTGATCCGACTATGCCGCCTGAACCGACTGAAGCTCCAAAGCCGACAAATACTCCGACAGTATCCGATGATTATACAGTTGACGCAGACGGCAATAAAGTTGAAGTAACGCTGACACGCGTTGAAAACACTGCAAAAAATACAGTTATCGGCGTTCTGTATGAAAGCGATAACTCTGTGGCAGAATGCAAATTGTTTGAAATTGCTGAAAATTCAGACAAAGCTGAACTCACTTTTGAAAAGAACATAAGCGATTATACGCTTAAAGTATTTATCTGGGACGGCTTTGACAATATGTCACCGGTATTCGATAAAGTATTCGAGCAGCAGAAACAGTAACAAAATAAAAAAAAACCGTTCCGTTAAATTTATACCGGACGGTTCTACCGTAAAAATCAAAACCGTAACGGCAGAAATTACCCCTGCCGTTACGGTTTTTTATTTGATTTCTATATGCAGATATCAGCAAACCATTATCAATCTAACCTGTATTTCATCATTAAGCGATTCATCTATCGTTGAACCAACTATAATATCAGCATCATCCCTTATTTTATTATGTATACTATCACCTATATTCTGTACTTCTAAAAGAGATAATTTACCTCCGATAATATAAAGAATTACTCCCCTTATGTCATTCGCGTCTACATCAGACAACTGAGCCAGCGCATTGTTCACCGATTCTTCCGCCGCGTTTTTACCATTTGCTCTGCCTATGCCCACATACATTCTATTAGCTCCGAGCATGACAGTTCTCAAATCATAAATATCACAATTGATAAGACCCCGACCGTTAATAAGATCGGTTATTCCATGAATACTTTTACTCAGGAAATCATCGACATATCTGAATTTATTTTTACCTATATCATTTTGATCTATATATTTCAGAATATCGTCATTTTTTATTACAGCAATGGAATCAACTTTTTCGCTTAACAGTCTGACACCCTTTTCCGCAGTTTCCGCACGCAGGCTGCCCTCCTGCATAAACGGCATTGTTACAATTGCCGCGGTCAGTATGCCGAGCGATTTTGCTGTTTCAGCTATTACAGGCGCAGCGCCGGTACCTGCTGAGCCTCCCATTCCTGCCGTTATAATAACCATATTGGCCCTTTCTATGTACTTCTTTATTTCTTCCCTATTTTCTTCGGCTGCTCTTCGTCCCGCTTCAGGATCTGTTTCCGCGCCAAGAATTTTCATTCCATGTCTGCTTATCTGTATCTTAGCTTTAGCTTTCAAGGAATTCATCGGCACGGCATAGGTATTTATCATAATAAATTCAACATTCCTGCTGCATTCCTCAATAGTTCTCATAACGGTGCTTTTTCCGCCGTCACCTACACCCACCACTATTACTCTTCCATTTTCTAATATATATTCCTCATCCATATCCATCCCGACTGAACGGCATATCTGAAGATTCATCTTTTTTTCACTCATTAAATCCCCTCCTCATGAGCAATTCTGTAAAATCAAAAAATTGTATTATTTCTGCAATAATCAATCATATGAATTTATTATACTATACTTTTTCGGCTTATTCAAGAAATATCTTTAAAATACCGTGAAATTTTATAAAATCCTATATCAGATATTATTCTTTAAACGCAAAAACAGAACGGCGGAAATCATCTCTGCCGTTCTGTTCTTTTATATCAAATAATTTTTCCCGCATAAATTTTATAAGCAAATATTTATGGTCTTTTTCTTATAAATGACGGAACATCAATTCCCTTGGCCTTGCTTACTCTGCGTATGTCACCGTCCTCATTGCTGATCGTGGCATCAGTGCCGTCCGAATTTCCGTATGTAAACTGCTGGCCTTGTCCATTTGCCGGCGACTCCGCAATATGAGAAATAGGTTTCTGCGATGCATCTGTACATAACGATGTCACTATCAATGTAACCTGTATTTCATCATTAAGAGAGTCATCAACCGCTGCGCCGAATATAATTTCAGCGTCATCGCTTACCACATCATGCACCATATCGCCTATCTCCTGCACTTCAGTAAGAGATATAGTACCTCCGACAATATAAAGAATTACTCCCTTTGCTTCCTGTATACTTGTATCAAGTATAGGACTTTCAATAGCATTATTCACCGCTTCCACTGCCGCGTTTTCACCGTTTGCAATACCGATGCCCATATGCGCGATTCCGGAATCCTGCATTATAGTTCTTACATCGGCAAAGTCACAGTTGATAAGACCCGGACGTTTGATAATATCGGTTATACCCTGAACACCCTGTCTTAATATATCATCGGCATATCTGAACGCGTCTTCAAGGCTGTCCTTTTTGCTTGTGCATTTCAGGAGATTGTCATTTTTTATTGTAACAATAGAGTCCACCTGTTCGCTCAGGAGTTTGATGCCCTGTTCAGCTTTTTTTGCGCGCGGTCTGCCCTCAAACATAAACGGCGTTGTCACAACAGCTACAGTAAGTATACCAAGCGATTTTGCTATTTCAGCTATTACAGGCGCCGCGCCGGTTCCGGTTCCGCCGCCCATTCCCGCTGTTATGAATACCATATTGGCATTTTCTATATGTTTCTTTATATCTTCCTTGTTTTCCTCTGCGGCTCTCCTTCCGACATCAGGATTTGCTCCTGCTCCGAGACCTTTTGTTATATTTTTGCCTATCTGGATTTTAACATCCGCTTTTGATAATTTCAGAGGCTGGGCATCGGTATTTACTATAATAAATTCTACTCCCTTAACACCTGCTTCAATCATTCTTGCAACAGCATTGTTTCCGCCGCCGCCCACACCGATTATTTTTATTTTCGCGTTTCCGAATTCATCATCAGATACATCCATCCCGATTGAACTGCCTATCTGAAGATTAGCATTTGATTCACTCATTGAATATCCTCCTCTATATCCTTTATGTAAAATGTAAAAATTTCCATATTTTTTTATTATAAACAGCCACTTATTTTATTATATCACGTTTTTTTGATTTATTCAAGAGGTATCTTCTAAATATCGCAAAATTTTGGAACAATCTCGTTCCAAATGTTACTATTGCAGCCAAAGATATGTCAACACCCAATTTATTTCCTATAAAAGTAAGTCCTGCCGCTAAAAGTGAGTTTGACAGAAAACCTGAAAGAAAAATTTTCAAATCAAAACGTTTTCTTACATGGGCAAGAAGTCCTCCGAGAATTGAATCAAGAGCGGCAAGTATTCCTATGGCGACATATTTTGTATATGCCGGCGGTATGTGTATGGGACAAATCAGCGCCAGCAAAATTCCAAGAACCAGTCCCCCAACCGCTATTTTCATTCCGACGCCTCCTTTGTAATCACAGGCTGCGCATATTTCATATTCACAACCCCCGAATATCTCGGTATCTTCACATTTCCGCTCTTTTTAGTCATAATAAGCAGTCCCCAGCCTTTCAGATAATCTGCCGCTCCGCCTTTTATATTTATTGCAGCTTCAAGAGTTTCACTGTTGCCTATTGCCGATATTTCAAACGGCGGCGCAACTTTTACATCATTTACCATAACGGTGCTTCCGACACACCGCACCGCTGTTGTTGCAACTATTCTCTGGTTATTTATAGAAACCGCCTCAGCTCCCGCCGATGCAAGTTCCGACAATACCATACGGATATCCGAGTCATGGACAATTACAAATTTTTCACCCGTCATATCAAGTTCATTGCCGTCATCAAGCGTAACTATTATCCCCTGCCCCTCTACCTCAGTTGTTCCTGCAAGCAAACGGAGCCGGTTAAGTTCATCCATTACCGAATTGCTGAGTTTTCCGCTTGAATTTGCCTCGTTTCTGTAAGATTCAAGATCATTCTGCGCCTCTACAAGCTGTGTAAGCATGTCCTTATTTTTTTCCTTTTCAATTGTAAGCTGATTCTGCAAATCCTCAAGACGCATTTTCTCCGGCATGACCGCCTCTTTATCATTCCGCATCACACTGCCAAACTGACAGGTGATTATATATGCTATAATCATACATACAATCCCAATGCAGATATGCACGATTTTAATTTTCTTCATTTTTTCATAACCCTCTTTTTTATGATGAATATATTGTTGTTCCAGCTGTGCTGAGATCCAGTATTCCCCTTGAATTATCCTTTATATCATCACGCTGTATCACTGTTTCAAGCATATCAATTTTAATATCGAAATCAATAACGCTGCCGCATATGATATTCAGTCTGTCATCATAGCTGAAAGATATGTTTGTACTCTCGGCAAGCGATATCGGACTTATCTTGTCTTTGAATTTGAATTTATTCATTCTGTCAGACACGACAGCAATAGCCTTAAGCTTGTCCTCATCTTCACATCTGAGTTTTTCTCCGAACTCATATCCCTGCAAAGATAAATCTGTAAATACAATCGTTCCTTCCGGCACGGTCTGCATCAGTTCCAGCGCTTTTGCATTTTTGTCTATTCCAATATAACCTTCGGCTGTCTTTACACACGCTGCCATATCAGATTCTGTAATATCTATTCTGAGCGCCGGCTTCGGAATAAAAATTCTCATTACCGCCACACTGTCCACATACGGTATTTTTTCAATAGCTTCTGAGATATCTGCGGTGCTGAGCCTGAATAAATTTTCTCCTACGCTTATTCCGGACTGCGCCGCAATTTCCTCGCTTGATAACCTGCTGTTGCCGTATATATATACCTGTGACACATTAAATAACGGACATTTATACATACATATAAGAACCGTCACTCCTAATATGACAATCAGCATTGTCATTCGTCTGAACATTTTTTTACGCTTCATTACTCTTATTCTCTTTCTGTGCCTTTCTTCATAATTATCATTTTTCATAATTGTTCCGCCTATCCTCTGTTATACGGCTGCCGCTTAAAACAGCAGCCGTTTTTTTTATTAAGTAAATATTTATAATAATCATGCTTCCGTTATTCTTTTTATAGTTCCTCCAAGTCCGGAGATAACATTCTCTATTCCCTCATAACCTCTGTCTATGTAGCAGGTATTTTCAATTCTTGTTATACCCTCCGCGCCTATTGCCGCCGCTATAAGCGCCGCACCGCCTCTGAGGTCCTTTGCCGATACGTTCGCTCCGCACAGACTGCTTCCTCTTACTACCGCCACACGTCCCTCTGTCTGGATATCCGCTCCCATTCTTCTGAGTTCGTCAACCTGTGAAAATCTGTTCTCAAATATCGTTTCGACAAACACTCCGCTTCCCTCCGACATTGCCGCAAGAGCCATCAAAGGGGTCTGCACATCTGTCGGAAATCCCGGATAGGGCATTGTGCGCACCATTGAGGGCGCATTTATTTTCTTCACCGGATGCAGTATGATGCGTTCCTTTTCCAGACTTATATTCAGTCCCATTTCCTCAAGCACAGACAAAACCGCCGTCATATGCTCCGGTATGACATTGTTCAGTATTATACTTCCCATGCCTGCTGCCGCATATATAAGATATGTTGCCGCTGCTATTCTGTCGGGAATTATACTGTGTTCGCACGGCGACAATTTATCAGTGCCTTCTATTGTGATATATCCGCTCCCCGCGCCGCTGACCTTTCCTCCGCATTTGTTTATAAAATCCGCAAGATCGGATATTTCGGGTTCACGCGCCGCGTTTGTGATTGTTGTTGTTCCCTGCGCGCGCGCTGCGGCAAGCATTATGTTTTCGGTTGCGCCCACACTCGGAAAATCAAGCGCAATATCTGCCGCCGTTATTTTATCCGCACTGCACAGTATGTATCCGCCTTCTTCCTTTATGTCAATGCCCATCTGTCTGAGCGCTTTTATATGTATGTCAATAGGCCTTGTGCCTATCGCGCAGCCTCCCGGCATAGATACCTTAGCGGTATTTGTCCTCCCGACTATCGCTCCCAGAAATATAATCGACGAACGCATACGGCGCATCATTTCATCCGGAATACACGAATTTTCAATATTATCCGAATTTACCGATATCGTATTTCCGGACACATTCACTTTGCATCCTATATGTCTTAATATATCAACCGTTGTTTTAACATCCTGTATCATCGGGCAGTTGTGGAGTATATTTTCTCCCCCCGAAAGAAGGGTTGCGGCAAGAATGGGAAGTACGGCATTTTTCGCGCCCTGAACATCTACTTCCCCATCAAGTCTTTTTTTCCCTTCTACAACAAACACACCCATTTAAAACACCTCCGCAAATAATGATTTTTACCTAATCATAATATGCGGTTAGCGGAAGTGTGTTAAAATGTTTTATGATATTGAATTTCAGGCTTTAAGGAGTTTGTATATCTTCTCCAGAGCGTCTCTTTTTGCGAATTTTTTCACATTGTCCGACATTTTTTTGCGGCGTTTGTCATCAGCGGTAAGTTCCACTATTTTATTATACAGCGTTTCTCCGCTCAGATTTTCCTCTGTTATAACCGCGGCTGCATTGTTTTTTTCAAGTTCGCGCGCGTTCTGTTCCTGATGATGACGCACCACATTCGGCGACGGAATAAGAACCGACGCTTTGCCCAAAGCTGCGATTTCGCTTACCGTTATCGCTCCGGCGCGGCTTACAACTAAATCAGCCGCCGACATAACCTCCGCCATATTATCTATATAAGGAAGTATTCTGACATCTTCATCAGGTGCTATATTATTCTTTTTCATACGCGCGCAGAACTCATCATAATTCCTGTCGCCTGTAGCAAAAATCAGGCTGAATTTCTTTTCCTTTATAATTTTCGCAAGCATCTCAAAAACCGCGTCATTTATTCTGCCCGCACCCAGACTTCCGCCGAAAATAAGCGCAAGCGGTTTGGCTTGGGGAATATGCAGAGTTTCTCTCGCTTTTACTCCGTCAGCGTTCAGAATAGCCTCCCTTACGGGATTACCCGTAACAACGCATTTTTTTTTATGACGCATATGATTTATAGTTTCATCAAAACTTACCGCCACATAATCCACATATTTTTCACTGCCTTTCACGGTAAGTCCCGGATATACATTCTGTTCGTGTATAACCGCCCTGACACCGCATTTTTTTGCGGCTATCGCAACCGGCCCGCTTACATATCCGCCTGTGCATAAAACAGCGTCCGGCTTAAATTCCCTTATTATCTCCTCCGCGCGTTTATTTGCCTTTATAAGTTTTCTGAAAACAGCTATATTTTTATAAAGCTGTTTCCGGTTAAATCCGCATATATCTATATATTCTATATTATATCCGGCCTTAGGAACAAGCGTCTTTTCAAGCCCTCTTTCAGTGCCTATGAACAGAGCCTCAAAATTTTCATCAATTGATTTTATATAATCTGCGGCGGCGACTGCGGGATTGATATGTCCTCCCGTACCTCCTCCGGCAAATAAAACCTTCATAATCGTATTCATCCTTTCAAAAAATTATGGAAAGGCTGATTTAAAGGTAATAAAAAAATAGTTTTGCGGAAAATAAACGCTCTTCATAAGTATCGGAAAGATATCCGACGCTTACATAGTAAGCGGTTTTGCGCAGCAAAACTACTGAATGAATTTCCTACGGAAATTCACTACTTCCGAGCTATTTTCCGTAGGTATCGGAAAGAAGTCCGACGCTCCAATGGAGCGGTTTTGCGAAGCAAAACTACTGACGTCGGTGGACTAAAACTATTTTTTTATCTTGATTTATTCAGCGTTTCCTTATCTCCTGCGTTTTGATACGCGCGATACACTCAATATTATTCCCATTTCAGCCATAAGCATAACTATCGACGTTCCGCCGTATGAGAAAAACGGCAGCGACATACCTGTGTTCGGAATAGTTGATGTCGCTACGGCAATATTTAAAAGTGCCTGTATCATAACGTGTATTATTATGCCCACGACCAGCAGACTCGAAAATCTGTCCGGCGCCTCCTGCGCTATCTTCATTCCGCGCACCATAAACATCAGAAACAATCCTATCACTACAATTGCGCCGAAAAGTCCGCATTCCTCGCATATTACCGAAAAAATAAAATCATTGTACGGTTCGGGCAGATAGCTGTATTTCTGCAGACTGTTTCCTATGCCGCGTCCGAATATTCCGCCTGAGCCTATGGCGTAAAGCGACTGCACTACCTGCCAGCCGGTGTTTTTGGTATCCTGAAACGGATCGGTAAAATTCATAATTCTCGCAAGACGGCCGGGGGATTTCATAAGAATAAGCGCCGATGCCACCGCTCCCAGTATTCCGAAAATAGATATGATCTTAAATCCCGGCGCTCCGGCAACAATCATCAGAAGAACGCCCATTCCCATAATAACCAATGCTCCGCTCATATGCGTTTCAAACGCCATCAGTGCGACTGTAAGCCCTATAATGAAAAAACATTTCATAATGCCGTCCATTTTCTTCATTGATTCCGGTTTATTTTCAGCAAGTCTCGCTATATACATAATAATGGCAAGTTTCATAAACTCCGACGGCTGAATCTGAATAGGACCTATCTGTATCCACCGGCGCGCATTGTTGTAGAGTGTTCCTATACCGGGAATAAGCACCAATACAAGCAATACTGCCGAAACGACTACCGCCGTCATGGTAAGTTTTTTGAATACCCTGTAATCCATGCAGCACATAAAAATCATTGCGCAGATTCCCATACCTGATGCGCGGAGCTGTTTCATAAAGAGATAATACGGATCTCCGAATTTTGTCCTTGCCGCAGGGGCAGACGCGCTCAGAATCATAATAAGACCAAATGAAATCATAATTATGACTATCGCCAGAAAGGTATAATCTATATCTCCCTTGACTATTTTCTTTTTTTTCGATACTGTCTGTTGTTCGGGGCGTTTATTGCCCGGGCGTCTCTTTTGTGATTTCGACATCGCCTGACTCATACATCTACCGCCTTTTTATCATAATAATGAAATAACCGATATTACACAAAGTACCAGAGTGACTAATGTAAACACAGCCACAATCTTTGTTTCCTTCCATCCGCACATCTCGAAATGATGATGAATAGGACTCATCTTGAATACGCGTTTGCCGGTGCGTTTATATACCGTAACCTGTATAATCACAGACAGCGCCTCAAAAAGATATACAAAACCGGCTATGATAATTATAAGCGGAAGTTTCATTGCCACAGCCGCTGCTGCAATCATTGCCCCGAGAAAGAGCGAGCCGGTATCTCCCATAAATACTTTCGCCGGATAATGGTTATATATGAGAAATCCAAGACACGCACCCGCTGCCGCCGACATAAATATTCCCACATAATCACGATAAAATATAAATGCAAGGAAAGCGAAGCACAGCGATACGACCACAGTTATCGACGATGCAAGACCGTCCAGTCCGTCTGTAAGGTTTACCGCGTTGACCGTTCCGGTAATTACTATCAGTATAAACGGAACATACAGCCATATCGGCATAGTTACAAGTCTTTTTCCGAATATGCCTCCAAACGGTATAAAAATATCTGTACTTAATTCATCCATAAAGTAAAGCGCAGTCACATATGCCGCCGCCGCGATAAGCTGAAGCGCGAATTTCTGCTTTGATGTAAGACCAAGATTTCTTTTTTTCACAACCTTGATATAATCGTCAATAAATCCTATTCCCGCAAAAGCAAGGCTCACACACATAATCAGCAGAAGAATCTTATTAAATCCTATCATTGCCAGTGAAAGCAGATATGCGGCGATAACTCCCAGTACCATCATTATTCCGCCCATTGTCGGAGTGCCTGATTTTTTCTTGTGCCATGCCGGCCCTTCCTCACGTATTTCCTGTCCGAATTTCAGCTTGTGAAGCCATGGTATGAGAAATATTCCAGACACTACCGCCACCGCAAAGGCAATTATAAATGCCGGCAGCATCTGCGGCGGAAAGGGAGCATAAAATTCTATTGTATGTAATATATTTTCTATCATATTTTCTCCTTTAACGTATTATAAACATTCTCAAATTTCATTCCGCGCGACGCTTTAATAAGAACAGCGTCGCCCTTTTTTACATATTCCGCCGCAAAACCGGCAAGAGTCTGTGAATTTTCAAAAATATATGTTTCACTCATTCCCTTTTCCTCCGCGCCGCGCTTTGTGTTCTCCGATTCCTTTCCGGCGCATAACAGGCAGTCGGCGTATTTTGCCGCCAGAACGCCGGTATTGAAATGCGCGTCTTTTGCATAAGAACCCATCTCAAGCATATCTCCTAAAATGGCAACGCGTCTTTCGGCTTTTATGCCGTTCAGTACTTTAAGCGCCGCTTCGACCGACGCGGGCGATGAATTGTAGCAGTCATTTATAACCGTTACTCCGCCTATATCCTCAATGCTCATCCTCATACCTGTCGGTGTAAAGTTTGCAATTCCGGCTTTGATGCGTTCCATGTCTATTCCGTAATGAATACCGGCGCATATTGCCGCAAGAGCGTTATACACATTATGCGCACCGGCAGTCCTGACACAAATTCTGTGTTCGGCTCCTCCGGCTTTGACCGAAAATTCCACTCCGTCAGTTCCCTTATCCTCTATGTCATACGCTCTTACATCAGCCTGCGGATTTTCTATTCCGAAAGATATAACCTTAAACGGCATATTTCTTGTCGCCGGATAAAGCATATCATCATCGCCGTTTATTATAAGCGTGGATTTATCATCAAAGAAATCGCATATTTCAAGCTTCGCTTTGAGTATTCCCCCGCGTGAGCCTAAATTTTCAATGTGCGACATACCTATATTGCTTATAATCGCCGTATCGGGACGGGCGATATTCGCAAGGTAATGAATTTCACCGAAATTATTCATTCCCATTTCCAGAAGTGCCGTTTCGTGGGTTTCGTCAAGATTGAATATAGTAAGCGGCATACCGATATTATTGTTGAAATTTCCGCGTGTCGTAAGCGTGTTATATTTCTCGGACAATACCGATGAGAGCATATCCTTTGTAGTTGTTTTTCCTACGCTCCCCGTAACCGCTATTGTACGCAGAGTGAATTTTTCCTTATAATATTTTGCAATATCGCCCAATGCAGTAAGAGTGTTTTCAACTTTTATAACGGGCTGATTTTCCTTAACTGCATAGCCTTCGTTTACAAGAGCAAGATTTGCCCCTGCCTCAAACACGCTGCCGATAAAATCATGACCGTCAAACCTTTCACCGACCAAGGCAATAAAAAGCGAACCGCTTTTTGCCTTTCTGCTGTCGGTTGTAATATCATTTATTCTTATATTTTTATCGCATACAAGCTCTCCGCCGCACGCGCGGGCAATTTCTTCCGCTGTCAGATTCATAACCGCCGTCCCCTCTTATTTATTCAAAAAACGATGCACAATAACTCTTTCGTCAAAGTCGATCTTTTCCTTGCCTATTATCTGATAAGTTTCCTGACCTTTTCCGGCAAGTATCACAATATCTCCCTTTTCCGCAAAATCAAGCGCGTATCCGATAGCCTCTTTTCTGTTTTCAATAACAATATATTCACAGTCTGTTTTCTTCATTCCTGTTTCTATATCACGGATTATTTTCATGGGATTTTCCGTCCGCGGATTATCCGAAGTGATTATGCAGTAATCGGACAGCGTTCCGGCGATTTCACCCATAACAGGGCGTTTTGCATCGTCGCGGTCACCGCCGCAGCCAAACAGCGTTATCACTCTGCCCTCCGCAAATTCCGATACCGTGGAAATAATATTTTTTATTCCGTCAGGCGTATGCGCATAATCTATAATAACCTTATAATCGGTGTCTGTATCAAGCACCTCTACCCTTCCGGTCACTCCTTCAACGCGTCTGAGTCCTTCCTTTATATACCTGATATCTATGCCCATAGCCAAAGCTGCCGCAATCGCGCCAAGCGAGTTATACACATTAAACCGGCCCGGAATAGGCAGGAATATTTCCTCCTCTTTATTATCCGCGTTTATGCTGAATGTAACTCCGTCAGACGATATTCTGATATTATTTCCCTGTATATCGGACGGATTGTCTATTGATACTGTAACAACGTCACACTTTGCATTTTCCGCAATTCTTCTGCCGCTTTCATCATCAGTATTTATAACAGCCGTTTTGCACATCGTAAAGAGTTTGGCTTTTGCGGCAAAGTAATTTTCCATTGTTTTATGGAAATCAAGATGATCCTGCGTAAGATTCGTGAATATGCAGGTATCAAAATCACAGCCGTACACTCTGTCGAGGTCAAGCGCATGGCTTGACACTTCCATAACAACATATTCCGCGCCTTTTTCAGCCATTTCAGTAAATAATTTCTGCAGTTCAAGCGCGTTGGGCGTTGTCGGGGTAGTGCTTTGAGTGATAAGCACTTTATCCCCTATTATATTCTGATTTGTGCCTATAACGCCTATCTTCTTTCCTGCCGCTTCAAATATGCTTTTTATAAGATATGTTGTGGTTGTTTTTCCGTTTGTTCCGGTAACGCCTATCAGTTTGAATTTTTTTGACGGACTTCCGAAAAATATATCCGACATTTCCGCAACGGCTCTTTTGGTATTATTCACATACAGCACCGGAATATTCACATCTACCGGCTCTTCCGCTACAATAACCGCCGCGCCTGCCTTCTCAGCCATTGCGGCGTATTTATGTCCGTTCTGCACCAATCCGTTTATAGCCACAAATACATTGCCCTTTTCAACATTTCTTGAATCATAACATATACCCGTAATTTCAAAATCATCATGTTCCTTAGTCCAGTTTTCCCCGGCTAATTTACTGAATAACATTCTTGTTTGCCTCCTAAAAATTAATCACTCGATTCGTGTCTGAATTCGACTCCGATAACAGTCGCGGCAAGTACCCTTTCCCCTGCTTCAACACTCTGTTTTGTGGAATAAGCACCCTGCAGGCTGCTCTGTCCTGCGCCGACGATCTCAAAATTAAGTCCTGCCGCCTCAAGCTTTGCTCTTACCTCATCCACAGACATTCCCACAACATTCGGTACATCCACAAGACTGTCGTCTGTTCTTTCTTTCATATATATAATAACTGTAGATCCGTTTGTTATGCTTGCGCCCGGCTTGGGGAGCTGTTCCACAACGGATTCACCCTCATTTTCTCCTACTACTTTTATTTTAAGACCGGATTTTTCAGCTTCCGCTCTTGCCTGATCTATACTGAAACCGCGCAGTTCCGGAACAACAAGGTTCATTTCCGCCAGTTCCTCCTCTGTAAACTGCCGCTCAACTCCGATATAATCAAGAACGTCCTCTAAAATAGAACCCACAAGAGGAGCCGCAATAGTTCCGCCGTATTTAACCGCGCACTGAGGCTCATCAAGCATTACAAGACATACGACCTGCGGATCATCCGCCGGCGCAAATCCTACAAATGACGCGATTCTCGGTTCAGTGATATCGCTTCTTGAGCCTTTCTCTGACGTACCTGTTTTTCCGCCTATTCTGTAACCTTTCAGATAAGCGTTTTTACCTGTGCCGTTCGGCGCTGATACGACCGATTCGAGAACCGCTCTCATAGTATCGGAAGTTTCCTGAGATATCACCTTATTTTTCACCTCAGGCTGATATGTTTTAACTATTCCTGTTTCATTTCTTATTTCCTTTACTATCTGCGGCTGCATCAGATTGCCGCCGTTTATAACCGCCGACACAGCGCATATAAGCTGTATCGGGGTAACGTTAAATCCCTGCCCGAACGCACTTGTTGCTATGTCTGCTTCGGTCAGCTCGCCCTTATGATAAATACTGCCTACTTCTCCGATAAGTTCCACGCCTGTTTTTTCGGTAAGTCCGAACGCGCGGAAATAATCCATGAATTTTTCTCCGCCTATACGGAGTCCCGTTTCGATAAATACAGGATTGCATGAATTCTGTACGCCCTCAAGAAAACTTTCCGCTCCGTGTCCTGCTCTTTTATGACATCCTATTTCATGGGGACCTATATGAACCGAACCGCCGCAGTAAAAGCGTGTGTCCAGATCAACCACGTTTTCCTCAAGTCCTATTGCCGCGGTTATTATTTTGAATGTTGAACCCGGCTCATATGTATCGGAAATAGCTTTATTTCTCCACATTTTGTAACGCAGCCGCGCGACCTTGTCGCTTTCCGACTCCGGCTGTGCTGTTCCGGAAATCTCATCTGTGGCAATATTTATCTGATATTGTTCAAATGTTTCTATGCTGCTGGGATTATTCAGGTCAAAATCAGGCTTTGTTGACATTGCAAGAATTTCTCCCGTTTTGGGATTCATTATAATTCCCGCAGCTCCTTCTTTCAGCTGATTTTCCACAACAGCGTTTTCAAGATGCTTTTCAAGAAAATGCTGCATTGTTTCATCTATTGTAAGAACCACATCACAGCCTTTTTCCGCTTCTGTCTGCGCCTCATACTGAAAATCCATATTTACGCCGTTTGCCGCTTTCGCACTCACTATATTTCCGGCTTTTCCGGTAAGGGCGTCATCAAAAGCCATCTCTATACCCTGCCTGCCCTCGTTGTCATAACCGGTAAAACCTATAACGTGCGGAGCAATATTTGAATAATAGTAACGCTTTGAGTCCTCTTCAAAATACACTCCGTCGTATACCGAAGATAACTCGCTCAGCCGTCCCTGTTCTTTTTTTTCCTTATCTGCGCTGGAATCTTTCAGTTCCTTGATAGCCTTGCTTTCCTCGGCTGATATTCTTTTTTTTATTATCTGATACGATGTATCCTTTGTAACATTTTTATATACTGTATCATAATCCAGAGAAAGTATGTCCGCTAAACTGCGCGCTACAACATCAGGATAACCGTCCTTTTTTATCTGCGCCGGAGAGCATACCACAGTATCAACAGTAATGCTTCTTGCAAGAATCTGATCATTTCTGTCGAGTATATTTCCCCTGTTTGCCGTTACAGTTCTTTCTCTTGTCTGCTGCTGAACAGCTTTTGCCTTGAGTTCCTCTCCGCGCACTATCTGCCAGAACCCCACACGGACAATAAGTCCCACGCTGGCAATAAATATAAATGCGAACAGAATCATCATTCTGCCTTTTAAATTGACCGAAGGCGGCTTCATAAAATCATCCCTTTAAACAGTCGTCTGACCGTAATTTTTTATTTAATTATATTATTTGGTAAAATCAAATATACCCGAAATATTTTCTTTTAAAGCGTTAAATTCCGAAAGGATATTATTTCGTACGCCTTCAACTTCATCGGCAGTAACTTCGGTAGTATCTTCTTTTTTCATATTCACATAAATAATCTGATATTTTTCCGGTCTTTTCATGCCGAGTCTTGTTGTCGCGATTTCCTCAATTTTAGTCAGATCAACACTTTGTTCAAGTTCAAATGTTTTCTGAGATGTATATGCCTCTATCTCCTTAAGCTCGCTTTCAAGCGATTTTATTTTCTTTTCCGTGCTGTCAAGTTCAATATATCTGCTTATCATAAAAACAGATGACAAAAACAATACCGCACATGCGCATATTGTTTTGAATACAAATAATGTCCCTTTTCTTTTTCGTTCGGCTCTTCTTCTTTTTTCAGCTTTTTTTCTGGCCTTTATTCTGTTTTTCTGCTCTTCCAGCATAAAGTCATCATATGCTAAATTTCCACGTGCCATTATTCTCTCTCCTTAATTCAAAACTTTTCATCAAAGT
>CAZLOX010000011.1:0-4215 GCA_964561265.1 uncultured Lachnospiraceae bacterium
CGCTGCGACTGTTACCGCCGGTACTATGTAAATATAAATACTTGTTTTTACCGCTCCCAATACCTTTACGGCAAAATTCCACGTAACAAAGCAGAGCGCAGACGCTCCAAGTCCCAGATAAATCATATTAAGCAGATTTGCCATGTCTGCAAACCGCAGAAAATCTAATTTGAAATCAAACAGAAAAACCGCCGGCAGAATAAATAAAATCCAATAAAAAATCGTTCTGCGCGCGGTAAAAATAACCGGATATCCGAAACAGCTGATTTTACGTGTCAGTATGGAATAACACGCCCACACAAAAGCCGCCGCCATTGCCAATATATCGCCTTTGGGACTTAATTTCATTTCCGAGCCGTTAAAACTGATAAGTGCAATCCCCGTGACAGCAACCGCAAAACCGATAAAAAAATTCAATCCCAGTTTTTCATCTGATGATTTTACAGCTATCCGCGATAGTATTGCCGTAAAAAACGGTGCAGAAGATGTAATAACGCCGACATTGGACGCCGCTGTATAGGTCAGCGCAATATTTTCCAGCAGATAATATAAGCATATTCCGCAAAATCCCGCCGCGGCAAAAGTTATTTCCTCCCGTACATTCTCCGCCTTGAACCGGCGCGGAAAAATAATCAGCAGCGCAAAATATCCTATTATAAAACGGCACAGCAGAATTTCCACAGGCTGAAAATCAGTCAGTAATATTTTTGTTGAAATAAATGTCGTTCCCCATATCATAATCGTAATCAGCGCCGCTAAATGACCGGTTTTATTTGTCATTCTGTTCACCCTCCTTATTTTTATTTCCGCTGCGGAAAATTTCCCTGTAAACGCCCGGAGCAATCCCTGTAAATCTGCTGAAATAATTTGTGAAATGGCTTTGGTCGTAAAAGCCTGTCTGAGCAGCGGCATCAAGCGGAAATACTCCGTCTGCCAGTAATTTTTTAGCTTCGTTTATACGAATATTTTCCAGATACCTGTACGGAGTGACTCCCTTTGTTTTCACAAACGCGCGCAGCAGAGCGGATTTACTGAGTGCGGCACACCGGCATATATCTTCTAAACAGATATGC
Source organism: uncultured Lachnospiraceae bacterium (assembly GCA_964561265.1). GTDB lineage: Bacteria > Bacillota > Clostridia > UBA1381 > UBA1381 > JAFLUR01. Next base: position 1,074 of record CAZLOX010000011.1, read on the forward strand.
TCCGCATAATTCCGCTCCATAAATTTGCAGGCACGTTCTATTTCCTCACTGCATTCGGGAATACAGTTTTCAAAAGGCTGACCGTACTTCTGAATAAGCGCGGAAATCAGAAAAATCAGATATTCTTCCTTCCCCAATCCGCTTATTCCGTTCATTATCATCTCATGCAGCGGACGCAGATAACAAGCGATTTCCTCATCATAAACCACATTGCAGGAAAAGCCGGTCATTTCCCTCTTTCCAGTTATTTCTTCCGTCAGGTCAAGCATAATTTCCCTGCCGATGTTCAGTCCGCGGTAATCAAAACTGCCTCCTCCGCTCTGTTCGCACGCATGATTATCCTCGGGATTGAATATTATTATATTTCCTCTGCCGATTATGTATTTTTTGTTTTTGCAGGAAAGCGTACGCTGTCCGCTCTCAACAAAACCAATTACATAATGTTCATGGAAGTGATTCGGAAAAGGCTGTACAATTCCCTCGAAACGGTATGCTTCAATATGAAGTTCTTCATCATATATTACAGTCCGGATTTCTTTATTCATTTTCTCCCTCCTCAGATTTTGCCGGAAAGATACCCTCCTGTTCTTATTATATAACACAACACAGCGTATGTCTTGTAAAATATCTTCGGTTTCACACAGATACAGGGGAGCGCCGAAAACGCTCCCCTGCCTGTAATTATGCGGAAATCTGAACTTCCGCCGTAATTATTTGATTTTCTTTTCGTAATCCTCAATCATCTTTTTAACCATCTGACCGCCGATAGAACCAGCCTGTCTTGCTGTGAGTTCGCCGTTATATCCGTCTTTAAGAGTTACGCCCACTTCGTTTGCCGCTTCCATCTTAAACTTATCCATAGCCTGTCTTGCTTCCGGTACTGATATTGAACTTTTCTTACTCATTTTTATTTCCCCCAAAATATAATCTGAATTTATAGCCTTATAAATCATATCTCAATCTCTGAAATAAGATTTATCAACCGGCTACAATCATATTTTGTGCGCAATACTCTTTATTATGTTATAAAATATATGGTTTGACTGGAAATGATTTTTCAGCGGAACAATATAATATACTTATTAAGACAGGTTCTTCTCAGGCGTTTCCTTTGTCATCATCCGTAAGACTGAAATAAAATCTCACTCCGGCATCGGTATTTTCCACACCGTAGCGCGCGTTATGGAGCGTCAGGATATTTTTTGCAATAGCAAGTCCGAGCCCTGTTCCTTCTCCGGTACGTGATTTGTCCACCTTGTAAAATCTGTTCCATACCTTATCCAGAAATTCCTCTTCAATATGACTGCCCTCATTTTCAACAGACACTTCACAGTAACCGCCGTCTTTATGCGTGCTGACAAATATCCTCATTCCCTCCGGCGTGTATCTTATTGCATTTGTCACGAAATTTCCCACTACCTGTTCAAGATAATATTCGTCAAACTCCGCGTAAATATCCGGCTCTATATCGTTTAAAACGGTGATATTCCTTTCTTTTGCCGTTTTTGAAAGTCTGTATGATATTTTTGACACAAATTCCGATAAGTTATGAGTTTGTATATCCATATCCATCGCGCCGGATTCCAGTTTGGAATTTTTCAGCATATCGCTGACAAGCGCGCTCATTTTTTCGGTTTCATCTATTATTACATTGATATATTTCGACTGCTTTTCAATCGACACTCCGTCAATCAGTCCTTCCGAATACGCCCTTATTACCGCAAGCGGAGTTTTAAGTTCATGCGATACCGCCGCCACAAATTCACTTCGCTGATTTTCCAGTTCGCGTTCCCTTTCAATATCTCTCTTAAGCTTTTTGTTCGCTTCTGTAAGTTCGGAAATAGTCGTATCCAGCTTATCAGACATATCGTTTATATTCTGCGCAAGAATACCGAGTTCATCCTGAGAATGAACAACGCATTTCTGTGAAAAATCAAGATTTTTCATCTTTCTGGTAACCGCGCTTATATTTCTCACCGGCCTTGTTATTATGCCGGACAATACAAGCGATGTGAAAACCACCACTATCAGCGCCGCAAAAAGCCACATTTTAAATGAATATCCCAATATATCTATAGCCTCGTCCATTGAATGAAGGGTATTTACCATAAATACATACTGCGGACTTTCCTCGTGCATAATTTTCTTTGCAAGAGCCATATAGCGTTCGACTCCATTGTCATAGATATATATATAGATTTTATTTTCTTCTATAACCATATTATTTTTTATGTTATTCGCAACTAAATTCATTATAGCCACAGTGGACTCGTTTCTTTTTATTGAGTCACGCATATCAAAATCATTCGGAATATCCACCTTTGTTATTATTCCCGAAACCTCATACTCCTGCGAAAAGGCAAAAGTTCTGCTATGAACCGACTGCGGAGGAATAACATTTTTTCTGTCGTCCGCAGTCCATTCGGAGGAATTTTTCGTTATGCTTTTCGGATTATACAATAATCCGTATCCCTGTTCGCGCACAATAGAATACCTGACTGTTATCTTATCGCCGACATCCAGATTAAGATTGGAAAAAGATTTGTCATGTACTGCGCGGTCAAGGGAGAAATGATATATTTTTCCGTCTGAATCTGCCAGCGCCATATTATAGGAAAGCGAATGGAGAATATCTCCGGCGTCCGACATTATCATAATATATGAGCCGTTTTCATTTGAAAAATCCACAATAGCTGAATTTATCTCATCAAAATCACTCAGATTGTTATATTCGCCGGCAAATATATTCAGATTTTTTATCATGTTCTGTTTCTGATAATAAGTATATATGCCCTTATAAAATATTATCTGCGTGAAAAAATTAAACAATACATAAAGAATGAATACCAGCGCAAGACAGAAAAACATTTTTTTTGATATAGACGATTTTGACCAGACATTACGCATAGCTATTCTCCGTTAAACATTTTCTTCAAATTTATATCCCGCTTTTATAAGCGTTTTTATATGAACCGCCTTATCTCCGAGTTTTGCACGGAGCTTTTTGATATGAGTGTCCACAGTGCGCAGATCCCCGAAATAATCGTATCCCCATACCTTTGAAAGCAGAATATCCCGTGACATTACTTTGCCTTTGTTGTTCATAAGATAGAGAAGAAGATCATATTCTTTGGGAGTAAGT
>CAZLOX010000011.1:4225-14531 GCA_964561265.1 uncultured Lachnospiraceae bacterium
GCGAACTCTGATTGACCGTTATTCCTGCAAGCGATATTATTCCCTCGTCATTGCACACCGTTCCGCTCACTCTTTTTATGAGCGCGTTTGCCTTCGCCAGAAGTACCTTCGGACTGAACGGCTTTGTTATGTAATCGTCCGCGCCGAACTCATATCCCATAAGTTTGTCGTCCTCCGCGCTGCGCGCCGTCATGATTATGATAGGAACTGCTTTTGTTTTCCGTATTTTCCTGCATATTGAAAATCCGTCCACATTCGGAAGCATTATATCAAGCAGAATAAGGTCAAATTCCTGTTCATCAACCATTTCTATTGCCTCAAGCCCGTCGCCCGTTTCGGTCACATCATACCCTGCCATTTCAAAATAATCCTTAACAACTTCGCGCAGACGTTCCTCGTCTTCAACAATAAGAATACTGTTTTTCATAAAATTCATACCCTCCCGTAAAAATCGCTTTTTTCCATTATACTGTATTTCTATGATTTCTCTGTGACTTATTTATGTACATTCAGTAAATATTCCTCCGCAAATTCACATGAGTCCTTTATATACTGAATACACGGACGCTTTTTGTAAAATTCCGCGTCACGCTTTGTCGGCACAGCGCCCGGAGTGAGCTGTATTCCTTTCAGAAGTTCGCCGCATATGAATGAACCGTTTTTTTCTGTAAATTTTCCTGCAAGTTCCTGAATTTTTTTATACACAAAAGCGCGCGTTTCCAGATCGCCCGGCTCCGCCTTTGAATATTTCAGACCGGCAAGCATAAACAAAGCCGTGACCGTTCCGCACACGCTCCGCAGCCGTCCCATTCCGCCGCCGAATCCCTCGGTTATCCGCAGAGCCGTCCGCATATCTATATCAAATAAATCACAGTATGCCGCAAGCACCGCCTGTGAACAGTTATATCCCATTTTAAAATATTCGACAGCCTTTTCTTTTCTGTCCATATCCTTCACCGCTTTCCTTTTTATCAGCCATACAGCTTATTCATATTATATTCGTTATTTGCGCCGTTGTCAATAGTAAAACGGCGTTTACTTTCTTTACGGAGCGTATTGCAGAAAAACTTTTCATTTTAATCCTGTATAAATATTGACAAAATAACCTTAAAGGAATATAATTATTATGTATATGTGCGCAATGGAAATTTATTTTTGTCTTTCTGTATATAATTTATATTTATAAAATATACTTAATATAAAATAAATCCGCCGCTTAGCATTCATTCCGTGCGCTGACGTGGATTATATGCGAAAAAATACAGTATTCTTTACTCGGAAAGGTAAATATTATGAAAAAAAATAACCCGCACAACAAAAAAGACCGTAAGGACAGGAAAATATTCGCAGTTTATGTTGTTCTGCGCATATTCGTTGTATTCGTTATGATATCGCAGTTTATGCACGGCAACTACGCGAATGTATTTTTATGCCTGCTTACGCTTGTTCTTTTCTTTATACCGTCATTCGCCGGCAAAAAATTTAATATATATCTTCCCGAACCGCTGGAAATAATGATAATCCTCTTTATATTCGCGGCGGAGATACTCGGAGAAGTGAGGGAATATTATATAAATATTCCGCACTGGGACACTATGCTTCATACAATAAACGGCTTTCTTATGGGCGCTATCGGTTTTTCCATGATAGATGTCCTGAACAGAAACGATAAAATACATTTCGCTATGACGCCTGCATTTGTCGCTGTTGTCGCGGTGTGCTTTTCCATGACTATCGGCGTTTTGTGGGAATTTTTTGAATTTGGCATGGATGTATTTTTCCATACCGATATGCAGAAGGATACTGTCCTGAATATTATTTCCTCGGTAAATATGAATCCCGAAGGCACAAATGAGGCTGTTTCCGCGGCGGTAAGAAGCATGGTCATAAACGGCGGGGAATATACTTTCGGCGGTTATCTTGACATAGGACTTTTCGACACCATGAAAGATTTAATTGTAAACTTCATCGGAGCGATAGCCTTTTCAATACTCGGCGCCATATATATATCGGGAAGAGGAAACTGGGCGAAAAAATTCATTCCGACATTGAAAAATGATAAACAGGAATAATGAACAAAAATAATAAATTTTTAAATAAATAAAGGAGGACTTTTACAATGTCAGACTACAAAGCAATTTACGAAAGATGGATAACATCCGATGCCACAGACCAGCAGGCTAAGGATGAATTACTGGCAATCAAGGATAATGAGAAGGAAATCGAGGAAAGATTTTACCGCGAACTCGAATTTGGTACAGCCGGCATGAGAGGCATAATCGGAATGGGTACCAACAGAATGAATATATACACGGTAAGACGCGCATCGCAGGGCGTGGCGAAATACGTCAACAGCAGAGGCAAAGAAGCCGCGGCAGCAGGCGTGCTTATCGGCTACGATACAAGAAATTTCTCGCGTGTTTTCGCCGAGGAAACCGCAAAGGTTCTTACCAAAAGCGGTATAAAGACATATCTTTTTGACACAGTACATTCAGTGCCTGAGGTATCTTTCGGCATAAGAACCCTTAAAGCGGCTGCCGGCGTAATGATCACCGCAAGCCATAATCCTAAGGAATACAACGGCTACAAGGTATACGGCCCTGACGGCGGTCAGCTCCCTCCGGAGGCGGCGGATGTCGTTGTTGACGCTATAAACAGCTATGATATATTTGACGATGTCAGCTTCTTCTCCAAAGAAGAGATGGAAAACAGCGGTCTTTTAAAGATCGTCGGCGAAAAGCTCAATGAGCAGTTCCTTGACGCTATATCGACACAGCAACTTAATCCCGAAGCGGTTGCGGCTGTCAGCGATACATTCAAGTTCGTTTACACGCCTTTCCACGGCACAGGCAGCCGTCCTGTTCAGGCTATACTGAAAAGAATGGGCTTTAAAAATGTTATAGTTGTCAAGGAGCAGGACACCGAGGACGGAAATTTCCCGACCGTAAAATCGCCTAATCCGGAGGATAAGGAAGGCTTTGAAATAGCGATAGGTCTTGCCAAGGAAAATGACGTTGACGTTATAATCGGAACAGACCCGGACTGTGACCGCGTTGGCATAGTTGTGCGTGACGCTCAGGGCGTATACCGCACTCTTACAGGCAATCAGACCGGCGCGCTTCTGTGCGAATATATACTCTCGTCAAAGGCGGCAAAAGGACAGCTTTCGGATAAGTCGGTTATCATAAAGACAATCGTTACAACCGAGCTTGCGGCGGCAATTGCGAAAAATTACAATGTTGAAATAATGAACGTTCTCACAGGATTCAAATATATAGGCGAGAAAATGACTGAGTTTGCCGAAACAGGCTCACATGAGTATGTGTTCGGTTTTGAGGAAAGCTACGGCTACCTTGCCGGAACTCACGCGCGTGACAAGGACGGCGTTGTGGCTGTTATGCTTATCGCTGAAATGGCGGCATTCTATAAAACAAAGGGCAAATCCTTATATGAGGCTTTGCAGGATATCTATGCAAAATACGGATGTTTTGCCGAAAAGACAGTTTCAGTCACAATGCCGGGCAAGGACGGTATGGAAAAAATGGCGGCTATTCTTTCTGATCTCCGCGTAAATCCGCCGAAATCGGCAAACGGCATGGAGGTTGTTAAAATATCGGATTATCAGTCGCAGAAAATAACCGATAAATTCGGCGTTGTTTCAAATATAGACGGACTTCCGAAAGCGGATGTGCTTAAATACAATCTGTCAGACGGAAAATCATATTTCATTATCCGTCCGTCCGGCACAGAGCCTAAAATCAAGATATATCTCGGCACAGCAGGCGAAAACTTTGACGCGGCATCCGAAGTTATAGAAAATGTTCTCGCCGACGTAAAAGCGCTGATGGGCGTGTGATTTTATCATTATAATGAAAAAACTTACTGTCGGAATACTGGCTCATGTCGACTCCGGTAAAACCACTCTTTCAGAAGCTATGCTCTATCTTTCGGGAGAAATAAGAAAAGCCGGCAGAGTGGACCACAGGGACGCTTTTCTTGACACGCATGAAATAGAGCGTGAAAGAGGAATAACCATCTTTTCCAAGCAGGCTGTTCTGCATACCGGAAACACGCATATAACGCTGCTGGACACTCCGGGGCATATTGATTTCAGCGCGGAAACCGAACGCACGCTTCAGGTTCTCGATTATGCCATACTTGTCATAAACGGCGCGGACGGCGTTCAGAGCCATACCGAAACACTCTGGAAAATGCTCGGCAGATACAATATTCCGGCGTTTATATTCGTAAACAAAATGGATCTCAGTCCGGACGGGCATGACGCGTTATTGTCTGAACTGAAACAGCGCCTTGACGGCGGATGCGTGAATTTTACCGATGAATATGATGACTTTTCGGAAGATATCGCCGTATCTTCAGAAAAGCTTATGGAAAAATTTATAGAAAACGGGGAAATTTCAGACGATGATATCGCGGAGGCGGTTTATGAGAGAAAAATTTTCCCGTGCTATTTCGGCGCGGCGCTTAAATTCAGCGGAGTGGAGGAATTTCTGTCCGGACTTGACAAATACACAAAAACTATAATATACGGCGGTAAATTCGGCGCGCGGGTATTTAAGATATCCGAGGACGAACAGAAAAACCGTCTTACCTACATGAAAATCACCGGCGGCAGTTTAAAGGTAAAATCACTGCTCAGCGGTAAAAACGGTTCTGAAGAATGGAGCGAAAAGATAAATCAGCTGCGGATATATTCGGGAGCGAAATTCAGAAGCGCCGATGAAGTCGGAGCAGGCGAGATATGCGCGGCTGTCGGACTTACACAGACATATTCCGGCGAAGGACTTGGCTTTGAGGCCGATTCTGGCTCTATGATGACTGAGGCGGCGCTTAATTACAGAGTGGATATCCTCGACAATACCGATATACACACCGCTCTTGTCAATCTGCGGAAAATCGAAACGGAAGACCCTCAGCTGCATATTATCTGGAATGAGCGTCTGCGTGAAATTCACATACAGCTTATGGGCGAAATTCAGCTTGAAGTATTAAAGCGTATTATTGCGGACAGATTTAATATGGAAGTCGGATTTTCACAGGGAAGTATAGCCTACAAGGAAACAATAGCCGCGCCTGTTGAGGGAGTGGGACATTATGAGCCGCTGCGTCATTATGCGGAGGTGCATCTTGTCATTGAACCGACGGAGCGCGGAAGCGGAATACATTTTGCCGCATCGTGCAGCGAAGATGTGCTTGATAAAAACTGGCAAAGACTTATTTTGACTCATCTGCAGGAAAAAACGCATATAGGCGTGCTTACAGGCTCGCCTGTCACCGACCTGAAAATAACGCTGACCGCCGGAAGGGCGCATCTGAAACATACCGAAGGCGGAGATTTCAGACAAGCGACATACCGCGCTGTCCGGCAGGGACTGATGTGCGCCGAAAGCGTGCTTTTAGAGCCGTGGTATGATTTCCGCATAGAAGTTCCCGACAGTTCTATAGGACGGGCTATGACGGATATTCAGCGTATGGGAGGGGAATTTGGTCTGCCCGAAAGCAAAGACGGAATATCTGTGCTTACAGGAAGTGTTCCTGTCGGAAAAATGCTTGGTTATCACAGCGAAGTTGTGGAATACACGCGCGGCACAGGGCGTCTTTCATGCGTGCTGTCCGGATACAGGGAATGTCCGGAAAGCGATGAGATCATAAAGCGGACAGGCTATAATCCCGAAAGCGACCTTGAAAATACACCCGATTCCGTTTTCTGCTCTCACGGCGCGGGTTTTGAGGTGAAATGGGACAAAGTGCCCGAATATATGCACCTTGAAAGCACGCTGAAAACTGAAAAAAAAACTGAAAATATAGTACCGGAAACCCGCGTTCGTGAATATATAGACGGCATTGCGGCTGATAAGGAACTTATGCGTATCTTTGAGCGGACATACGGGCCGTTAAAAAGAGATTCTTACAGCGCGATGAAAAGCGTAAGAAAGAAGAACAGTGTTTCCGGTGTGAAGGTAAAGGGACAAAAAATACCCGATGGGCCGGAATATCTGCTTGTTGACGGCTACAATATCATATTCGCATGGGACGAACTGCGGAAAACGGCAGAACAGAACCTCGAAGAAGCAAGGGAACAGCTTATTTCCGTTCTCAGCAATTATCAGGGCGTTAAACAGTGCGAACTGATACTGGTATTTGACGCGTACAAAGTCAAGAATAATCCCGGCGAGCTGGAAAAACGCGGAAATATAACTGTAGTGTATACAAAAGAGGCCGAAACGGCGGATATGTATATTGAAAAGGTAACGCATCAGATAGGCAGGAAACACCGTGTCCGCGTTGCGACATCGGACGGACTTGAACAGCTTATAATTTTAGGCGGCGGCGCGTTCAGAATGTCGGCCGCAATGCTTAAAGAGGAAGTAGAAAGCGTTGAAAAGGCAATAAGGGAATTTATTAAAAAACACTGAATTAAACCGAAAAAATAACTGCACAGAACAGACTATAATTTGTTCTGTGCAGTTTGTTTATATGCTGATAATTCCGGTGGTATTTTAAATGATTTTGTGGGAGCGTTTCGGCGCTCCCCTTAAATTTGTTTGAATTACAATTTACCGCACCCTTCACGAAGTACTTTCCCCCTGTCGGGAAAGTACTCAAAGGGACAATTAAGGAGGGAAAACCTGCGCAGGTTTTCCCTCCTTAATAATCCACCTTTTCGGCAGCACGCTACGCGATATTTGACCGCTGCAAAATTTCGCCGTTTGAACTTTAGTCACGCATACAATGATTTGCGGCGCGAACTCCATATGATATACACGCATTTTGTTTTTGCAGCTATGTATCGGTAAAGATAGCTTTTGTTATGTTCTGTTATATAAATGAAACTGTTTTCTCTATGCAATAGATATCTTTGATTTTATCATAATAAAGCAAAAATGCGTAATATAAAAAAGTATAGATAAAAAGCCGTTGTAACTTACATAAATTGTCATTTTTAACCGAAACCTATACTTTTTGGTTAAAAAATTTCATTGTCAGATTTGAACAACAACATTATACCACAGTCAATGTTAATTTGTCAATAGTGAATAAGAAAATTTATCATTTTTTGTCGCATAAAAACTAACCGAAATGTATACTTTTCAGTTAAAAAGTTTTATTTATCAACCAAAACTTAATTGACTTTGAATATATATTTTGATATACTGAAATAGTACGGAAAGGAAACGGCGATATGCGGTATAGGAAGGCAGCGTAAAAGAAAAAATGCCGTATGTCTTTAATTTGAAAATTAGTTACAAACGGCATTATGATGAATTAAACTGATTATCTGAATCTATAATCAATTCCGCACTGTTTTAAAATTGCATTTGCAGTATGTCTTGATTTTATCTTTGTGTCAACAGTTACATGACGCTGAGTGACAGGACTGAACCATATGTCATGATCGCCTTTGCCGTGTCTGATAAAACTACAGTTGTGCTGACTTAATATACTGCGTACTTTTTTTCTCGTATTCAGCCATTACAAAGCAATCCTTTCCTGACGTTCCGATAAAAACGTTAAGATGAGAGAAGATTTATCAGTATTGTTCAGTTCAAGAAGTTCAGGTACTGCAAAGCGGACGCGTTCAAGCAAAGCGTCAAAGGAACCTGACTCAAGTACAAGTCCCGGGATATCATCACTTTCGGCAATCCATACACCGGCATCGTTATCCCATATTAAACGTATAATATATTCCATGATGGTATACCTCCTTAATAATATTATTATATGACAAACAAAAATTTATAAGTATAGTAAATATTACAGACATACTATATTAAACAATTTGATTAACTAATTCAATTATATATCGTCAAATAAAAAAAGTCAATGACTTTGTTAAGGAAACGCTGAATAAATCAAGATAAAAAAATAGTTTTAGTCCCCCGACGTCAGTAGTTTTGCTTCGCAAAACCGCTTGCTATGCAAGCGTCGGACATCTTTCCGATACTTGCAGAAAATAGCTTGGAAGTGGCGAATTTCCGTAAGAAATTCGTATGGAAAGCGTATATTTTCCGCAAAACTATTTTTTTATTACCTTTAAATCAGCCTTTCCTTAAGAAATTATTAACTATGAAAGGAGACAGCAGTATGACAGCACTTATTATTTACAGATACGCGGTTTACATCCGGCCGCCCATGCTGACATTCGGGCATTTAAAAGCTCAGATAACGGACAGTATATTTATTGACGATACCTGACGAATTGTACATCGGTTAAGGAACAGTTTGTTTAACGGGCAGGAGATGAAATATGAAAATAGTAAAAAACAATTTATATATGCTTTCAATGTTATGGAAAGCGGCGCCTGTGAGAGTATTGCTGGAAATTATCATCTTTACGCTGAACCGCATGGAAAGTATAGTATTCAGCGTGTTTTTAATGCGTATGATAATGAAAGCTATCGAAAACAGTCTTACTATGGCTCAGGTATTTCCGGTGATTTTTATATTGCTTATATACGAGATCATAGTGGCTGCATACGGCGGCTGGTTCTTTAATGTCTATATGCCGAAATCGGATGTTGTGATACAGGAATATTTTTTGTCAAAAGTATATGAAAAAGCGGTGGAATGCGACCTTGAATGTTATGAAAATCCTGATTTTTATAACAAATACACACGCGCAAATTCAGAGCTTCTGATGAGGGGCGGAATGGTTCTTGAAAATATCGCCAACGCAGTATCAAGTATTACAGGCATGGTGATATGTACAGTTATTATCATGCACTGGGAACCCATAGTCGTACCGATTGTAATATTCTGCGGAATATGCGCTATGCTTATCGACAAAAAGCGTTCTGTAAAAGGATATGATGCACAGAAGAAAGCAACGCCCGACAACAGGGCGTTCGACTATGTGAAAAGAACGCTGTATCTTTCTGATTATGCAAAGGAAATGCGTATCGGAAATATGTATTTTCCGCTTATGACATATTTTGAAAACTCACTGAAATCAATGCTTAAAATATTTCATAAAGAGTACAGCATTATCGGTCTGCTCAGATGTGTGAGAGAAATATTCATGAGTCTTGGAACATTCCTCGGAGTGCAGGGAATTATCCTGTACAGATATATTACATATCACGCGTACAATTTAAGCGACTTTGTCACCATAATCAACGCCGCAAATACGCTCATAGGCAGAATATATTCTTTTACATGGGTGACATCCGAATTTATGGACAACGGTCTTTACGCGGAAAATATCCGTGAATTTCTTGAATACAAGCCAAAAATCAAGGAAGATGAAAACGGACTTGACATAAAGAACAGACAGAACAGTCTGACTCTTAAAAATGTATCTTTCAGATACAGCGAGCAGAAGGCCGATGTTCTGAAAAATATAAACATTGATATTCCCCACGGCTCAAAGATTGCCTTTGTCGGGCACAACGGAGCCGGCAAATCAACACTTGTGAAACTTCTGATGCGTCTGTATGATGTATCTGACGGAGAAATTCTGCTTGACGGGGAAAATATAAAAAAATACAAGCTCTCAAAGTACCGTAAAATATTTTCAACTGTATTTCAGGACTTTAAAATATTCGCGGCAAGCATAACCGAAAATATACTGCTTCATCCGGCTGAAAATGAAAATGATGAAAATACGGCTCTGCAGGCGGCGAAGGACAGCGGACTTTACAGAAAGGTATCCGGTATGAAAAACGGAATGGACACTCTGCTTACAAAGGAATTTGACGACAACGGCGTTCTGATGTCGGGCGGAGAATTTCAGAAAATAGCGGTATCGAGAGTGTTCGCGGACAAAAGTTCAACAATCGCCATTCTGGACGAGCCGTCAAGCGCGCTTGACCCGATAAGCGAGTATGAGATATTTGAAAATATGATGAAAGCGTGCGGAGATAAAACCATTATCTTTATTTCTCACCGGATGTCCACCGCTGTGCTTGCGGACAGGATATATATGCTTGAAAACGGCTCTGTTATCGAAGAAGGCAGTCATAAGGAGCTGATGGAGAGAAACGGAAAGTATGCGGAAATGTTCCGTATGCAGTCGGAGAAATATCAGGGCGGAGAGGAGGAAGACGAATGAAAAAAACACTGCATATAATACAGAATCACTGGATGATGCTGAGGCATCTGATAAGATTTGCGCCTCTCTCTTTTCTTTCGCAGACGTTTTTCTGTGTTTTCGTGGCATTTTCCGAGCTTATATCCGGCCCTGTCGCGCTGAAGTACATCTTCAACGGTTTGTCGGAGGGAGCGTCATTTGCGGAACTTTTTAAACTGCTTGTTATGATAAGCGCGGCTGTCCTGCTCAGACACA
>CAZLOX010000011.1:14541-22394 GCA_964561265.1 uncultured Lachnospiraceae bacterium
ATGCCGTTGCTATGGGCAAGCCTAAAATAAGAGCCGGAATGATGAAAATGATATTTGACAAGGCAAAGGATATTGACCTGAGCTGCTATGAAACCGCCGAATTTTACAATGATTTCGTATGGGCGGCATCTCAGGCGGATTCAAGAATTTTCAGCACATATCATATGTGGTCGCTTTTAATAGCGCGGACGTCGGATATTCTCTTTTTAGGCGGATTTATTATAATGAATGACTATATGATGTTTATATTTGCGGCCGTTACACTGGTTGTGAGGGTATTATGTCATTCAAAAATCATAAAGACAAGATTTGAGATGGACAATGAGGCAAAGCCGATTGAACGCGAAAGGGATTATATCCAGAGAGTATTTTATCTTGCCGATTACGCAAAGGAGATACGTCTTTCCGATATGCACAAAACGCTGTTTAAGAAACTGAAAAAGGCAATGGCGGAAATCAAGCATATATATGAAACAGGCGGAAAAAAGATTATGGTATATTCCATCGTATCAGGCGGTTTTTCAGGGGGTATGTTCACTTTCTCAATGCTTGTGTATCTGTGCCATAAATCACTTGTTCTGCACGCGATTATGTTCGGTGATCTGTCGGCGCTTTTCAGCGCGTCAATAGACTATATGTACAAAATGAACGGATTTATAGACGTACTGGCGCGGTTTGCGCAGGAGAGCCTTTATATTGACAAGTTTGTCACATTTATGAACACAGAATCAGTTACGGAAATGCGCGGAGGAAAAACAGTGCCTGACGGCGTGAAACGTATTGAATTTAAAAATGTGTCCTTTAAATATACAGGCGAGAAAGAATACAGTCTGAGAAATATCAATCTTACGATAGAACCGCGTGAGAAAATCGCTCTGGTAGGATATAACGGAGCCGGAAAATCCACACTTGCGAAACTGCTTATGAATATGTATGATGTGTCGGAGGGAGCGATCCTTGAGGACGGCACCGATATACGCGAATTTAACTGCCGGAATTACCGCGGTCAGTTCGGTTCGGTATTTCAGGATTATAAAATATTCGCCGGCACTGTCGGAGAAAATGTAGTTATGGATTTTGTGAAAGATGAGGACAGGGAAAAAATCATATCCTCGCTTCATGACAGCGGTTTTGACAAGATAGACAGTATCGGTACAGACGCACAGCTTACGCGTGAATTTTACGAGGACGGACTCGGACTTTCGGGCGGTGAAGAACAGAAAATTGCAATCGCAAGAATATTTTTCCGCGACTGCGGATATGTGATACTTGACGAACCGTCAAGCGCGCTTGACCCGATAAGCGAGTATAATCTCAACAATACGATGATGAAGCTTTCGGAAAACAAAACGGTTATATTTATATCACACCGTCTGTCAACGGTATGTATGGCGGACAGGATATATATGCTTGAAAAAGGCAGGATAATCGAGGAAGGCAGTCATGACGAGCTTATGAAACTGAACGGAAAATACGCGGAGATGTTCAATAAGCAGGCGGAGAAATACCGTATGTAAAGTATCCGAAGGGAATACAGCAAAATCATTTTGCTGTATTCCATTGATACCGTTTTATAATAAAGATTACGAAGATACTGCGGAGGGGCGTATCGACGCCCCTATGAATTTTATCGGATTACTTTTGTTCACAACCCCCGAGTTACTTTTAGTATCGGAAAGATGTCCGACGCTCCAAAGGAGCGGTTTTGCGTAGCAAAACTACTGAGCCATCAGCGGCAAAGTAACCAAAACGCCGCTAAGAGGGGAAAACCTGCGGAGGTTTTCCCCTCTTAGAACTCCCTTTTCGCCAGCCCGCTGCGCGGTAAGTGACCGCTGCAAAATTTTGCCGTTTAAGCTTAATCACGTATGCAATGATTTGCGGCGAGAACTCCGTATGATATTCACGCGTTTTGTTTTTGCAGCTGACTTTTTGTATGCTGAATTTAGTTGTTATTACTACACCCATTCATAACTTTATAGGAGAAATAAACATGAACAATTTTATTAAAACCCTTTTCAAAAAACAGCCGGCGGAAGTAATTGACGGGGATTATTATTTTCACGCAGACAGTCACGGTGACCGGTTTGATGAAAGTGACGCTGATATGTGGCTTAACAAAGGCATTTTTGAAAGTAAGTGGTCTGCCGGTGATGAATTATTTACCTTTTTTCGTAATGATATATGCAGAGCCTTTTCAAATAATCCCGCGCCCTTTCTGGAAATTGCCTGCGGGCCGGGAATGGGGCTCACTCCGGTTATCCTTTCTCAGAACCCCGATATTCCTGTTATCGCGGCAGACGCGTCCTCCATGCTTATAAAGGCTCTCAGGGAATTTATCAATAAAAATCTGCGTAAATACGATATAAGCTTAGCGTCATTCAACATTATGGATATGCCGTTTTATGATGAATCGTTTGATGTTGTCACAAGTTTTCTCGGTATCGGCTCAACGCGTGCCGGTGAAAAAGGGAGAACTGCCGCATTGAATGAGGTTTACCGCGTATTGAAAAAGGACGGCTGTTTTATTGCTGTTGAAAATAAATGGACAGATTTCAGCAGGGTGAAAAAGGTCTTTGATTTATGGGGACAGCCTGTATGGAACAATATACAGGAAAGCTGGACAGAACTGTTCACCAACTGCGGTTTTACGGTTGAACAGCGCGGAAAACCGTTTCAGCGGACACTGGACAAGGATGATAATGAATTAGGTATGCAGGCTGATAAATTCGGAATAGATATCGGCGTGGAATATAATTTATATGTTCTGAGGAAATGCCGTAAATAAAATACAGAACGCGTTTACTGCAGTGCAATAAACGCGTTCCTTTAGCTAAATTTAGTCTATTATCTCTTTTGCAATATCAAGCATTGCGTCCTTATCCAGCGACGAATCCATGCACAGTATATCCATATACTTGCCGTCATAATCAAATGTGACATTCTGCACCTGAAGAACTTCCACCTCATCGCTGCCGTAACTGAACACAAGTTCTCCGCTTGCTTCTTTCGCCTTATCATCTTCCGTCAGTTCATAATCGGGCGGAACAAATTTGTTCGTATAAGACGAATAGTACAGCTTGCAGTCCTTGTATGTTTCCGCAAGATCACTTTCATCACTGCTGTGGATTTCCGGATCGCTCTGTTCAGCAAATACAGAAAATTCGCCTTTTTCGCCTTTGTAACGGTATGATACATCCTCATACTTTTTCAGAACATTGCCGCTTTCGTCATTCGCCGTTCTATGTCCGACTGTTGCGCTGTTGAATTTACAGCCGTTTGAGAACTCTTCCGGAAGATTTATATTCTCTATTCCGGTATCCTTTTTTACCTGTTCCGCGGACGGCATGGAAGTATATCTGTCCTTTGCCCACGAATGACCCGATATGGAGGCTACGTTTCCTCTTGCAAAAGCTGCCGCGCCTGTAACTACCGCCACACAAGCCGCTATGATTATACCCCTTTTTAAAAGTACCCTTTTTTCCATAAATGACTCCTCCTTTTTCTTCTCCGGCAGACTCTCAAGAGCGGCCGTGACCCTGTTGTGAAATTCCTGCGTTGAGTGCGGAAATGCATCCTTTAAATCTTTCATTTATAACACCTCTTCCTCTATACGGATTAAAACATGGCTAGGAAAGACTGATTTAAGGTAATAAAAAAACAGTTTTACGGAAAATATTATGCTCTCCATGCGAATTTCTGACGGAAATTCGCCACTTACGAGCTATTTTCCGCCGCTAAAGCTAAAACTATTTTTTTATTTTGATTTATTCAGTGTTTCCTTAAGATACTCTACTGTTATCACACAGCTGTTGTTTTAACAGTTCCCTGCCTTTTGCCAGCCGGCTCTTTACGGTTCCCGAGGGGATCGTCAGTATCGACTTTATCTCTGTCACCGAATAGCCCTCTATGTAATAAAGCACAACCGCTATTCTTATCTTTTCCGGAAGTGCCATTACAGCGCGGTAAAGGTCGGTATAATCCTCCTTTTCCGGAGCAGCGGCATTATCCATAGCCTCATCATATAAAACAATTTTCTTATTGCTTTTCTGTATCTTTCTGCATTCATTTATAAGAATACGTATAAGCCATGTTTTGAAAAATTTTTCCTCTCTCAAAGAACCAAGTGACGAATAAGCTTTCAGAATTGCCTCGCTGACCGCGTCCTCACAGTCGGCATCAACGGAAAGCATAGATTTTGCAACTCTGTACATAGCTTCTTCAGCGTCAAGAACTTTCTGTGCAAAAGCGTTTTTATCCATACGCAAGATACCCTTTCTTTAAAATACGACGTCGTTTCGCTCGGGCTTCTTTATTGCCCTTACACTTATTAGATATATTATGCGCCCTTTCGGTTCACTTTTTTTATTGGGAATATTAAAATATGTTGAAAATTAAACAGAAATATGTTTTAATAGGTAACAGCGGAATTATCCGCTACATGGTTTTATCCATGCGGAAAATGGTAGGTAGTCTGCCTGACTGACAGGCGGTAAGATTGAAAACGATTTAACATCGGACGGTTATGCCACTCTCCGAAAGGAGGTGGTTTTATGAGAAATTACATAAATAAAATTCTGAGAATATTGTTCTTGGTAATTGTAATTTTCTTAGCTTTTATTATAAAAGCACAATAGCCGCCCTTGTGCCATAAGAGCGGCTATAAAAAATAGCTTCACTAAAAGGCATAACCGTTTGAAGTCTTTGCCCATTCTTTATGGCAGACAGTAAAATACAATTTTACAGCCGACCATTTTTCTGTTTTTATTATACTATATCTTTCTCCATTTTGTCAATAATTTTATATAAAAATTTTTTATCCCTTGACAATAATCCGGAATCGGAGTATTACATATAATGATTTTTATAGAAAAAATTAAAATATGTTATAATAGGTAACAGCGGAATTATCCGTTACATGGTTTTATCCATGCGGAAACGGCTAAGATTTCATATGTGGTGTTCTCACCGGCGGTTATGCCCATCTTTTTTAATTATAGGCTGTTTTTTCAGCCGAATATGCGAGAAAGGGGGGATCGCTTATGATACATACAAAAGATATGATACGTAAGTGCAATGTCAAATATGGCAAAGAAATCGCTGAGATTTACTCTCAAAGTGATTATCATTGTTATTATTCTGATAATAATGTTTGATGTAAGCACAGTAAAATAACCGCCCCAGCTCCAATTGTGACGGTTATTTTACTAAAATAATACGTGGCATAACCATATGAAATCTTATGCCTCTTTCTGTTTTTATTATACTATATCTTTCACCGTTTTGTCAATGCTTTTATATAAAAACTTCAGGGCAACAGCATTTAAATTTTTTTCCTGTCTGTAGCAAATAGCAGACGTATAAAATCAAAAAAGTTTATTTTGAAACTTTCTATCAGCTTATGACAGGGCAAATTTCTATATTTTTAGCATAGAAAAAAGTAAATGCTGTTACCCTGATAAAAACTTTTTATCCCTTGGCAATAATCCGAAATCGGAGTATTACGCATAGTGAAAGGAGGTTTCTATGGATATCAAATGGTCAGCCCAACTTGCGGCTTTTAATCAAATTTATTATCACTGTCATATTCCTTATCAGAAACCGCGCAAAATACAAATATTTTTAAGAAAAAATTAAATAAAAAAAGTTTGTCCGAATATTTTTTCAAATATCCGGACAAACTTTTTATAGAACATTTTTTATAATCACACTACACGTCTTGCACCGGCATAACCTTTGATTCTGCCCGGTGTGTTGATTGACTGATAAGATACCGTTTTGCCCGTCTGAGGAGCGTGTATCATCTGACCGTTTCCTACATAGATACCAACGTGATGTATAGTACCGCCGCTCTGGAAGAATACCAGATCGCCCGGCTGCAGGTTGTCGCGGCTTACCGCAACGCCGTTATGGAACTGTTCTCTTGAAGAACGTGATACGCTGATACCATTCTGACGGCATACATACTGTACAAGACCTGAACAGTCAAATCCTGACGGTGACGAACCGCCGTACACATATTTAACGCCAAGGTATTTTTTCGCTGTTTCAACAATAGCCTGTCCTTTAGATGAACCGGATGACGATTTTGACGATCCTGAATCCGAGGATTTGCCTGATGATTTCTCCGAGGATTTCTCCGAGGATTTTTCAGACGATTTACTCGACGATTTGCTTGAAGATGATGATGTTGATGAAGTCACCTTCGGTGCCGGAGTCGGGTCAACCGCTTCAGTTATAAATTCACTCTTGACATAACCGATTACAGTATTGGAATCAAATGCGATCTTAGTCCAGTCCTCTTTCTCGTCAAGGATTGATACTTTAGCGCCCTCGGCGATCTGAGATACTATTGAAGACGTTTCGCTCGGAGTACTTCTTACATTAACTCCGCCATCTACTGCTATCTTGCCCTTACCTTTAATTGTTCTCTCTACTCTTTCGCTTTGTTTGCCCGACACCTCATCTTTATTAACGGCGCTGCTTATATTGATGGATTCGCCTATAACATATCCTGTATCATAGTTAATGCCATAGTAAACCTTATACCATTCATTGTCCTTTTCGATGACAATAACAGGTTCACCGTTGTCAAGCTGGTCAATAACAGGGAAGTTTGTGCCTGCGCCGCTTCTGATGTTAAGAGCGCCTTCCGACACTACCGCCTCGCCTGTTTCATACATAAATGCCTTTAATCTTGCGTCCTCAGCTTCCTTTTTGGAATGTGTAACTGATACGCTTGATACATATCCTGTGTCTGAATCCTCTCCGTAAGTAACTTTATACCAGCCGTCGAGTTTCTCGACTATGTTCACCTTATCGGCGCAGTCAAGCTGATCGACTACTTCCGAATCGGTCGAAGGAGCGATTCTTACATTGAGAGCCCCCTCAGAGAGTATTACATAACCTACATTTTCGTCTGTTTCTTCCGCGGGAGCCGTGTCTGATACTCCCATGACAGCCGTCTGTGAAGTACCCTGAGCATCACCTATAATGCCCTCTGTAACTGCCGCTACAAACGGACTTGTGCTTTCAACCGGAACTTCCGGCAAATTAACCTTTTCAGCAACATTTGCAACGGAATCTTTCCATACAGGCTCTTCCGATGCAGCAGGTGTTTTTGCATCAGCCGCTGCTATCTGTTTTTTGTCATTTCCCTTACTGTCTGTACTGTTCAGGTCAATAACATTGCCGCCGTCTGTACCCTCGGTAACCTCAAGAACCGAAGACGGTGCATTGTCATCTTTTTTTACATTGGCATTGATAGAAACAGAATTTTTGTTCCATACTCCCAATTTTGTCGCGGCATCGGAATTTCGGAAATCCTTTGCCTGAGCTGCCGCAAGCGATGTTATCAGAACGACCGCAATAGCTGCCGCAGCCATGTGTTTGACGTTTTCCATTAAATACTACCTCCTAAAAAAATCAAAAAAACCTATCTGCGCTTTGTTTCAAATACGGTTCACTCCGAATATAATACCGCTGTCTGCGGCGCTGAACCTTCAATAAACTTAACCTGTACAAAGCAAAATTCTTATGTTATATTTATATTATACAATAATATTTCTCTTTTGTCAAATCAATTTATCACAAACTCTTAATTTTTTTGTAACAATTCCGTAATAATTCATCTGTTTCAATTTTGTTTCAATGCAATTTCAAGCGTTTTTTTATTGATATTACACAAAAACAAGCAAACTTTCAATCAATCCGGTAGTTACATTTTCACAAAATTCATTTTATTTCTATATTTTAACCGCAAAGCGGATCATTTTCTTAATTTAAGACATTATTTTCTGTTTTTCATCACATTATCAGCGATTGCTATTGCAAGGAAGATAACACTTCCAACAACA
>CAZLOX010000011.1:22404-25482 GCA_964561265.1 uncultured Lachnospiraceae bacterium
TTTGAAATACCCCCGTATATTCAGCTTGTTCTTAATTATACTACACCTTACGGGAAAATACAAGATATTTTTTTGAAAAAGGGAAATTTTTTTGATTTTTAAGTGCTGCCGCTTATATTTCCATAAAATGAAAAGAGGCTGTGCAAATGAGAGTTAAAACTCTCTGTCTGCATCAGCCTCCCGTATTCCGGTATTTTAGCTTTCCATGTGTCTGCCCAAAAATCCCGCCGCCGATTCGGCAAGTTTGTTCTCTACTTCGCCCATTCTGTCGTTATCCTGTGACAGGAACATAACCGTTCCTATGCTGTCGCCTTCAGATATGATAGGCACGACAACGCCGGCGTAATATTTGTCCACTCCGTCCGCGACAGTAACCTTTTTGCCCGATTCATTTGAAAAAGATGATTTTTCGGTCATAATATTCTCTACATCGCTGCTCACGCGCTTTTCCATAAGTTCCTTTTTCGGAACACCCGACACCGCGATTATCACGTCCTTATCGGTTATGCAGGCGCCGCGTCCGCTTGTTTTGGCAAGCGTTTCGGCATACTGCGCCGCAAAATCGCCGAGTTCGCCGATAGGGGAATATTTCTTGAATATTACCTCCCCGTCCTTTTCGGTGTATATTTCCAAAGGATCTCCCTCGCGGATACGCATGGTGCGTCTTATTTCCTTAGGAATAACGACTCTTCCCAAATCATCTATTCTTCTTACAATGCCTGTTGCTTTCATATTTGAAAATCCTCCTGTATTTTTTGTGTTCGGTTTGAATTACAATTCTATTATGTATTTTTATTATTGATATTATTCAAAAATTTACATAATTCTTAATTAACTTTTCTGGAATTAACAGGTAATACTGATATTTTATAAAAATATGCCGTATCCCGAACATACAGAATGATTTTTCTCTTATATGAAATCACCGCAGCTTGTCTATCCCTTTCTTACGCGTGAAATTGAGGTGCATCTGCCGGTTGTTTCATCTATATCAAGAACAATGCCGGATAACATATATCTGCCGTCTGCGAGTTCTGTTTTATTGTGTATGCCGGTAAGGAATCTGTCAATAATCACCTTTCTGTCCATGCCAAGCACAGAATAGACCGCGCCGGTCATACCTATATCGCTTATATATCCGGTGCCTTTCGGCATTATCATTTCATCTGCTGTCTGAACATGAGTGTGCGTGCCGAATACAGCCGATACTTTGCCGTCAAGCCACCAGCCCATTGCCTGTTTTTCGCTTGTCGCTTCGGCATGAAAATCAACAATAATTATATTTGTATGTTTTTTCAACTTTTCAATTTCCCTTTCAGCCGCTCTGAAAGGGGAATCATACTGCGACGGCATATATACTCTTCCTATAATATTTATTATTCCGGCTTTCACTCCGTTTTTTTCAATTATACAGCTGCCGCTGCCCGGACAGCCTTTATCAAAATTTGCCGGCCGGATTATATTCTTTTCATATTTTAAAAGAGAGTTGGCGTCTTTATGCCCCCATGTATGATTGCCGAGGGTGAACACGTCTATTCCGCAGTCCGACATTTCAAGATAGTTTTTTCTGGATATTCCGTTCCCGTGCGAGAGATTTTCACCGTTTGCTATCACCAGATCCGCGCCGTGTTCCCTTTTCAGCGCGTCAAGCAGATTTCTTACGGCATCCCTGCCACTCTGACTTACAATATCGCCTATACATAAAATTTTCATTTCCCCATACCTTTCCGGTTATGGAAACGCTGAATAAATCAGGATAAAAAAATAGTTTTAGTCCCCCGACAGCAGTAGTTTTGCTTAGCAAAACCGCTCCTTTGGAGCGTCTGATATCTTTCCGATACTTATGAAGAGCGTATATTTTCCGCAAAACTATTTTTTTATTACATTAAATCAGCCTTTCCGTTATTCTGCAAAATAAAGAAAACACTGATTTAATTCAGCCGGAAAACAGTTCTGCGAAACAGCGGTTTTCTGCCGCCCGCGCCAAAACCATTTCTGCCTTTTTATTTAATCAGTGTTTCCTTCTAATTTTATTTTATACTTATAATGTTCATCATATTCCGCCGTGTGAATTATTTTGCAAAATCAACCGCGCGTGTTTCGCGTATCAGGCTGATTTTGATTTGTCCCGGATATTCAAGCTCGTTTTCTATGCGCTTGACAATATCCTTCGCAATAATCACCATGCTTGAATCATCAACGGTTTCCGGTTTGACCATAATGCGTATCTCGCGTCCCGCCTGAATTGCATATGATTTATCCACGCCTTCAAAACTGTTGGCTATTTCCTCAAGCTTTGTCAGACGTTTTATATATGTTTCAAGATTTTCTCTTCTTGCGCCCGGACGCGCCGCCGAAATAGCGTCGGCAGCCTGTACGAGAGCCGCGACAAGAGTTTCCGATTCAACATCGCCGTGATGCGCCATAATAGCATGAATAACACCTTTGTTTTCCTTGTATTTTTTCGCTATATCCGCGCCGATAGTAACATGGGAACCTTCTATTTCATGATCGACCGCTTTGCCTATATCATGAAGGAGTCCTGCTCTTTTTGCAAGAGTCACATCAGCTCCCAGCTCTCCCGCCATAACTCCGGCAAGATGAGATACTTCAATAGAATGACGAAGTACATTCTGTCCGTAGCTTGTACGGAATTTAAGTTTGCCGAGCAGTTTGATAAGTTCCGGATGGAGCCCGTGCACACCTGTTTCAAATGTTGCGGATTCGCCTTCCTGTTTGATTGTCGTTTCGACTTCCCGTTTCGCTTTTTCAACAGTTTCTTCAATGCGCGCCGGATGTATGCGTCCATCGATAATAAGTTTTTCAAGAGCAAGCCTTGCGACCTCGCGTCTTATCGGGTCAAAGCTTGAGAGTATGACTGCTTCCGGCGTATCGTCAATTATAAGATCCACACCTGTCATTGTTTCAAGAGCGCGGATATTTCTTCCCTCGCGTCCTATGATCCTGCCCTTCATTTCATCGCTCGGCAGAGGCACTACCGAAACTGTGGTTTCCGCGACATGTGAGAAAGGCTTCTATCGCTATGAGTTTGAGGTGCCTGCAAGTTGGAAAGGTAGT
>CAZLOX010000012.1:0-23127 GCA_964561265.1 uncultured Lachnospiraceae bacterium
ACGAGGTTCAGTGTTTTTTGTGCCGAAGGCAGGTGACAGCGATGTATTCTATGCTGTCAGAATGATTAAATCTATCGAGGATTTCCACGATATAGCTGTGGGAATAGTGATGCTGGACAAACAAATTCTGAACAATATGATGCAGAATATGAAAATAACCGAGAACACAGTGAATTTTATTCTTGATGAAAATAATTTACTTGTGGAGGGTTCTGATCTTCCGCCAGGTATTGGGACGGTAACATTAGACTTCATTTCGGAATCGGAATATGATACGAAAATTATAGGAGGAAAAAAATATTTTGTAAGCTGTGCTTCACTGGAAGCGGCAAAATGGAGACTTTATACGCTTATTCCTTCCAGTGATATCAACTCACAGGTCAATGTGCTGCTTGTGGTACTTGTTATTACACTGTCGCTTGTTATTGTGATAGCTTCAATATTTATATATCTTATAAACTATAATCTCACTGACCCGCTTGGTTCGCTTATAAAGGCTTTTGACGAAGTATCAAAAGGAAACCTGAAATATAGAGCCGAATTGAGCGGTGATGCAGAGCTGAAAGATGTAACTATACGTTTTAACAAGATGATGGATAAGGTGGAAAATCTCACACGTACGATATACACAACACAGCGTGATTTATATGAAGCCGAGATTGATAAGAATCAGTCAGAACTTAGAATGCTGCAGTCGCAGATAAAATCACATTTTCTCTATAATGCTCTTGGAAGTTTAAGAGGTATGGGACGTGCAAATAACTGGGAACAGGTTGATATGTGCATAGATAATATAACCGATATGCTGAGATATGCCAGCAGGACAGATGAAAGAGTAAGACTCGGTGAAGAAATAAAGTATATAAAAAGTTATCAAAGTATACAGAATATGAGATTCTGCGGTAAGAACACAATATATTATGAACTTGACCCCGACACTCTTGATGTATGGATTGCAAAGCTGATGCTTCAGCCTGTGGTAGAAAATTCGATAGAACATGGATATAAAAAAGGAAAGCATCTTGTTATAAAACTGAAAAGCAGTATTGATAATGGTGTATGCATATTAAAAATACTTGATGATGGGAAAGGAATGTCACAGAGTAAACAGAATGAGCTGAATGATAGACTAAATAATTGGCGCAGTATGTCATATGAACCGCGCATAGGACACGGTATGGGACTTTTGAACGTACAAAAACGGATAAATTTTTTGTTCGGAGATGAGTATGGCATAACAATCAAAAGTTATGAAAACAGGGGTACAATAATAACAATTCGAGTGCCGTATGAAACCAGTTGAAGAAATGGCGTAAATCAGACTAAGGAGGATTCATATGGGATATTATAAGGTAATGCTGGTGGATGATGAAAAATGGGTGCTTGAGGATTTAAAGTCGGTTATCAACTGGGAGGTTGAGGGCTTTACGGTAAGTGTTGCAGTGACAGACAGCGAGGCCGTGACAAATCTGTGCAAACACATAAAGCCGGATGTTATCATTTCAGATATAAGTATGCCGGGAATGACAGGCTTGCAGCTTTTGAGAGATATAAAAAGAACAAGTCCGGATATTATCTTTGTAATGATTTCGGCATACAGTGAATTTTCATATGCACAGGAGGCGATTAAATACGGAGCGACTGACTATCTGCTGAAACCTATAAAGGCAAGAGAACTTAAGGAAACACTGCATCGGATAAAGGAACGGCTTGAAAATGAGAACCGTCAGCCGGATATAGAAGATTTATATAGTAAAAATGCGGGAGAGGAGGCGGTTGTAAGAACAATACAATATATACATGATAACTATGAGCAGAAGATTGAAATACAGCGCATAGCTGACAAGTTCAATATTAATCAGAATTATCTTGGGAGCATATTCAAAAAGAAAACAGGGAAAACTTTTACGGCTTATCTTATTGAATATAGAATGGCAAGAGCACTGGAATTGTTGAAGTATACAAAGCTTACAGCATATGAGATCAGCATAAAAGTAGGATACTCAGAATACGGGCATTTCAGTAAAGCGTTTAAAAAACACTTTGGAAAAACGGTCAACGAAATGAAAAAGGATTTGACTGATAAATAATTAAGAAACGTGAGTTCGGGAGTAAGTATTTTTATTTTTTCTATTGGTATATTTTTCTGTCGAACTAACGTTAAAATTTAATTAAAGAAAGGATATAAGACAATGAAAAAGTATCTACACAAAATCACAGGTATTGTATTATCAGCAGCCGTTATTGCTTCTATGGCGGGCTGCGGAGGCGGTAATGGAGATGAAGTAAGAAAAACGATGGATGCAGGTAACGATGTTATAAGGCTGTTTGCAAATTTTTCTCCTGTTGAAGCGGGAATAAGTGACCAAGCGTTTCTTGACGCGTGTGAGGAGGCCACTGGCGTGAAGATAGAGTTTGAGATACCGCCGTCAACAAGCTATCAGGAAAGATTACAGCTTATGCTTGCGTCAAGCGAATATGCAGATGCTATTCTTTTCCCAAGCACAAGCGATCAGAGCTATCTGAACGCTGTTTCAAGCGGAGTTGCTCTGCCGGTTAATGAATATTTGAAGGATGCACCAAATCTTATGGAGTATACATATGATTTCTCATGGGATGCACTAAAGACAAACGGTGATGAGAATATTTACGGAATACCAAGAACATCGCTCACACGAATGGACGGATTTATGATTCGTGAGGACTGGCTTGAAAACGTGGGTTTAACAATGCCTGAAGACCATGCTGTTACGGTTGAAGAATTTGACGAAATACTAAAGAGATTTACAAAGAACGACCCTGACGGAAATGGTAAGGACGATACCTTTGGTATCACTATCTTTGCTGATGGCAGCAAGAAAATATCGCCTATTATACCTTATGCATTCGGCGTTACAGGCTGGCAGAAGCAGGAAAATAGTGACGGGTATATGGATCTGACATATGACAAGGATTCTCAGGCATATAAAAAGGCGCTTGAATATACAGCAAGCATTTTCAAGAACGGATATACTGATATGAATGCGGCAACATACAATGTAAATAACGCAACAGAGAAGTTCCATAAAGGTGAAGCCGGTGTATTCCCGGGCTTTGCAGGTCATGTGAAAAAATATGAGGCGGAAATAAGGCAGACAGACCCTGATGCAAAGGTGAATTATATCTTTGTAAAGAATGAAGAGGGCAAACTATGCGCAAATGCTCAGGGAACGGGTATGTATGGTCATTGGACTATTATGAAGGGCTGCAAAAATCCTGAAAATGTAATCAAGGTATTTGACTGGATGCTTAGTGACGAAGGTAAAGCGGCTATGCTTGAAGGTAAGGAAGGTCTGAATTATAATATCGAGGATGGCAAAAAGGTATACACAGACGAGCGCGCAGAATGGAATTTGCTGTTTGTACGCCGTGCAGGTGATTTAGATTATTTTATTAACGACTATAATAAGCTTGACGAAGAAACAAAAACGTTTCTGGGTCAGATAACAGATATCGCTATAGACAGCTTCATTGTATCTAAGGATCTGGGCTATGTTCCTCCGGCATCTAAGGATTTGAAGTATATCAATTATAAAAAAACTATGGACCAGAGTGTGACAAAAATATCAACAGGTGATTTACCTGTTTCCGAATATGATAAGCTGCTGGAAGGTTGGTATTCAAACGGCGGCGAGGAATATGTGAAAGAAATGAATGATTATATTAAGGGATTAGAAAAATAAATAGACCCAATTGGAAATTCGGTGTTTTTCATAGGCGGTAAGCAAGAGCAAAAGCATATGAATTACATCGAATTTCTTTAATAAGGAGATAGAATATATGAAAGAGTTAAAAAAATTGAAGTATGATACTGTTGTTTGCGGCGGAGGTATGGCCGGGATATGCGCGGCAGTGGCATCGGCAAGACATGGTCTGAAAACAGCGCTTATACAAAACAGGTCTGTGCTTGGTGGAAACGGCTCATCAGAAATGACAATAGACATCAACGGCGCAGCTTATAATGGTAATTCTCCGTCGGTATACGCGGCTGAAACAGGTATAATAAATGAAATTAAGATGATGCTTGCGTATTACGGAAGCCGTGACATTGCATTTTTTGAAATTGTGTACGGAGAAGAAAATTTAACTTTATATCTTGAAACTCAGGTGGATAAGGTTCATATGAACAGCGGAGAAATAGAAGCTGTAGAAGCGCACGGACTTATGGATGAAAGAGCATATATGATATATGGAGATGTATTCATTGATTGTACAGGTGACGGAACAATCGGTTCAATGGC
This sequence comes from uncultured Lachnospiraceae bacterium, assembly GCA_964561265.1. Classification (GTDB taxonomy): domain Bacteria; phylum Bacillota; class Clostridia; order UBA1381; family UBA1381; genus JAFLUR01. Next base: position 4,281 of record CAZLOX010000012.1, read on the forward strand.
GGGAATACCGTATATGCGCGGACGTGAGAGCAGGAACGAGTTTAATGAATCACTTGCACCTGAACAAAGCGATAATTATACAATGGGTCATTCTATACTTTTATTTGCTGATGATATGGGTGAGAAAGTGGAATTCCACAGACCGCAGTTTGCGTATGACATAACCAAAACAGAAATTTATAAGGATATGATGAGACCTGAAAGCATACGCCGTATACCTGATTACAGGGGCGGAAGATACTGCGGATTTTGGTGGGTTGAATACGGCGGACAGGTTGATACAATAGATGACCACGGAGATATTACACTGGAACTTAGAAAAATAGTATACGGAATATGGGATTATATTAAAAACAGCGGAAAGTTCAAAAATGTGGATAACCTTAAGCTTACATATGTAACCCCGATTGCCGGAAAGAGAGAATCAAGACGCTTTAAGGGTGATTATATTCTTACGCAGAATGATATTGATAATAAGACAGAATTTTCAGACTCAGTATGTACAGGAGGCTGGGCAATGGATATTCACGCTCCGCTCGGAATATATGATACCGCGCCGGCAACTGTGTGGAATTACGTGGGCGGTATGTATGAAATGCCGTTTTCAATGCTGTATAGTCCTGCACTTAATAACCTTATGTTCGCAGGCAGAAATGTATCGGCAACACATGCGGCTTTTGGTTCGGCACGCGTGCAGGCAACAGGCGCAGCAGAGGGTCAGGCCGTAGGAACTGCGGCATACCTTTGTAAAAAATACGGCGTATCGCCTCAGACAGTACGGAACGATTACATAGACGAGCTGCAGGAATTGCTTCTTAAATCAGACCAGACAATACTCGGCAGACGGTTTAAGGGTGATTCAGGCATTGAAAATAATATTCAGATAACAGCAAAAAATAGTAAATATGAAAACAGTGTTTCTGAGGGACTTGTTTCGCTTGAAAGAGAATATATGCTTGCTGTTCCGGTTAAGGGCAAAAAACTTGATGAAATTAAAATCGGAGTGAAGAATAACGGAGAAAAAACATCACTGAAAGTAAAGCTCTATAAAGGAAGACGTCCTGAGAATTATATCCCTGAGGAATATGCGGGCGAATTTGAAACGGAAATTCCTGAACAGTATGACGGTTGGATTGCGTTGTGTCCAGATGCTGAATGCGGCGGTGACTCGAAAGTGTATATGGAATTTTGCAAAAATGATATGCTTAGTCTATATGCCACAGATAAGGATATTAACGGCGCTGTGACATTTTTAAAAGGTAAACCGCTGACTTCGACTTCGGCTTATTCGAGCGAATACCAATATCATAAAATACAGCATTTCCATAACAGTTTGAAAAATATTTGCTTTAAGGATGTTTCACCTGAGATGAATGATATATATTCGGCGCAGAATCTTACAGACGGTATGAGCCGTCCGTACGGACTGCCGGAGGTGTGGCTGGCGCCGCTTGGAGAAAAGCTTAATTGTACATATAACGAGCCCGTGTATGTAGAAAGCATAGAATTTGTTTTTGACAACGAGCTGGATAAAGATTTTATTGTAGACAGAATGCCGGCTTCGCTTATAAAGGACTACGATATTATTCTTTCATCTCCCGATGGCGATGAAAGAATAGAAGTAAGAAATAATTTTAAACGGGTAAGAAAGCATCATATAGGAAAGATAATTACTAAAACCGAATTTTTACCTGTAAGCACATACGGAAGTGAATTTGCGAAGATGTATGCGATGAGGTTCTTTGCGGAGGGAAATTGATTATGGAAGCTATGTATAAGATAAATTGCGGCGGCAGTGTAAAGGTATATAATACAGAGCAGGGAGATATTTGCACCGTTATATGCGGTATTGGGGACGAGATAGAAATTATATACGGGGGAGAAGTAAATAATGTTTATATAGGTCCGGAGAGCCGTAATATCAAAGCCGAGATAAAAGAAAATCATATTTTCATTAAGGCATGCGAAGAGAAACTTGCAGTTGTGGTAAATGATGATTTAAAAAATCCGCTGTACCTGTTTATTTATGATAAAGAAAATGTTACGCCGGCACCGGATATACAAAATGATTCTGTTATTTATTACGGCGGCGGAAATACATATGATGTTGGAGAAATCTATATGCAAAGCGGACAAATGCTGTGGATAGATTATGACACTGTTGTAAACGGCTGTATTATTGCGGATGGAGCAGAAAATATAAAAATAAGCGGTTACGGTATTTTGAATGCAAGTAAGCATCAGAACGGCCTGCAGATATTAAACTGTAATGACGTAGAAATTACGAATTTGACGCTGATAAAAGGTTCGATTGAATGGGCGAACAGGATTTTCTGTTCAAACAACGTGTATATCCGTGATTACAAGGTAATATCCTGGGGAAGATATTCCGATGGTCTGGATTTGCTTGGATCGCAGAATGTGCTGGCAGAAAAGTTGTTCATACGCAGTGAGGACGACAGTGTGGTGCTGAAAACAGATAAGTTTGGCTACAAGGGCAGTATAAAAAATGTTACAGTGCGTGACAGTGTGATATGGAACGGTCACGGCGGAAACGGAATTGAAATAGGCTATGAGCTTAATGACGCTGAAGTGTGTGATGTTTTATTTGAAAATATTGATATAATACGTACAGACGAGCCGACTATATATTTCAGGTGCGGCGCGGTAACTATACATAATGCAGGAAACGGAAGTGTGCATGATATAACCTATAAAGATATTCGTGTAGAATCGGCAAGGCAGGATTTTGTATATATAGGCACTATTGACAATATAGCAGAGTGGGGAAACGGCGGCGGAACTATACGGGATATAGTTATTGATAATCTCACACTTACGGGCGGGATGGCCGTGCCGTCATTTGTAGGCTCTGACAGTGAGGGCAGAGTGTCAGGCGTTGTGTTCAGAAATTGCGGTTATCTTGGTAAAAAAATAAAAAATGCCGAAGATTTCGGTATGACAGTGAAAAATACAGAGGTTATTTTTAAAGAAAGGCAGTGAAGATAGATGGCGGATTTTGGATATTTTAGTGAGAATGGGAAGGAATATATAGTAACGGACTATATGACCCCGAGACCGTTAATGAATTATTTATGGAATGACCGTTTACTTTCCGGTGTAAATCATTTCGGGGGCGGTGACGGCAGCTACGGCGAAAAGGCGGCAAGCTATATAGATACGCTTGGACGCGGAAGAGCGGTGCTTATAAAAAACGGTAACCGCTATGTTTACATAAAGGATATGGAGGACGGAAGCGTATGGAATCCGGGCTGGTATCCGTCAAGGACAGAAATAGAAGATTACAGCTGCTGTCATGGACTGGGATACACTATAGTAAGAGGAACGCGTAACGGAGTGCGCGCCGAACTGACAGGTTTTGTACCTTCCGGAGAAACGGCAGAAATATGGAGAGTAAAACTGAAAAATAATACATCTGAAAAGAAAAATATCAAAGTTTATGCTTATGCTGAATTTTCTTTGGAAGGCTACAGCAGATACAGTGAGTATGATTCATATGTAAGCGCGAAATATATTGAAGGCTACAATATGGTTTATGCCGAAAACAACGCGCAGGAGAGACCTCACGAATGGTTCAACGGATTTATTGCGTCAAATGCAGATGTAAGCGGTTACGAGACCTCGCAGAAAAGATTTTTAGGCAGATACGGGGATATTCATTGTCCGAAAACCGTATCGGACGGAAAATGCGAAAGTGCTCCAGCGGCATGTGAAAGAATGGCGGGTGTGCTTGAGCATACAATAGAATTATTGCCGGAACAGGAGTTATGTTTTGATATAATAATAGGAGCAGCTGATAGTCTTGAAACCGCAAAAAAATGTGTGGATACAGTATTTGCCGACGGATTTATAGAAAATGAATGGCATATGCTTGCAGAGCGTAAGGGAAAAATGACAGAAAGCATTATTGTTGATACTCCGAATACAAATGTAAATCATCTTGTAAACGGATGGCTTAAGCAGCAAGTTCAGCTTTGCGCCGAAGCGGGACGCTCTACAGGTAAGGGCTTTAGAGATCAGCTTCAGGACGCGTGGGCTATTGCTTCATTTGATGCAGAGCTGGCAAGGAAAAAAATACTGGAAACACTTGAAAATGTATATTCAGATGGAAGTTGTGTAAGAGGCTGGATGCCGCTTGACCATCATATTTATTCGGACGGACCTGTATGGGTTGCACCGGCGATAAATGCTTATCTTAAAGAAACAGGCGATTTTGCGTTCCTTGACGAAAAGGTTAAGTATCTGGATAAGGGCGCGGATACAGTGTGGGAACATATGCTGACCGTGGCGCGTTATTCGTCTGACGATACAGGCGAACACGGGCTTGTACATGCGCACGATGGCGACTGGAATGACTCGCTGAACGGAATAGGTATAGGAGGAAAAGGCGAAAGCGTGTGGACGTCGATTGCACTGTATCAGGCATTGAATCAGACCGCAGAGATTGCAAGATGTATAAGGAATGATTTGGAGATTGAGTCTGAGATGAAAAAGCGTGCGGAGCGGATAAAAAAAGCTGTAAATGATATGGCATGGGACGGAGAATGGTATCTTGCAGCGTTTAATGATAATGGTGAGAAGGTGGGAAGTAAAGAAAATACAGAGGGAAAAATCTATTTAAATTCACAGACATGGGCGGTCATGACAGGAGTTGCTGACGGCGAAAGAGCAAAGAAATGTCTGGAAGCTGTAGATAAGTATCTGGATTCTTCATATGGTTTCCTCACTCTTGCCCCGTCATACACGCATTATCGACCGGAAATAGGGCGTCTTACAGGTTTCGTACCCGGTATATGGGAAAACGGAACGCCGTACTGCCACGGAGGTGTATTCAAAATTGTGAGTGACTGTGTTGCCGGCAGATTTGATAACGCATATGAAACAATGCTTAAGATACTGCCTGACAGTGACGTAAATCCGTCAGAGCATTCCGGATGCGAACCGTATGCACTTACAAATATGTACTTCGGTCCCGATAATATACGCGCGGGAGAAACATCATTTGCGTGGGTAACGGGGACGGCAGGCTGGATGTTTCGGGCAGTCACACAATATATGTTAGGTTTTCACCCCGGCTATGACAAAGTATCGGTAACGCCGTGTATTCCGTCAGACTGGGAAAGAGCAAGCATGGTGCGCGGTTATCGCGGCGATATATATGATATTGAGATAGTAAGAACAGGTGTATATAAGCTAAGCGTAGACGGAGAAATATGTGATGGTAATTCATTTAATATCTTTGGTGACGGAAAGAAACATAAGATAATTGTAGAGATATAATCATAATTATGTTGGAAATTTACCATAATAATCTGTGGTAAATACATTTACTTTATGCGTTTTGCACAGTATACTAAATATATGGTTATTAGTAATTGTATTTAGAGGAGATGTTATTATGAAACGATTTATAAGTATTTTGATGAGCTTGACAATATTGCTTGCAATGTTTCCGGCTGTTTTGGCTGAAGGCTTTGATATAGAAAACTTTGAGCCGGTTGATCTGACTGTAACCCGGGCGGTTGTAAACGGAGCAACTTTACGCCTTGTAGTTAAACATGTCGTTATACAAGATACGGCTTTGACTGCAGATGAGTTGTCAAATCTACAGATTAAAGGCACTGCTGCAACTAAAGATACAGATGAAACAATGGAAATATATGAGGTAATAAGTTCAGCTGATGTGCGGGAAAACGATACCCTTTTAGTAATTCCGATACCGGAGGGATATGATAAAGACGCCATCAATGATTATACATATGATTTGAAATTGTATCCTGCCGCAACTGTGAATGATTTCAAGCCCTTCACTCTGAACATAACAGCGTTGGGACAGGGAAGTGCGGGAGAAGGCGGTAAGAGCAGAGTGCGTATGGTAGCTCCTGCTGAGCAGTTCCCGTTTGATGCTGCTGTGGGAAATATACTTGCCGGCTGTATTATAAGCGGAACTATGACAAGAACGGATGAAACGGAATATCCGCAGTCAGTTGTTTTTACAGATATTCCTGTAGAGATAAGCGAATTGCGTAGCGACGGTAAAATCAATATTGACCTGAAAGTTACAGATGAAATAAATGTAACAAACATTCAATGCAATGCAACTGGTTATAAGCAGTACATAATTGAGCTTACTATATTTCCGGCAGTGAAAGCATTACCAAGTCCGTCTCCGGAAGTAACGGAATCACCAAGCGCATCACCAGAAGCGACGGAATCACCGAGCCCTTCACCGGAAGTAACGGAATCACCGAGTCCATCACCGGAAGTAACAGCATCACCAAGTTCGTCCCCGGAAGTGACGGAATCACCAAGTCCGTCTCCGAAAGTGACGGAATCACCAAGTCCATCACCGGAAGTAACGGAATCACCGAGCCCTTCAACGGAAGTAACGGAATCACCGATTTCTTCACCAGAAGTAACGGAATCACCAAGCCCATCTCCGGAAGCAACAAAATCACCGAGTACGTCTCCGGAAGTGACGGAATCACCCAATCCATCTCCGGAAGTAACAAAATCACCAAGTCCATCGCCGGAAGTAACGGAGTCACCAAGTACGTCTCCGGAAGTAACAGAATCACCAAGCCCATCACCAGGAGATTTGTTAATTCCCGAAAATGAAACAACATTCTTTATAAAACCAGCCGATTTTGCAACTGATAAAGGCACATGGACTATTAACAGTGACGGAGTAATGGAAGGAATTCATGATAAAAACATTACATCAGAAACAGCGTCTGCGATTATCAATGTTTCAGAGGACGGAACATATTATATTTGGGTACTGGCATATGATAATGCAGAAAGCTACCAGGGAGAAAGAACATTTAAGGTAAGAATAAACGAAGAAACTCTTGCAAACACTCTCGGGAATCACGGAAGTACAGGATATAAATGGCAGCTTGCGGGAACATATGAGCTGAAAAAAGGAGAATGTGTTGTGAAAGCTGTTGATATAAGCAATTATTACGCACGTATGAAGGGAATAATGTTTACAACATCATCTGATTTTGAAGGTGTAAATCCCGAACTGCTGGATGAGGCGTTTGAGAAATACGGAGCCGAAATTGCAGAGTGTGTTCAAATTGATATTGAGACTGCAAAGGGGGATAAAGTAGTTTACAATATAAAAAACCGCACTGATGAGGATGTAACAGGCGGACGTCTGTATGCGGCGCTTTATGATGAAACCGGTATGCTTGTGGAAGTGAAGATTGTTGATGATATAAGTATTAACAAGATAGAACAGACCGGCAGACAGACAATTGAATTCAGCGGGCGGGGGGAATGGAAAACAGGTAAGCTTATGCTGCTTGACGAAAATATAAAACCGCTGGCGAAAGCAGGTGAGTTTGTTTTCACACAGACTGACACGGCAAATCCGGACGAGGGATTGGATGATGATGGTACTGAAAAGGATATGATGCTGGATTATGTTCCCGGCAATGAAAATCACTAAATGATAAGCGTTATATATGATTATTAGTAATTGTATTTAGAGGAGGTTATTATGAAACGATTTATAAGTGTTTTGATAAGCCTGGCAATAGTGTTTGCGGTGTTCCCGTACGCTTTGGCGGAGGAGTTTGACGTAAAAAACTTTGAGCCGTTTGAGCTGACTGTAAGTCGCGCAGTTATAAACGGAACAAATTTACGTCTTGTTGTTAAAAATGTTGTCATACAAGATACTGCCTTGACGAGTGATGATTTGTCAAATCTACAGATTAAAGGTATTATTAAGAATGAAACAGAAGAATCAATAGAGATATATGAAGTAATAAGTTCGGCTGAAGTGCGGGACAACGATACCGTTCTGGTTATTCCGCTGCCGGAGGGATATGATAACGGCGCTGATTATACATATGATTTGAAATTGTATCCTGCCGCAACTGTGAATGATTTTAAGCCCTTCACTCTGAACATAACAGCGCTGGGACGAGGAACCGCGGGAGAAGGCGGTAAGAGCAGGGTGCGCATGGTAGCTCCTGCTGAGCAGTTCCCGTTTGACGCAACTGTGGAAAATATACTTGCCGGCTGTATTATAAGCGGAACTATGACAAGAACAGATGAAACGGACTATCCGCAGTCGGTTGTTTTTACAGATGTTCCTGTAGAGATAAGCACTTTGCGCACCGACGGTAAAATCAATGTTGAACTGAAAGTTACAGATGAAATAAATGTAACAAATATTCAATGCGATACAAATGGTTATAAGCAGTACACAATTGAGCTTACTATATTTCCGGCAGAGGAAGCACCTCAAATTCCATCACCAAGCCCATCACCGGGAGAATTGTCAATTCCCGACAATGAAACAACATTTTTTGTAAAACCGGATGATTTTGCAATTGATAAAGGCACATGGACTATTAATAATGACGGAGTAATGGAAGGACTTCATGATAAAAACATTACATCAGAAACAGCGTCTGCGATTATCAATGTTTCAGAGGACGGAACATATTATATTTGGGTACTGGCATATGATAATGCAGAAAGCTACCAGGGAGAAAGAACATTTAAGGTAAGAATAAACGAAGAAACTCTTGCAAACACTCTCGGGAATCACGGAAGTACAGGATATAAATGGCAGCTTGCGGGAACATATGAGCTGAAAAAAGGAGAATGTGTTGTGAAAGCTGTTGATATAAGCAATTATTACGCACGTATGAAGGGAATAATGTTTACAACATCATCTGATTTTGAAGGTGTAAATCCCGAACTGCTGAATGAGGCGTTTGAGAAATACGGAGCCGAAATTGTAGAGTGCGTTCAAATTGATATTGAGCCTGCAAAGGGAGATAAAGTAATTTACAATATAAAAAACCGTACTGATGAGAATGTAACAGGCGGACGTCTGTATGCGGCGGTTTATGATGAAAACGGCACGCTTGTAGAAGTAAATATTGTTGATGATATAAGTATTAACGAGAAAGAGCAGACCGGCAGACAGACAATTGAATTCAGCGGACGTGGGGAATGGAAAACAGGTAAGCTTATGCTGCTTGACGAAAATATAAAACCGCTGGCAAAAGCAGGTGAGTTTGTTTTCACACAGACTGACCTTGCAAATCCGGACGAGGGATCGGATGATGATTACGGTACTGCAAAGGATATGATGCTGGATTATGTTAATGAAAAAGAGTTTCATGAGAGAAGCGGAGTATCAAATGTTCTTACAAAGCTTGAAAAGGGTCAGGATATTACTATAGGATATGTAGGAACAAGTATTACTCATGGCAATACATGGAGACCGGCTACAACGAAGTGGTTTAAGGAAAAATATCCGAGTTCCAATATAGAAGAAGTATCAATAGCAGCATCAGGAACAAATTCAAATTTGGGTGCTTGTCTGGTAAAACCAATGCTTTTGGAGCCTCATCATCCTGACATAGTGTTCGTAGAATATGTAATGGATGGCGGTAAAGGTGAGTGGATGGAAGGCATTGTGCGTCAGATCTGGCAGTTTGACCCAACAATTGATATATATATGGTGCATCCTGTACATACGACAAATTATAATGTTTATGAAAAAGGCGAAGTGAATGCGCTGACTGCTGAATATGAAAGGGTTGCAGAACATTATAACATTCCATCGGTAAACTTGAATTATCAGATATTTGACTTATATAATCAAGGAAAGCTTACGCTCAAGGCATCAGCTCCTGAGACCGGCAAGATATTGTTCTCAAAGGATGGAATACATCCTACTGCTGATGGTGGTTATATATATGCCGGAGCTATAGCAAGAAGCGTTCTGAAAATGAGTGAAAATAGGCCTGAGGAAGCAGTGTCTCATGATGTTCCTGCAGAGCCGCTTTATACAAATAATTGGTCTGATGCAACAAGCACAACCGATTTGAGTATGGCGAAACTGGAAGGAAGCTGGATTGACTGCACAGTAGACAATAATTCGTCAGGATACGGAACTAACTTTGAATATAAAGGCGGATATCTTGACCTTATAAAATATATGTTCCCGACAATGAAAGCCACTAAAACACCGGGATCTTCGATTACAATTAAATTTATAGGAACAACAGTTGGTTTGTTTGAGGTCGGAGGTCAGTACAGTGGCAGGTATTCAATAAAGATTGATGATAAGGAACCGTATACTTTTGATTCTATTAACAGATATTGTACAAAACTAAGACATCAATACTTCTTCATTCCGGAGCAGCAATACGGTGAGCATACTGTTAAAATTACTTTGTTGGATGAAGTTCCTGATATAAAGCAGGAACTGAAAGATGCAAATCCTAAAGATGATGTTTATAACAGGCTTGAATCGTATATCGGACATATTCTTGTACGCGGAGAGGTCGTTGATATTACAGGAAATTAAGCTTTATTATTAAATTATAAACGTTTGTTTAATATAACCGTGTATTCTGGATGAGCGATATATTAAGAGCCTATCCGTAAATTAAATTAAGCACATCTTGCTTGCTGATTTTCTTGTGGCTGGTCGCAAGCTTTGCTTGCTGCTCGCCTATGCAACCTACATATCGCCCAAAAAAGTCCTCGGCATACGATAGTATGCGTCGGATTTTTTGTACAATCTGACAAAAAATCCGACTTCGCAATATGCACTTTTTTAATTACGGATAGGCTCTTAAAGTGTATATTGTCACTTTCAGGATATTATGATGAAATTTTCACTATACAGTATAAATTCTTCAACTTGAAGTTGTTTTCACAAAGAAATATAATATTTATATAGATAAAATGTCCATAATATCTATATTTTCAGTGTGTATAAAAACAAACTTAACTGTTGGTTAAGTTAAAATGATTGAATGCATACCAAATTATATATGGACACGGACCGGAGTTATAAAGTATAATAATAGTGTAAAAGAGGTGCAGTATAATGAACACTGTCAACATGGGTAAACAAATAGCAATGTTCAGAAAGGAACGAGGTTTAACGCAGGAGGTGCTTGCCGATATACTTAATATAAGCGCACAGGCAATTTCAAAATGGGAAAACGGACACTCACTTCCTGATACGGCGCTTATTCCGTATCTTGCCAGAGCGTTGGATTGTACGATAGATAGTTTGTTCAGCATGAGTGATCTGGTTATTCTTGAAGCGTGGTATGGTGATGGAATTGAAAAAAAGAATGTTACAACACGGCTTACGGGATATATTGAAAATAACAGTGTCAGAATAGTTGTAAATACAAATACATTAGGAAATTTTGACGATTGTGAAAGAGTACTGTATCTGACTGTCAAGTACCGGAATCCCAAAGGAATTTTTTATACATATAAAAAGCAGAATGAAATAATTCATTTAGATGCTCAGAGCGAAGGTAATTCCGCATCAGACGGAAAAATCAAAATTATTGCGGCAAGCTATGGAAACTCACTTATGCATAGTGATGTTATGAAACAGATAAAGCATTACAGCGTATTCAACTGGAATGAATATCAGGCAAATGATGAGTTGTTTCCCAGCAATCCTATGAATGACGGCAAGGAGTATCTGACATTTGTATATATAAATAGTGAGGGAATGAATACGGTTACTTGCTGTGAAGGTGAAAGCATTGCATATAATGAGAGTCATACGGAGCTTTTCAGAAAAAGGACAGACGGCAAAAATGAAGTGTTTATTGCAGGAATTGAATATTTGCCTCCATTCAGAAAGGGAATGGAATGTTCTTTGATAGCGTCACTTGCAAAAGCGGCAGCAGCAATAGGAGTAAAGGTGTCGTATGAATATCTGATGGGCGTGTCGGGAGCGTGCTTTATGTTTGCACTTTCTTCACCGCAATGGGATTACACTCAAGCTGACGGAATAGTTCCTTTTGACTATTCCGAAGCGGCATACAGAGCGCTTGGATATAAATGCGTGTCAACAGGAAGAATTGATAAAAACGGCCGCGAAGCGGAAAGGCAGAAGATTATAGACAGTCTCAGAAACGGAATGCCGGTTCTGGCAATAAATCTCAGGGTGGATAATGCGTGGGGTGTAATATGCGGCTATCGAATGGGACTGCATAAAAAAACTGATCTTTTTTGCAGAACAAAGTATGATCTGGAAATAGACAGCATTAATGAAAGACGTCTGGAGAAAGACTGCGTTAATCCGGATGATTACGCATATGTGGCAAACTGGCCGTCAAATCTGATTTATTTTGCGCAGCAGATTGACCGTCCAAGTGAGCGTGAGAATTTTATTCAGTCTCTCAGAATGTTTACAGACTGTTTCAGATCTCAGAAGAATAAGGAATATTTTTTAGGCCACAGAGCGTTTGAAAAATTCAGAGATGATCTGATTGATGATTTGTGGTATGAAAATGCAGATAACGGGCAGTTTGCAAGAAGATTTTCGGTTGCACAGTTCAGTGCTATGTGTCTGAAAGATGCGAGAAGGGCAGCCTGCATTTATCTGAAAGAAAGCAGAAAATTATTCCGCGGTATTGAAGCGGAAATGATTGATAAATTTATTTCTATATATGAGGAGGTGTATAAAGTATCAGAAAAAATGTTTGAACTTATTGATACAGCAGAGGTGCTCGAAGGAGCAGAGGCAAGACGGCTGTGGACGGCTCATAAAAGGCACAGGCAGGCCGGAATGGTTGACACGCTTATAGAGCTGGAAACATCCGCTTTTGAAACGGCAAAAAATTTACTTGAGTTAATGTAATTATTTAAGGAGATTGAGCGATGAAAATGAAAAAAATAATAGCACTGTTACTCAGTGTGGCAAATCTTGGCTTGGGAGGAGTAACATGTATGAATACAGCTGTTGTACATGCAGAAAACACAGCGAATGAAGTAACACAGACTGACAAGATTGTTGTTGAAGGCATAGAAAAGTATCTTGAAAGTTTTGAAGAACCTGATGTGATAGATTATGGAATAACTCAAAAAATACAAAATGGTGAGGACGGTTGGGAGCTTGAAGATATATCGGGTAATTACAATGCTCAGGCATGGTGGTTCGGCGACAAGGATTCAATAGCGCTGAGATTTGCATTTCCGGCATTTAATTTGCAGGAGGAACTCAGCCTTGACCTTAAAGAAGCGGCTGTAATCAAGCAGATGAAAAATGCGACGGAGCGTGAAGCTGCCGAAGCGGATATAGAAGAGTTTCTTGACGGAAGAACAGTTCTCACAGCAACAGTTTCCATGGATATGGACGGTTCGGGAGCAAGCAGCTTTGAAAATGACGCCGAGGAGCATCTGAGGGTTCTTGATGCGGACGGCAATGCGTTTATGGAAATACGCGCGCACGTACTTGATAAATCAACAGGAGATTCGGAACTGAGTCTTATTGCGCTTAATGAGGATAAAACCGAAAATGTATCCTATCAGATTGCAGAAGGAATTAATGAGGTGTTCAAAGTACACCGCGAATACAAGGTGTATGTTGATCCGGAAACAAATTCTTACAGACTTGATATAAACGGAGAAACATTCATGGATACTCCGTTCGGAGAATGGATACCGGCAAGCACATCATCGGAACTCGGGGCAGCAGAGCAGTCTGAAAATCTGAAGCTTGGTAAAATTTCGATTGGTACAGGCAAATCCAATTGGTGGGGTGGTGTATGTATAGACAGCATTACTCTTAAATCATGGGATTTCGCATCATTTTCAGGTGAAAGCGCAGCTCCCGCAAAACCTTTGACAATGTGGTACAGACAGCCTGCGTCGGCATGGAGAGAGTCTTCACCATTGGGCAACGGCAGAATAGGCGCTATGATATGGGGCGGAATATTCGGTGATACTGTTTCCCTTAACGATATTACCTGCTGGTCAGGTGAAGACGATACTGGACTTGACAATCCTGATGGGCCGGAATATCTTGCGGAATTACAGAAAGAGTTTGTCAAGGAAAATCCGGACAGAAACAAAATAAACGAGCTTTTTGCCCAATTCGGCGGAGAGCAGAACGAAACTTTCGGTACGCATCGTCCGTTCGGCAGATTGGTATTTGGTTTTCCGGAAGAGAGTGGCAATATTACGAATTACAGACGTTCACTTGACCTTGAAACTGCGGTTTCCACAGTGGAATATGAAATTGACGGAGTTAAGTATAAGCGTGAAGCATTTGTAAGCGAACCAGATCAGGTATTGGTAATGAATTTTTCATCAGACAGCAAGAATGCTGTTACTTTTGACGCGGCGCTTGCAACCGAAATACTTTCCGGCGGAACCGGTTATACATCATACGGTGATGACGGCGAATCGCTTGTATATAACGGCCATACCGTTACCGCCGGAATCAACAGCAACGGTAAGGGCGTAAGCACATATGCGCGTCTTAAAGCAAATAATACAGGCGGTACAGTGGCTTATGAAAACGGCGGAGTCAAGGTAAAGGACGCTGATGAAGTAACCCTTATTATTGCGCTTGGCACAGACTATATGAATGAGACCGGATACAAAGCAAAATGCGACAGCGAGTTTGAAAACGCGTCAGGCAGAAATTATGCGGAGCTTAAGGAACGCCATATTGCAGATTATTCAAGTATGTTCGGCAGACTGAGCATTGAAATAGACGGCGGCGACAACAGCGAACCGACCGATGTAAGAATAGAAAAAGTAAGAAACGGCGGCGAAGTGGACGGCAGCTTCATATCATTGCAGTATCAGTTTGCGCGCTATGCCATGATTTCAGCGTCAAGAGAAAGTTCACCGCTTCCTATGCCGTTTGTCGGTATGTGGGACGATAACATAGCGTGTAACATGGTATGGACAAATGACTACCACATGGACTTGAATATTCAGATGAATCAATGGCTCACGAATGTAACAAATATTTCGGAATGTGAAATGCCGATAATAAATTATTTTGAAAATCTTATAATCCCTAAGGGAAAAATAACGGCGCAGACACAATATGGTACAACGCGCGGCTGGACCACATCTGGTATGTCCAATGCATGGGGTTATACAGGTAATCCTGCAACATCGCCGCAGTGGCACGGTTCAACAACAAACGGTCCGTGGATGCTTCAAGAGGTAATGAATTACTTTGACCATACATGGGATAAAGAATTTCTGAGGAAACGCGGTTTCGGAATGGTCAAGGATACCGCAGACTTCTTCCTTGATTATCTTAAGCCGTATACATATGAAGGGGAAGAATATCTTGCGACAATACCGGGCGCATCGCCTGAACACGGAACTCTTGAGATTATGCCGGCAATGGATATTGCTGTTATAAGCGACATATTCACACAAGTTCTGCGCTGCTATGATATTCTTGAATTGGATAAAGATGATTACTATAATGAAGTAAAAGACGCGCTGTCAAAACTTGCGCCGTACAGAATTTCGCCGGGGGGAGCATTGGCAGAATGGACATTTAATGACGAGGCAAACACCTCGATAGGCGACAGCACTTATCACAGACACACTTCTCACCTGCTTGGTCTTTACCCTTATTCACAAATTACGCCTGACGCGACACCGGAACTTGCAAAGGCGGCGTATAATTCAATGAAGGGCAGATTTGACAGGGATGACTATGAACATACAGAGTGGACCTGTATAAATGCTCAGGCATTCTATGCAAGACTTAAAGACGGAGAGTCAGCGTACAAATATTTACAGAAACTTGGCAGCACATTCATATGGCCGAACTTCTTCAGCTATTCACCGGGCGGCGTAGCGGCAGCGCCGTATGATATTTTCGCTATAGACGCAACCTACGGTGTAGCGGCGGCAACATCAGAAATGCTTTTGCAGTCGCACAGCGACAGACTTGAATTCCTTCCTGCACTTCCTGAACAGTGGGAAAGCGGAAGAGTGTCAGGAATGGTCGGCAGAGGCGCATTTGAAGTAGATATAGATTGGGCAGATTACAAACTTGCGGCAGCAAAAATAACCTCAAAGGCAGGCAATAAATGCACAATATTCAAAAACGGAGCGACGGAATGGTCAGACGCTGCGGTATTTAAAGACGAAAACGGAACATTGACAAAGGTTGACGTTGAGGAAACAGGCGATACAATATCATTTGATACTAACGAAGGCGATGTATTCGTAATTAAGCGTTCTGACAAATCGGAACTTCTTACAGGACACTGGATAAATGATAATGACCCGTGTATAACATATAATAATTTCGGTGTGTGTTCACCTCGCTCAGGCGACGGGGTCAGCAATTCGTATATGGATGATATCCATTATACAAACTACGAAAATTCCGCTTCTGCGGAAGTTGAGTTTTACGGTACAGGAATTACTGTAATCGGTGAAAAGAGCAATGCCGGCGGTAAAATAAAGGTGTTGATTGACGGAGAAAGCAAAGGTGAGATTGACAGCCGCGCTGATGACAGAGTAAACAGATGTATTCTGGGTACGGTAGACAATCTTGATTTTGGCAGACATACGCTGACACTGCTCAGAGATGACCCGTCAGTTTGTCAGGAATTTGATATTGACGCATTTATTATAAAAGGTCAGTATACGACATATGTAAACGACGATGACCCGCGTATTACGTATAGCGGAAACTGGACTGACAAAGAAAACAGAAACTGCCGTCTGGGAGATTCGCATTTCTCCGATACGGCAGGTGACAAGATTTCTCTGAACTTCACAGGAACAGGTGTAGATGTGGTCGCAGCCGGACAGCAGAGCGGCGGAAAAGCAGAAATACATATTGACGGTGAGGCAATGGGAACTGTTGATGTAAACACAGGTCTCGGCAGCACGGTTATATGGAGCGCAGACGAATTGTACAACGGCGCGCATACATTGGAAATTGTTTTAACAGAAGGAAGTATGGAGCTTGATGAATTTGTACTCAGAAGTACAGGCGGCGTACAGTTTAATCCGGGAACCTACAGTATGACAGGATCGGACGGCAGCAAACTGCTGACGGAATCGGGGGCGGAAGTAACGGAAAAAGAGCTTGAAGGTGACTTTAATCAATTATGGTATATTGAAAAGACAGGGGAAGGAGATTATTCACGTCTGATTAATGCGTGCACAGGAAAATATCTTGGCGTTAACAGCGAAGGCAACGCGGCGCAGATGGAATATTCGGCAGACATGAGTCAGGAATGGTGTATTACGCCGTCTTACAGAACTCCGGGCAGAGTTGTGATAGAGAACAGAAAAACCGGATTGTTCCTGCAAATAAATATGGATTCATACTCTGATGGGGCATGGGTATCGCCATATAAATATGAGCGCGCGGACCATTTTGAATGGGTACTCCTTGATATGGGCAATGGACTTAGCGCGATAAGACATTACGGAAGTCAGAGTCTGCTTGAGGTTGACGGAAATAACCTTAATGACGCAGGAAGCAGAGTTGTTATAAACTCAAAGCGCGCTTCAAACAGTCAGAAATGGAATATTATATCTCTTGGCAACGATACATTTAAAATTGAGAGTGCGGCGGATGGTAGAGTCATAGAAGCTATATCAGGCGGTGTCAGAATGTCAGACTGGACAGAAGGAAACACTGCGGCAATGTGGAAACTCGAAAAAAATACGAAATCTGCGGCGCAAAGCTATCATATAACAAATGTTAAGACAGGCGCTAAACTTATGAATGAAAACTCTATAATCCTTACAAAGGCGGTTGCGTCTGACGCGGCGAAGCCTGTGGCAAGAGAAATTAAATTAAACGGTAAAATCAAAGCCGGTGAAGAAATTGCAGTCAGCTATACATATACCGATTCAGACAATTCAAGAGAAGGAGTATCAGAATATAAGGCTTATGTTGCAGACAGCAAAAGGTCATTGACAGGTCAGCCGTTCGCTTCTGGTACTGATATGAAATTTACAGTTCCTGAAGATTTTGATAAAGGCGGTATAATTGCGGTTGAGATAATTCCAAAGGCAGAGAACGGAAAGACAGGCAGCAGCGCGTTTGTATATGCTGCCGATATGGAAACAAATGATAATTTCATAACAACAGTTCAGTATAGTGAAGATTTCAGCGGCGAAGAAATCGGAGACAAGATTTCGCAGCAGTCAGACGGCTGGTATCATAATGACAGCGGTTCTGACGGAAGCTATCACACTGTAACAACAGATGAAGGATATCTGAAAATGACAACGCAGGGAACATGGTATGAAAATGCGTACTTTGGCAAAACATTTGACGCTGACCTGAATGTCGGAACAAAGCAGTATCTGGGATTTGATGTAATGTTTTTCAATGGTGACAACTATGATCCGACAGAATCGAAATATTATGTTTCAATAATAGACAGTCAGAACAGAAAACTTGGGGTAATGTATCTTTCAAAGTATACGCTGGACGCTCTTGCATATAATGGAAGTGGCTGCGGCAGGTATAATATAGCAAGCGGTATGAGTAATATATATAACAACTGGTATAATGTGAAATTATATATTGATACCGAAAAGAACAGCTATGCTGTATCTGTGAACGGTGTATTGCTGAGAAACGATGACTGTGGTATTCTGTTTACACCGACAGATTCCAAGGAATTTGGCAGTGGAAATACAGTAAATGCCGGCGGTATAAAGGGTATTGAGTTTGCATCGGAGCGTTTTTCGTGGAATACCGGTATATGCCTTGATAATCTGGAATTCGGCAGCTATGCTGAAGGCGCGGAAATGCCGTGGAGTGTCACAAAATTCAGCCGCACAAACAATGGTGCAGAATTTGAAATTTATGAGAATTTTGAAGCGGCAAACGGAAATGTATATATTGCATCGTATTCCGGAGAAACAATGCATGAAGTCAAACTTATTAAAGATATAGACTTTAATGACAGTGGAATCTATGAGGACACTGTAGATATTGAAATTCCGGAAAATAATGGAAAACTGAAAATGTTTATGTGGAATGACGGAATGCAGCCTATAGGAAATCCAG
>CAZLOX010000013.1:0-23048 GCA_964561265.1 uncultured Lachnospiraceae bacterium
CCCCGATGCCAACTGGTCCGGTCTATCGGGATCGTCAGGACAGACGCTTTATATACCGCTCCGGCCCTATCGGGATATGCAGGATACCGGCAATTATATTCAGTATCAGTCCTGTAAAAAATATATTCATAGCAATATGACCTCTTACAAATAATCCGTTATCTGCAAATAGCAGATAACGGATCAATAAAAATCAATATATTAGTTTTCCTCTCCGAATGAGGCATAGTCGTTTGACGACGAATAATCAGGGCGTTTATTGTAGTTTCTCTTATAATATTTATCGCGTCCGTAAGACTTTTTATAATACGGTTTCGGATTTTTCGGAGCGATAACGACCTTGCGGTACGGCTCATCTCCTATGCTGTATGTAACTACATCTTCATTTGACTGAAGATTGGAATGAATAACGCGTCTTTCATTCGGATTCATCGGTTCAAGAGTTTTCTTCTTGCCGCTTTTCACCACATTCTCAGCCAGACGGTTGGAAAGCGCGATAAGCGTTTCGGTGCGTTTTTCGCGGTAATTCTCAGTATCAAGAGTTACTTTTATATAATTACCGCTGCCGCAGTTATGGTTGACGATAAGGGAAGTCAGATACTGGAGAGAATCAAGCGTATCTCCGTGCTTGCCTATTATTATTCCCATATCTTCGCCGCTGAGTTCAATATCAAGGCGTTCTTCGCCTAATTTTGCGTCTATTTCAGTTTTGATATTCATAGCGGAGAATATATCGTTTAAAAACGCTTTTGAAGCTCTTACAGCCGGTTATCTGACTGTGACAATAACTTTAGCGTCTTTTGCTCCGATACCGAGAAAGCCCTTTGAGCCTTCTTCTATAACATCTATATCAACCTCGTCTTCGGTAACATTCAGTTCTTCAAGGGCGCTTTTTATCGCCTCATCTTTGCTTTTTGCGGTTTTTTCTGTTTGATTCAGGAATTTTGACATTTATTTCATCCTCCTTTTTATCGAAATACTTATTTATAAAAAACTGCTGAGCTATCTGCACAATATTGCTTACTATCCAGTAAAGACCAAGACCGGACGGAAGTGTGATTGCAAAAAATCCGGTCATTATCGGAGCCATAAGGCTCATTTGTTTTGACATACTTTCCGAAGGGTTGGGTTCCTTTGATTTTGACTCGTCTGTTTTTTTATTCATCTGAGCCTGAGATATTTTCATGGATAACCATGTTGTCGCAACGGCGACCACCGGAATAATTATAAGCAGCAGTTTGCTTATATCGGAAAAATCCCCTCTGAAAAGCGCCGAAAATGCTGCTCTCGGAATATTTGACAAATCCATTCCGAAGAAATTGAAATTAAGCAGCCATGGGTCACCTTCGCCGAAAGCTATTCCGCTCCATTTTGAAATCAATATCTGAGAAGTTCTGACAAGCTGTTCTGCGGTGTATTTCTGCGTCGCCGCGTCTATCATCGACGGATGATTTTCAATCATAAACTGCTGTATCTGAGATACTTTTGCAAGCGCTTCTTCTGTTTTAAAATCAATGCCGACAAGATAAGTCAGCGGTTTCTGAATAACCTGATAAAGGCCTATAAGAATAGGCATCTGTATAAGCATAGGCAGGCAGCCGCCCATCATGCTCACATCATTTTCGCGGTAAAGTTTCATCATTTCCGTCTGCAGTTTCTGAGAATCGTTCGCGTATTTTTTCTGAAGTTCAGCAAGAGCAGGCTGTAATTTCTGTTGTTTTTTCATTGATTTCTGCGATTTGAAAGTAAGCGGTATAAGTATGGTTTTAATTATAAAAGTAAATATAATGATAGCTATACCGTAATTTTTCACAAGCGCATAGATCAGATTGATCAAAAATCCAAGCGGTTTTGTTATAACAAGTGAAAATAAACTCATCTTTTCCTCCTATTTAAGCGGGTCATAGCCGCCTTTATGGAAAGGGTGGCATTTCAGAATACGTTTTAATGCCAAGAAAGTACCCTTAATTGCGCCGTATTTTTCCAGAGCCTCCAGCGCGTATTTCGAGCAGGTCGGAATAAATCTGCAGCATGGAGTGATTTTATACGGTGATATGCAGCGTCTGTAAAATTTTATTAAAAAAATCAGTATCTTTTTAAATATATCCATAATAATCACTGTAACAAGTCCCTGAAAAGTCCGAGTTTTTTCATTGCAAATGCGGTGTCTTTTTTTATCTTGTCAAGACTCTGCGAAGGTGCGCGGCTTCTTGATACCATAACTATATCATAGCCGACGGCGAGCCTGTCCTCCATAAGGCGGTAGCTTTCGCGCATCAGCCGTTTTATGCGGTTTCTGAGAACGGCGTTGCCCACGGTTTTTCCGGCGGTAAGGCCGAGTCGGTTTGTGCCGAGGCGGTTTTTCATGGCGTATACCACGACATAGCCTCCGGCCGAGGATTTTCCTTTATAATAAAGACGTTTAAAATCCCTGTTAAGTTTAAGCGATACAGTATTTTTCATAACCTACCTCATAGAGAATTATTTGCTTTAACTCAGATTTCCGGAACGATTTTTAAAAAATTTAACAAAGGGCAAAAAGCAAAAGCCAAACTCCTACTTTTCGCCCTCACAAGTGTGTACTTTGTTAAAAATGCCGATTTCGGATAAAACGAAATACTTAAGCGGATAATTTTTTGCGTCCTCTTGATCTTCTTCTGGACAAAATCTTTCTGCCCGACGCGCTGCTCATTCTTTTTCTGAAGCCATGCTCTTTTTTTCTCTGACGCTTTTTAGGCTGATATGTTCTAACCATGTTTGCCACCTCCCGATAATTTGACTATATATTAAGTTCACTAATTTTTCACAAAAAATTAGACGCTTTCAATATTATATAGTTATTTTTCCAAAATGTCAAGTGTTTTTGAAGTTTTTATTGAAATTTTAATGCTAATATTTAAAAAAACATTAAATCAGGGCCGTTTTATTCTTTATTTTCTGATTTTTCGCAGCATTCGGAGAGAATTTTTTCAAGCTCGTCTTTTGAGAAATCATATTTGTTATTGCAGAACTGACAGGAGAGTTCGGCGTGGGAGTCCTCGTTTATGATTGACTGTATTTCCTCTCTGCCGAGCGATATCAGCGCTCTTTCCATTCTTTCCTTTGAACACGGACAGAAATATACCGGAGTTATTGTTTTATTCTCCATAACAGCGTCTATATCCTGCATAACCGAAAAGAAAATATCTTCCGCGCTCATTCCGGAATGTATCATAGTAGTTACAGGGGGAAGCGCCGCGAGTGATTTTTCAAGCGTTTCCGCCGTTTTTTCGCTTGCCTCCGGCATAAGCTGCAGGAATATCCCGCCCGCCGCTAAAATACTGCCGTCGGTGTCCACAAGCGTTCCAAGACTGAACGCAGTCGGTATCTGTTCGCTTTCCGCAAAGTAATAGGTCAGATCCTCAGCGATTTCACCGCTGTAAATAGGCACCTGCCCGATATACGGCTCTTTCATGCCCAGATCGCGTATAACGCTTAAAATGCCCTTTCCGACCGCTCCGCCGACATCAAGCTTGCCTTTCTTGTTAAGCGGAAGATGCGCCGCCGGATTTGTCACATATCCGCGCACGCGTGATCTGCTGTCGGTCACAGCGATAACAGACCCGATAGGCCCGTCGCCCTTGAACTGAATTGTCGCGGTGTCGTTTTCATTTTTAAAAGACGCGCCCATAAGCGCCGCCGCGCTGAGAGTTCTGCCGAGAGCCGCTGACGCGGTGGGATATGTTCCGTGTATTTTCTGCGCGTCATTCACCAGTTCAGTGGTTATGGCAACGTAAAGCCTTACCGAGCCGTCCGCGCTTGCTCCTCTTATAAGTATATCTGACATTTGTATAGATCCTTTCTGTTACTTTAGTTTATTAAATACCGCCTGTTCATCCTCTGAAAATTCATCAAAGTCCGACAGATACCGGATATATTCATTTTCATCACTTCTTTTTTCGCAGTTAGATTCATCCTCCGGCGCTGTGACAAGCGCTCTGCAAAGATTATCTTCATCTATTACAGCATAACCTTCCTCCGACAGTATATATAATTTTTTCTTTACAGCTTTGTGCTTTGTCACTTTCCTCAAAACAGGTTTTCTAAGACCGTCTGTATATATTTCAAGATGATTTCCGCTTGGATAATGCCCTATTTCAAACATATTCCCCCATATACATACAGTATCTTTTCCTGAGACTATTTCCCCGTTTGCGATTTTCCGCTGTCTTTCCTCCTCCTCTTTATCAAGCTGTCTGCAGACAAAATCCCGTAATGATTCCGCCGCCATTCCGGACAGCGGTTTTATTGTCAATGATGAAATTACTGCCGAAACGCATATCATCACAAACAGAGCTATACATAAAATTCGTTTTTTCATTGTAAATTTCCTCCACTTAATTTTTCGTGATACGCCCAAAAGCGGTTCAATCCCAATATTTAAAATCATATCCGTTTTCAGGTTCGCCGATTTCATAGCCTAATGCGGCTGTTAAGTTTGTCTTTAGCTTATAATACCATTTTTCCCAGATATCTTCCGGCATAACACCTGAGATCTGGATTCCGCCGGACTCAACAGATGCCCATAGGTCAATATTATCTCCCTGCCATCTGGGACCTTGGATATCCCCTGCCCAATACGGCATTAACTGATAAACATCTCCTATTTTTTCCCATATTTCATCAGGAGCGGAGTAATGGATATTCAAAGTCACGTCATATCTCACAGTTTTCCCTCCATTCCGTTTCTCCGAATTTAATATGTAAACTTAATCAATAATCACATCAATTTTATATGTGCCTTCCGCCGATATCTGTTCCGGCGTATTTATCGTTACCGGTACACCGTGATGTTCGCCCGACGGCAGTCCGGTGAGATTTACTGTGGCGGTAACTTCTGATTCGGCAAGGCGCGATTCGGTAGTGAACAGATCCGCCGTCACGGAATACGCGGAGGAGGTTATTCTGTCCCTCATCACTCCGGTAAATTCTATCGGTATGGTTTTCTGAATTACCGTTTTTTCTTCAATATCGGCATAAACAGTAATATCAGTGTCTTTTTCAACACAGATATCATCCGGAACGGATACCGGTATATCAAAGCGCTGTCCCTGACCGGCGGAGATATCCTCCGGCAAAATAACCGGCACAGACTTGAAACTGTCATACTGTTCCCCGCGCGCTCCGGCAACACATTCCGACGGGGAAATGCCGGTTATCCGCACATCATATTTTGCTGCGGCCGATTCGGGTATGCCTGCCTCAATATTTACCACTTTTTTGCGGTATAAGCTGCTGTTTACTGTAACTGATTCATCAGACGGCATTATATTAACTGACGGTTCTGTTTCATTTCCGGCTTCGTCGGTGAATACATAGTCAAGTTCTGCGCTGCTGTCCTCCGAAAAAGAGCTTATATCAACGCGCACAACGGCTTCGGCTATTTTATTTATTTCAGATTCAGCGCCGGATATATGTATTACGGCCGGTTCAGCGGAGGATTTTACAAGGTAGTTTTTATTTGTTCCGCTCTGATTTATAACAACAGGAATATCTTTTTCCGCTGTTTTTTCTATTGTGACAATAACTGACGATCTTTTCCCTGCAAGCTCCGCTGCGCCGGACGGAAATGAAAAATCAACATCCATACCTGTCGTTCCGGCGGAGTCGATTTCCGAGAGATTTATCCGCGCGTCTATCCTGCCGATAACATGAAACAGGTCATTGCGTTTTCCGCTCAGCACAGCGGATGCGGTGAGCGGTTTTTCCTGATGGATAACGCATAGACCTTTACTGTTAAGTTCGTCCTCATATGTAAATTCAACCGGTATGTTCTTCACAGTTATATCTATAGTCGGATTTTTCGCGTATATTATGATAAACCATACCAATACAGAGCAGATAATTGCAGCCGCAAGCAGAAATGCCTCATTTCTTAGATTTTTTTTCATTGTTGTTCAGCACCTTCCAGAATTTTATCTTATCAAGTGAATTAGAGTTTTGGGAGCTGTTAAGCATTTTAGAGAGCGCCTTTTGGAGCGTGTCGCGCGTCATATTCCTTGACATCGAAGAGTTTACCGCAAGGGAAATCTTACCGGTTTCCTCGCTTACCACCACGACAACAGCGTCTGAGATATCGACAAGTCCGAGAGCGGCGCGGTGTCTTGTTCCCAGTTCATGCGAAAGGTTAGTGTTTGAAGTGAGCGGCAGCACGCAGCCGGCGTTTACTATTTTATTGCCGCGGATTATAACTGCTCCGTCATGCAGAGGCGTATTGTGGAAAAATATCGTTTCAAGCAGCGGCGCGGATACTTTGGAGTCAAGTCTTGTTCCGCTTGTTGTGTATTCGCCGAGTTTTGTTTCACGTTCAATCACTATAAGCGCGCCTGTTTTTGTCGCCGACATATTGACTGCCGCCGTTACAATTTCATTTATGCTTGTGGCGATATCTTCTTCGGAAATTCCGGCAGATGCAATATTGAATATATTGCTTGCTTTGGTTCGTCCGAGCCGTTCAAGTATGGAACGCAGTTCCGGCTGAAATATCACAAGTATGGCAAACATCCCCACCTGCATTGCATTTTCAAGAAGATAATTGACGGCGGTAAGTTTCAGCCATATGCTCAGCTGCAGGATTATAACAAGAATAGTTATGCCCTTTACAAGCTGAGCGGCGCGTGTTTCGCGGATAAATTTCATCAGATATATGCCCAGAAGAACGATAATAGACAAATCCAGAATATCGTTCCATCTGAAAAGATATATGTATTTTATTATATAATCTATTATTACATTCAAATCAAATCAACCCCTGTATCTGTATCAATATTACATATATTATTGTATCATTTATATGCAGAAATGTAAAGGGGATTTTTATAAATTGTGGAATGTGTATTTTACTGTTTTGGATTACAATATATCACGTGGGAGCGTTTCGCGCTCCCTTGGACTTGTTTTAAATACAATCTTTCTGCACCCTTCCCGAATTACTTTCTTTATGGAAAGAAAGTAATCAAAGAACCAGTCAAGGGAAAGAAAACCACGTTTTCTCCCCCTTGACAATCCTCCTCTTTCTATACGCTGCGCGGTTACTGACCGCCGCAAAGTGCCAGCTATAATTATCACCCGCTTGATTATATGCCGGTTATGAGAGCCATTCTGACGCAGGTATTATTTTTGCGGCTGATTTGCAGGAAATACAAACTATTTGTTTTGTACATTTTGCTAAGACCACGCAATTTTTGATTTACTAAAGTAAATCAAAAATCAGCTACTGCACTGAAAAGACAAATGCACAGAACAAATAGTTACAACTTCCTGATACATAGCTGCAAAAACAACGCGCGTGGATATCATTCTGAGTTCCCGCCGCAAATCACCGTATGCGTGACTAAACTCAAACGGCGAAATTTTGCAGCGGGTAATGAACGCGCAGCGCGCTGCCGAAAGGGAGGATTATTAAGGAGGGAAAACCTGCGCAGGTTTTCCCTCCTTAATTGCCTCTTTGATTACTTTCTCGGCAAAGAGAAAGTAATTCGGGAAGGGTGCAGAAAGATTGTATTTAAAACAAGTCCACGGGAGCGCCGAGACGCTCCCACGCGATATATTGCACTCCAATACAAAAAAATCACACATTTTTCCTTGACCGCAAATAATAATTATGTTAAAATGTTAAGGAATTTATTATACAAGGAGATGTTACTATGCGTATTTTGGTTTTTTCCGACTCACACTCGGACGTTGATTCATGTATTGATGTAATAGAACGCATAAAGGGAGTGGATATGGTTCTGCACGCCGGCGACTGCCTGAGAGATGCTCTCACTCTGGAAAGGGCATATCCCGATATGGATATCCGCTGCGTTGCCGGAAACTGTGATTTTGGCATAGACGATAAAGAACTCATCATCGAAACGGAAGGAAAACGTATCTTTCTCACTCACGGTGATTTGTACGGCGTAAAAACCGGATATTCACGGATTTCCTATAAAGCCGAGGAGATCGGCGCCGATATTGCAGTGTTCGGTCACTCGCATATCCCGCTATGTGAAGAATACGGCTCCGTTATGCTGCTGAATCCCGGAAGTATACGTTACAGCAGAACATACGGCGTAATTGAAATAGAGGACGGCGAACTCCGCGCCTGCGTAATTGATTTATAAGGCATAAATACCAAAAAAAACAGCGCCGTCAGAGCAAATTTCTTATTCCAATCTCTTGACACTTGCTTTGTTTTTTGATATCATAATTATATATGTAAGCTTAACCTGACAAGTAAGCCATTCAAAAGGATAAAACACTCTGAAATGGTATTTAACGGTATATGCTTGCAATTGCATTTTTGAAAGGAGAGAATCTCATAATCATGAAAAAAAGGGTTTTGGGAAAACAAATTATTTCATTTGTGATAACCCTGTCCATGCTGGCGGGATTTATTGTCATGCCTTCGGTACACGCTGCGACAATTGAAGAGATAGCAGCATTACTTAACGAAAGCGGCAATCTGACTGCCACATATGACGCGGATACTATCACTCTTGAATACACAGGCGATGTTGAAATTCCTGTAAATCAGGAAATCGCTATCGGCACAGACATTACAATTACAGCGGCTGACAATTCAGCTGGTAAGGTAACTCTGAAGAGAACATCGGATGATATTCTGTTTAATGTAACGGGCAGCGGCGCTCTTACTCTGGACGGAATTGATATTGCCGATGCAATCGGCGAAAGTGAGGACGGCGATGTTCAGTCTCTGGCTGACGTTATCGCTCCATCCAAACCGGTTATCAAGGCGGCAGACAGCGCGTCCGTCACTTTACAGGGCGGCACCGCCGTAACAAGCGCCGGTTGTATACTTAGTCTGACAGATACCGCGGCAGCTGTTCTGGCAGATTCATCATTAAACGGAACAGCCGGAACAACGGTTATAGAAAGCGCTTCCTCAATCAAATTTGACGAAACGCCGGCTGTTACAGGAAATATAAAGCTTGGCGAAAACGGAACTATAACCGTTACTTCAAACTTTGCTCCGGAAGACAGCACATTGTATGTTCTGGATTTAAGCGCAAAGGAACTGGAATCAACCGTTATCGAACCTGACGGTACCGATCCTTTGGAAGCCGATACCGCATCATATTTTTCTGATACAGAGGGTATGCGTCTGGTATATGACGATGTATCAGGCACTATTCAGAGATTGGGCAACGCTCAGATTGACGGCACAGTTGTCAAATTTGCAGAGGCAGTTGAAACTGCCGGCGACGGAGATACAATAAAGCTGCTTGCAGATATTACTAATTTCCGCGGCGCGGATGTGGCTGACGGCATTATAATAGACGGTTCAGACGATGACGGCGGAATATACACAATATCCGCTGCTCCTGATGCTGAGAAATTCTTCGCTGTCAGCGGAACAAGCAGTGAGATAATATTCAGGAATATCAAATTAGTTGGTTCCGCAAGCGCAAAAGCGCCTGTTATCAATATTGGCAGTACAGCAAGCGGAAATGTTGTTCTTGAAAACGTCACTGTGCAGGATAATACCATTGCGCAAAATTCCTCAGGTGTCGGCTCTGCCCTGAATATCGGCGGAGGCTCCGTTGAGATAAAGGGTGACACGCGCATAACAAACAATACCAACGCAGGCGATAACGGCGCGGTACGCGTTACAGGAACCGGAGAATTTTCGGTAAAATCAGAAACAGCTGAAATCACCGGCAATAAAAATGACCTGAACGAGGCAAGAGATATCGTTGTAGACAGCAATAAAACATTTACTTTGTACGACGTAAATCAGATAGGCACCGTATTTCTCAACAGCGGAGCGACAATTACTCTGGATGACAGTTATGCTGGCACAAATCAGATAAATATCGTTCTTTCTGATCGTTTTGAAGAAGATTTCAAAGCTGATCCGGATACTCCGGTGACAATAGTGCAGTACAACAATTCAACTGCATCAGCGGACCTTTTCAAAGTTGTAAACGCAGGAATAAAAGCTGTTCAGGGTTCTGACGGCAATCTGATAATTGCAAACAGTACTGTCGCAAAAGTTACCGATTCTTCTGCAGGTTCACAGGAAACAACTTACAATTCTCTGGAACAGGCATTTGAAAATGCGCTTACCAGATCAGGCGATGAAGGTTTCCCTGTTACTATCACTCTTACTGATAATGTAACTGTTGACAGTACTCTGACCGTTTCAGACGGAAAATTTATAAAAATCACATCAGAAACGGGAAATTCTTATACAATAACCCGCGCTGATGACTTCAGCGGCAATATGTTCGCATCAAGCGAATACATAATATTTGATAATGTAACTCTTGACGGCGAACATCTGAATGACACAGAATACGCGCTCACAGTATCGGCTGACGCGAAAGCCGTACTCGGCAGTAATGCTGTGATCCAGAACAACGCCGGAGGAGCGGTAAACTCATCCGGAACATTTGTTCTCAACGGCGGAAAAATATCAAGCTGCGGAAAAACAAACGAAGAACCTTACGGCGTAAAAATTGCCGGCGGAATTATGCAGCTGGGACAGACAGGTTCGGCTTCAGTCGCAGGCAGCGCTTTAAACAATTCTACAGTTTATCTTGCAAACAATACATATATTGACCTGCTTATAAACACTGCCGACAAACTTCCGGCATCACAATTCAATATCATGTGTGATCCGACATTCGCAGACGGAGAGAAAATTGTTGACGGAACCGGCACTTCAAACGACGTGTTTACAGCATTCGCGGAAAAGATAAACGTGCTGAACGGCGACAAAAAGCCCGAAACAGACACTTCCGCTAAAATTATAAAAATCGCTCCGGTTCTTCTCGGGGTTTCGGTCGGCGGCTTTTCGCCGTATGACCGTCATTACACAGAAGTAACGACAGCCGGAAATGTAAAAGCTATTGAATTTGTATTTGCAAAAACTCCGCATGAAGGCGACCAGATAGTTCTTCCGAATATGGATAATTACAGCGAATTTTCAATTCTTGCTGACTGTTCGGCAACAAACTATATGAAGGTTGTCAATATAACCGGCGACGTTTCGGCCGACAGAATTGCGGACTTTATCAAGGATGTAACATTCTATACAAACTCTGCCCAGATTGTAAAGGTAATAGTATCCGAAAACAATATGACAAAAGCAGACGCTGTATACTATAACGCTTACAACAATCACTACTATAAATATGTTGACGGACGTACAACATGGTTCAACGCGTACAAGAACGCGGCAGCGGCTTCATTTATGGGTTACAGCGGTTATCTTCTGACTCTTACAGGCGCGGAAGAGGAAGATTATCTCAACGCAATTAACTCCAATAAGTCAAGTTGGCTCGGCGCAACAAGATACCTGCTTTCTTTCGGCGGCGACGGTGCAATCACACAGCCGGTGTCAGTTTCCGCAGGCGATTGTCTTGATTATTTCTATTGGGCATCAGGACCGGAAGCTCCGGACTATTCAAACGCAAATTATGACGCGTCAGGCTCAATGCTTTACAACGGAAAAGTGAACAATGAAAACGGTCACAGCGGCGTAAGATATAATTACACCAACTGGCTCGGCGACGGTACAGACTCATCGTCTAAACAGCCTGATAACGCAAACCCGGTCAATCCGGAAGCATTCGCGGCGATGGTATTTGATACCAACTCGGGAAAGGTAAAATGGTCGGACTATGAGTTTTCAGCAAGCACAGGTATTGACGGTTATTATGTTGAGTTCGGCAGTCCGGACGAAACCGAAATTGAGGAATCCGGCTTTGCATCGGCAAACGGCGCTGTTACAGGCAGTTACGGTGTAGCTGAAATAAACGGCACGCCTTATGCAACCCTGAATGAAGCTGTAGCGGCTGCAATCAGCAACAATAACTCTGTTATTACTATAACAAACGATATTGATATGGCAGAGGGCATGGATGAAACAATCACAATCCCGTCCGGAAAAACTCTGACTATAGTAAGCGATATGTACGGACCGCATACAATAAAAAGAACTTCAAGTATGTCCGGCAGTCCGCTTATAAATGCGGAAGGAATATTAACCATTTCCAATGTCAATTTTGACGGCGGCGCGGTATGGAACGGAACTGACGGCGGAAACCGCATAAATGACGGCGTTACCTCCTCAGCACCGCTTATCACGATAGCAAGCACAGCAAACGTTACCCTGAACGGCGTTACGCTTGCAAACAATTACAATGACAGTGTAACAGGCGGCGGCGCAGTATACTGCGAAGGTACGCTTACAGTTCAGGACACTCAGGATCATGAAATGCTGATAAAAGACAACTACGCTAAAAACGGCGGAGCGATCTATATGAATGGCGGAACAGCCAATATTTACAAGAGCAGATTCACCGGAAACTCAGCAGCGTATGTTAATGAACCGGCAAGTATTGATGTTTCGGGCAAGGGCGGAGCGGTTTATATTACAAACGGCGCGTCTGTAAATCTCGGAAAATCATCAAATCTCGGAAATACAACTTACGGCAGCGGCGACGACTGTTGTGTATTTGAAAACAACTATGCCGATAACGGCGGCGCAATATTTATTGATTCCTTATCCGGAACAGACGGCGTACTGAACGTTTACAATACTCTTATAGAAAATAACGAAGTACATTCCGTTTCTGAAACAAGCGGAAAAGGACGCGGAATATATTTAAACGGCGAAATGAATCTTTACGGCGGAAAAATTGAAGATATTATCTGCGTACCGCGCGATAAATTTATTAAAGTACCGCAGGCATTTTCATCAAAAGAAGAAAATCAGGTGAAATATCGTGTTGACGCGGTAGTTCCTACCACTGATGCCGCTGACGCTGACCTGCATACGGTTGAGTGTCCGAGCAGCGATATTGCGGCAGCCGTAGTTAATTTCTTTGAAGTATCGGCAAGCAGAAGAAGTCTGCAGCAGAGCAGAACCAACCGTACATGGCTTGTTATGAGTACAGTCAGACTCAGACAGAGTGATGACGGATATTATCATCTGAGCAATAAGCAGGAACTTGAATGGTTCGCAGAATTGGTCAACAACGGAAATGTAGATTCTCTTGATGATAATGACAACCAGATAAAACTCCCGAAAGACTCAAGCGCGTGCGCTAAACTTGACAGCAATATCAATATGGCTGCAAGAGAGGACAGCTGGGCGCCGATAAATGACTACACCGGAATATTTGACGGTCAGGGCTATACTATTTCAAACCTTAAAATTGCGTCTAATCCGGGCGCGACAATAACAAGCGTTGTAGGTTTGTTCGGCACTGTACGCGGCGGAACTATAAAAAATGTAAATGTACGCGGAACTATCAGAGGTCTGCATAATGTCGGCGGTATTGTCGGCTCGCTTGCAGAAGGCGGCTCTGTATACAATTCCACATTCGGCGGAAGTGTATATGCAGTAGGCGGTCAGGCAGGCGGTATCGCAGGATATATGGATAAAAACACAAGAATTTTAAACTGCGGTAACTATGCAGATGTTACAATGGAATATTCAAACACCGACAGAAGCAGAATCTCATATCCGGATGCATGGCTCAAAGCAGGCAATATGACGGGTGTCGGCGGTATTGTCGGATTCCAGCACAGCGAAACAGCCAAGCCGAGTTATGTTGTCAACTGCTACAACATAGGAAATGTTACCTCCTCATACAGCAGGGACGGAGCCGCGGGAGCGGGCGGTATCGTAGGATATACGCATCCGATTACAGACTCAGACTCCGCATCATATATTGACAATATTTATAATGTCGGCAAAATCAGAGTAAATAATGCTCAGGGCAGAACAGACGCAGTCTGCGGTTTTAACGGCGGTATCTCTCTCGGAATGCCAAGTCCTGAGGAAATTTTCAAAGACAGCTATTACGCTTATTACGATGTAAACAGCATTGAAAATCTGGCAGCCGGCGGCGGTACATCAACGACAACCGGCGGAATACCGTTTACTATGCGTGAACGCGGAACAAAAATGGAAAACGCGGATATGAAATCCGATAAACTGCTTGATATACTCAATTCAGTTACGGCAGTTCTTACAGAAAAAGACGAATATGACAAAATTAAAGAGCTTCTTGGTTACTGGGAATTCAAAGACAGCGAATATCCGACAATAATCAGAGCGGCGGATGCCGAAGTTCCGGCGGAAGTCGGTATAACAAGTCACAGCACGCTTGACGGCGTTGTTACCGTAAAGGCTCATTACGCGCCGGCACCTTTCGCAAATATGCGCGTATATATGACCTTCACGGAAAATGGCACAGAATCGGCTAAAATCAGCGCGGCTGTATTGAAGGCAGACAATCTTTATGATGAAACAACCGAAAATACAACTGCCGTTTATCCGGCAGAAAACGTTATTCCGGCGGGAATACACCATTTCACAATACAAACAACCAACTATGTCGGAGATACAATAGACAAAAAAGTTGTTTCCGAAGACGGAACAGAATCCAGACCAACTCAGGAAATAACTGTTCTTTCACTTATCGTTGATAAGGACACCGGCAAGATATCGCCGAAAACATCTGAACTTGGTGACGGATATTCACTCTATTATCCGGCGCAGGGCACAAATGACAAAGGCGAAACCGTGCTGATATGGAAAGAAATGAATGAAGAGGGATCAACTCCGCTTGACCTCTATGTTGACAGAACAACAGAAACAGCAGAGTTCAGAGCAATGACCTCAGCCGATGCTGAAAGCTATATCGCATCGTATCTTTCAGATAAGAATATAGCTCCGGCAATAGAGATTGAAAAGAATGCCGACGGCATTTACACAGGAAATCTTATCGGCGTAAGCGAAAGTATGAAATACACATACACAAACGAGGACGGCGAAACAATCACAAAGGATGTTAATTTTGACGAAGACCTCAAAAATAACGGCGGCAAATTCTCAATTCCTGTTGACCTGTTATATGATGACAGCGGCAAAGCGTCAATAGTATTTGAGAAGAAAGACAATCCGGACGGCCCTAAAACAGCAGTTATAATAGAGCCTGCACCGGAAAAAGCAAGTGATAAGATAGAAAATATAACATTCACCAACTATGACCGCAACACCAATACGCCGGCGGAAATTTCCTCCGCGGATACAACTTATCAGTATTCGACAGACGGCGGAAAATCATGGTACACAGTTACGGCAGGCGCATCAGGTTCAACAGAACCCCTTACATTGGGCAGCTGGAGCGGAACAATATATGTCCGTGACTGCGGTACGGCAGATAAAATGCCGAGCGCGCCGAGAAAAGTAAACCTTATAGACGCGTCCGATATAAATATAGGCGCTGTTGCAGCAGAAAACGCTGACGGTGAAAGCGAAATAAAAGTTTATGTAAGTTACAGCGGACTTCCGGCAGACATAACATCAGCCGAAGTAATCACAACGATTTACAGTGATACTGACCCGCAGACATCTGTAAAAACAGCTGATACTGCAAACGGAACTGTTTCACTGATATACAACAATGATGAACTGACCGCTCCCGAAATCGGCAGTGTGCGTGATGTGACAGTGACGATAAACGGAGGCGCTGTTCCGATAAATGTCAGCAAGAAAGTGCTTTTTGCCGTTCTTGATATGAAAAACGGCGTAATAAAGGGCGTAAACCGCACTATGACCGCAAAAGTCAACGCTGTACAGCTCAGCGAAGATGACAGCGCAAATGATTTTGTTCCTCTGACGGGTCCGGAATATCTGTTCTCCACCAAGGACGGAATATCTGAAATAGAAATACCGGCGGCATGGTACAACAATACAGTCGTAATCAGAAACGCGGATGCAAACGCGTCAGCGGTATTTGATATCGGCGAGCAGAAAAGGGCAAATACGCCTAATGTCGGCATAGAAAAGGATAATGTAGGCGTTTACACAGGCTTACTGACAAATGTCGGCGAAAATATGAAATATTCCGTTGACGGCGGATATACATGGTTTGAACTTACGAATTTACCTGAACTGGATATGTTTGACGGTGATTCCGGAAAAGAGATCCTGATACGTCAGGGAAAAACAGACACTCTGGAGGAAAGCAGCAGCCAGACTCTGAAAATGGCTGATAAAATGCCTAACCCGGGACAGATAGACGGGGTTGAAGTTACTAAGGATACACGCGGCAACATATCTATCACTATAAATAACGCGGGTGAAACTCAGCAGTACAGGGCTGTGCCTTATAGTTTCGATGACGCGCCGTCAGACTGGTCTGATACTATCGGCAGCGGCGAAAGCGCTCACGCGAATATCCACACATACTGGGATTTCCGCCCGAGTCAGACTTATATATTCACCCTTTATACAAGAAATAAAGGCACAACTGAAAAATTACCGTCAATTGAAAACAACAGGGTTATCGTCGAAGTTGATATAGACGACGACGGCAATATAGCAGATGTAAGAGTGAAGGCGGCTCCGCCTGATGAAATAAAGCCGGGCGATATATTCGTATACGGAAATACAATCAAGGTAAGAGCGATTGAGGGGCTTGAATACAGACTTGAAGGCGCAACCGACTGGTCTGACAGCATACTGAAAGACGGTATTCTCTGGGCGAAATTCAAGAATCTTGAATGCAGTCATGAATACAACGTTCAGGCAAGAACAAAGCAGACCGACAAGTATGAAGCGTCAGATCCGAACAAGGGAACGAAAGTGACAACAGGCGCTCTGAGAGTTCTTGACGAACCTTCGGAAGACGAAATTGAAGAAATTAAAAGGGCAATTACAGCCGGCGATACATACATACTCATTCAGCCGGCAAATCCAAAATATCAGTACGCGCTTAAAGAACTTGCGGAAAACGGCGAGTATAACTGGGTAGATCCGACTGAAACCAACGGAGTTTATTCTGTACGTTTCGATAATCTTGATCCGAACACCACATATAAAGTTCTTATAAGAACAAAGGCAACGGATGCGAATGTACTCCCATCGGAAGAAGTTGAAGTTGATGAAATAACAACGAAAGCTGATCCATTGTCTACACTTCCGCCTGAGCAGACTGCTGCTCCGACACCTGCCGGAAGCACTGTTCCGTCAACTCCGGCTCCGACAGGAAGTGCGACAAATCCTCCGACAGGCTCTCCTGCTCCGACAGGAAATCCTGCTCCGACAAATACTCCGAATCCGTCGAAGCCGAAAGCTCCGAGACCGACGGCGGTAAGTATTGATAATGTTACTGTTGCATCAAGCAAAATTACGATAAAAAATCCTGTGGACGGACAGGAATATTCAGTAGACGGAATAAAATGGTTCTCAAAGGCTACTCCTACCGCAGCTACGGTTGTGATAACAGGTCTGAGCGCATCTACCGAGTATGATCTGGTAACGCGTGTAGCTGAAACAGATGAACTTGCAGCATCAGATCCGTCTGCTCCTCTCACCGTAACCACTCTCAAGGCTACCGGAGGCGGCGGTGGAGGAGGCGGCGGCAGCGTTGTACGCAGCACAACCGCACCGACAAGCGCTCCGGCAGCTACAGCAGCTCCCGAACAGACATCGGTACCGGAACCGACAAGCGCTCCGGCAGCTACCGAAGTACCAATTCCGGATGCCAACAAAACCGGCAAAACAAGCATAATGAAAACAATGGATATTATAACAACAGCCGTTATAAAGGATGGTCCATATGCCGGACGTCATCTCCCGACATATATAATCAGGGATGAAGAAACAGGCGAAACAACGGCTATTGTAACCAATCTTGAAGGCGTTGAATACGAGCTTATCTACACAACGGTTACGTTTAACGATATGATCAAGCATTGGGCAAAAGATCTTGTAAATGAAGCCGCAAAGAGAAGAATCGTAAAAGGATATGAAAACGAATCCTTCAAGGGCGACAATCTCATCACACGCGCGGAGTTTGCCGCAATTGTAACAAGAGCTCTCGGTCTGGTTCCGAGAGAGCAGTCATGTTTCTCTGATGTTGAGCCGGAGCACTGGTTCTACGGAGAAGTTGCGACAGCGTATGAATTTGGTATAATCAAGGGTGTAGGCGAAGGACGCTTTGACCCGAACCGTACAATCACGCGTGAGGAAGGTATGCTTATGATCAAGCGTGCCGGCGAGCTTGTAAGTTATTCGCCGGAAAATATAGCGGACGGCGAAGCAAAATTCATTACCTATGCGGATTATGAAAGTGTATCAGACTGGGCAGCAGACGCGGTTAAAATGTGTCTTGCCGCTGATATTATAACAGGAAGAACACCATGGCAGCTTGTTCCGCAGTCAGAAATGACAAGAGCTGAAACAGCGGCGGTTGTTATGAAACTTCTGCACAGAGCAGGACTTATAAACGAATAAATCCAAACAAAAACGGACTGTGGCAAAACTTTGTCACAGTCCATTTTTATGGATTACAAAGAGGATATTTTTATGGAGATAAATTACAGCGCAATCGGAAAAAGAATACGCAAGTGCAGGAAACAGCAGAATCTGACGCAGCAGAAATTAGCGGAAATGGCTGATTTGAGCGATACTAATATTTCTCATATAGAACGCGGAGCGACAAAACTCAGTCTGCCGAGTTTAATTGCTATCGCCAACGCATTAAACACCACCACTGATTATTTGCTGATGGATGTTATAAATAATTCAGAATTTGAATTTAAAAAGGAATTTGCCGAACTTTTAAAGAATTGCGGAAAGTCAGAATACAGGCTGTTATACAGTATCTGCAAAGCGGCATTGGAAAATAAGGTATAACTACTAAAGTTATTGAAATTACGAGTTATCACGTGGGAGCGTTTCGGCGCTCCCTTTGACTTTTTGAGATTACAATTTACCGCGCCCTTCACGAAGTACTTTCTTAATGGTAAGAAAGTACTCAAAGAACCAGTTAAGGGGCTGTAGCAAAATGATTTTATTACAACCCCTTTTATGCTGTGTGGTAATAAAGATTACAGCTGTACTGCGGAGGGGCGTATCGACGCCCCTGTGAGTTTTTTTGGATTACTTTTATTCACAACCCCCCGAGTTACTTTACCAACAGCGGCAAAGTAACCAAAGCGCCGCTAAGAGGGGAAAACCTGCGGAGGTTTTCCCCTCTTAGAACTCCCTTTTCGCCAGCTACGCTGCGCGATAAGTGACCGCTGCAAAATTTTGCCGTTTGAGTTTAGGTCACGCATACTATGATTTGCGGCGCGAACTCAATATGATATTCACGTGCTTTGTTTTTGCAGCTGACTTTTTGTATGCTGAATTTGCTTGTTGTTACAAATGATATCATTTATAGTAACTGATCTTGTCTGAAAACCGATTTGCTACAGCCCCTTAACAAACCCTCTCTTTCTATACGCTGCGCGTTCTGTGATCGCTGCAAAATTTGCCGTTTGAGTTTAGTCACGCATACGGTGATTTGCGGCGCAAACTCCTTATGATTTTCACGCTTTGGGTTTTGCAGCTATGGTTCAATAGATATAAACTATTTGTTATATGCTGTGCTTTCATTATTTTTTTACTATAACTACCGTTTTTGATTTTTCGTTATAGTCCACTTTTGCGCCGAGCGCGGATGCGGCGGCTCTTACGGGGATATATGTTCTGTCGTTATATATAAGCGGCGAAACAGTTCTGCCCTTTGCGTCTTTGCATACTATTTGTTTTCCGTCAACCTGAACGCGTATTCCGTTCAGTGTAACGCTTATTTCCTCCAGTGTATCGGGATATATTCCGGTAGCGTTCTCCATTTTCATTTCTCCGCCGGATTTTATAATAACCGTATTGCTCTGTGAATCCCAGTCAACCTCCGCTCCCAGACATTCCGCCAGAGCGCGTGCCGGCAGGTATGTGCTGTCATTATAGGTTATCGGATAAAGCGGTGTTCCGTCGCTTTCTTTCGGGAAAAAGAAATTATCGTTTACAGTCATTTTCAGTGATTTGTTTATATATGCCGTATCGACCTTATTTCTGTTATTATCTTTTTCCAGAACGGGAATTGTATAAGCGTTATAATGCGATTTAAGCAGATCATACAATCCGGATGTTGTCTTTACAGAGCCGTAGCGGAAATGTATTTCTCCGCCGACCTTTGCTGTTGTATCATTAAGTGCGAGCTGACGCGAAATTTCCCCCACGCCGTCATTATGCCATATTCCGCTTTCCTCCTGAACCGTCTTATAATCGGCAATGCCTATGTAAAGTTTTGTGTCTGAATTTTTAAGCGTGTCCGCCCACCAGTTGACAAGCGTTTTATAATCGGCGATTTCATAGCCGATATTCCAGTAAATCTGCGGCGCGATATAATCTATTATCTCATCAAGCGCCCATTGTCTTGTATCGGCGTACAGACTGTAATATGATTCCAGACCGTTTGTATTGCTTCCGAGAGGATTGCTTTTTTTGTTCGCCCATATTCCCGACGGACTTATACCGAATATAATATCCGGTTTTGCCGATTTCAATGACGTATTTAATTCCCGTACAAGAGTTGTGACGTTATTTCTCCGCCATGATTCGATCTCACTCCCTGCGCCGTATGCGGCGTATGACGCGCTGTCGTCAATTCCCTTTGACGGATAAAAATAATCATCCATATGAATACCGTCAACATCATAATTTTCCGCGATTTCAAGCGCGCCGGTGACTACCATATTCCGCACTTCGGGTATTCCCGGGTCAAAATAATAATTTCCGTCAGGGCTTTTCACCACAAAATCAGGATGAACAGCCGCCGGATTTGACGGTGCAATCGCCGCAAATTCAGCGTCACCGCCCGTTGTTATTCTGTAAGGATTTATCCATGCGTGAAGTTTTATTCCGCTTTTATGCGCCGTTTCAACCCAATATGCGAGCGGATCAAATCCTCCCGACGGTGCGGTGCCCTGTTTTCCCGTAAGATATTTGCTGTAAGGATATATCTTTGACGGATATATGCTGTCTGCAACAGCGCGTACCTGCAGAAATATATTGTTTATTCCCATATCTGCGCAGTCTGTTATTACCTCATCAGCGTAGGCTTTCAGCGCGGCAGGGTCGGAAGAAGCTGTTTTCGGATAGTCCATATTATATATGAGCGATACCCATATCCCTCTCATTCTGTCGGAATTATTCTCAGCTTTCGGCGCCTCCTCCGGCAGAATCATATAATTCACTATAACAATCGCTGACACTATAAACGCCGCTATTTTCACAAATATGTACCTGTTCAGTTTCATAAGCATTTCCTCCTTCAAATCATACCGGTTTTATCTGTCGGTTTTATATGAGCCAAGGAATTTGTAAAAATCCGTGCTGTGACTGATTGTGTCAAGCGCGGAGGATATATCCGGATTTTCCGCGTTTCCTTCTATATCTATAAAGAACAGATATTTCCCAAGCTCGGTTTTTATCGGACGTGATTCTATTTTAAGAAGATTTATATTTTTCTCCTCAAAAAGCAGCAGTGTACGGCAAAGACTTCCCGGAACGTCCTGCCTGAGAGTGAAAACTATGGATGTTTTATCGTTCTGTGTAACGCTGCGGCAGCGCTCTCTGCCTATCACGACAAATCTTGTCTGATTATTTTTGTTATTTCCGCAGTTTTCGTAAAGTATATCAAGTCCGTACATTCCCGCCGAATCCCTTGACGCGATAGCCGCCGCCGAACCGTCGCCTTCGGAAACCGCTTTTGCGGCGGCGGAAGTTGAGGAATAAGTTTCAGTTCTGCACCCTCCGAACTTGCTCTCAAGAATCCATGAACATTGTCCTATCGCCTGAGGATGGGATATAATCAGGCTTATATCCTCCTTTTTTGTGCCGGGTTTTACAAGTATATTCTGTTCAACATCAAGAATAAGCTCGTCGATTATGAACAGATCCACATCAAGCGCAAGAGAGTCAAGAGTAACATTCACATTGCCCTCTATCGAATTTTCAATCGGTACTATCGCCATATCGTTTATGCCTTCATCCACCGATTTAACGGCGGAATATATGCTCGGATATTCTCGTATATCCGTCTGTATTCCGGTTTTTTTTATATATTTTTTTGCGGCCGCATGGGAGAAAGCTCCCGATGGTCCTAAATAAGCCAACATAATAAAATATTCCTTTCATTTTCTTTAAAAAAATGCGCGTCCGGATAAATGCCTGTCCGGAATAAATGCGCATACACAAATACATTTTATCACATACAGCGTATTTGTGTCAATATAAAAAGAAAATTTGTTATAAAGCAGCACAAAGTAAGATTGTAATATCTATATATATGCGGTTTTTATATTTATATGCCTGACAAAATCTCTGTTTATATCTTCCGTAAATTATCATTAAAGGTGAAAACAGAATATTAAAAATCTTTTTATGTCACAAATCCAGTTATATTGCGTACAAAAAAGGCCGGTATCCCAAAATATGGAATTGACAATATATGTATTTAATGCTATTATATAATCAAAAGTTGCATAATGCAACTTTGAAAACGCTGAATAAATCAATTTTATTCATTCTATTGACAAGCGGATATACCGCAGGATACGAAAGGAGAAATTATTTTGGTTAAGGATTTTTTTAAAAAATATGATAAACTTGTCCGTGAACTGAAACAAATGGATCAGGCTGTTTCGGAATTGAAAAAAATGCGTATTGTTGATCTGGACGCCGACAGTCCTTTAAAACCGAGTCTTGAAAGTATCATAGACCGCTACAACAACAAGATA
Source organism: uncultured Lachnospiraceae bacterium (assembly GCA_964561265.1). GTDB lineage: Bacteria > Bacillota > Clostridia > UBA1381 > UBA1381 > JAFLUR01. Next base: position 22,639 of record CAZLOX010000013.1, read on the forward strand.
GAGGAGATAATCACCGAACGTACAAGACTGGAAGACCTGATAGATATGCTTGATGACCCTCTTGAACGCGCCGTTATGCGTTATAAATATATAGAAGGGCTGAAATGGGAGGAAGTATGCTCAAAAATATGCTATGAATGGTCGCAGACTCACCGAATACATAAAAACGCTCTGTCACATATAGAAAAATTTATACAATAAAAATTAGGGAAACACTGATTTAATGTAATAAAAAAATAGTTTTGCGGAAAGATGTCTGACACTCACTATGTAATAACAAAATAACTTCAGTATACAAAAAGTCAGCTGCAAAAACAAAGCGCGTGAAAATCATATTCAGTTCCCGCCGCAAATCATATTGATCCCACAATTAAATCTTGAAGAATTTGTGCGAAGAACAAACTGCGAAA
>CAZLOX010000014.1:0-22926 GCA_964561265.1 uncultured Lachnospiraceae bacterium
GGCTTTTCGATAAAATCTATAACGGCATTTCCGCCTCTTTCGTCGGAAGTTTTATCGTGAACAAAGCGGCTTCAGGCTACGATACGCATATTGCAGAGTCAAGTATTCTTTACAGAATTACGGATAAAATCTTCTCGCTTATAGAATTTATCCGTGAAAAACTGGGGGCAAAAACCGGAGATATTATAGAAAAAAGCGTTATAATATCATCGTGCAGAGCATTTCTGAACGCAATGTATGCGCTTAACACAGCCGTACTCGGTATTCTGCTGCTGGGCGCGTCTATTGCATATACGGCGGCACGAATCGCATTGGGACAGCCGTTCAGACCGGTTATTCTTATCGGCGCGGTTATCGGAATACTCGGGATTATATTTAACAAAAATATCGCCGATTATCTCAATCACAGTGCCGTACTGAAATTTTTTACAAAAATGATTGGCGTGAACATTGATTTTGCATTTTACAGCGAGAAAAAAATGCAGGGAAAAGGCACGATTGTTACAGCCGTCTTATCAGGCGTGCTGTCCGGAGCCGCAATGGCGTTCAGTCTGAAATACGGCATAATCATAGTTCCGGCTCTGTTCGCCGTGTTCTGCGTGCTGTCCGCACCGGTCGCCGGAGTGTATTTCGCGGTTTTCGCGGCTCCGTTTGTACCGACAATGGCTCTTGCAGGATTATGTATGCTTACGCTGATTTCACTTTTCATCCGGAGTCTGTATATTAAAAATTTCAGATGGAAATTTGAAGGTGTGGGATTCGGACTGCTTATACTTCTGGCGCTCTTCTTTGTAACCTCCTTCACCTCCTTCGCAAGACGGAACAGTCTGACGGTGTGGGCAATGTATTTTGTCTTTATGTCGTTTTATTTTGTCATACTGAACTCGGTAAAAACCGCAAAACAGCTTGACGGTTTATTCCGCGTTTTTGTAATATCGGGCGCGTTGGTTGCGCTGTACGGCATTATGCAGTATATATTCGGCTGGAACACCTCCAACGCGTGGATAGACGAAAATATGTTTGAGGACGCAACTATGCGCGTGTATTCCACGCTCGGCAATCCGAACGTTCTCGGCGAATATCTGCTTCTGGTCCTGCCGGTTGCCGGAGTGTATATGTGCACCCACAAAAAGGAATGCATTGCAAAGTGGATATATGTAATAATAACGGTTATGCTTTTCGGCTGTCTTATTCTTACGCAGTCGAGAGGATGCTGGCTCGGATTTATGCTGTCGGCAGTAATATTTGTAACATTCTACAAAGGCAGACTGTGGGGACTTCTGCCGCTGCTGCTTATCATTCTGCCCTTTGTGGTGCCCGAAACAATAGTGAACCGTCTTATGAGCATAGGCGATCTCGGCGATTCGTCAACTTCGTACAGAGTGTTCATATGGTTCGGAACTATCGCTATGCTGCGTGATTTCTGGGTAGGCGGAATAGGCATGGGCGAGGCGGCATTCAACAGCGTATATCCGTTTTACAGCTATAACGCTATAATCGCGCCTCATTCGCATAATCTGTACTTACAGCTTATAGTTGAATCGGGAATTACAGCGCTGATTATATTCGTTGTCACAATGCTTGTATATATAAAAAATATGATGAGCGTATACTCTGCCGACAAAAAGGAAAGCAAAAATTCGCTCACAGCCCTTGCTGTGATAAGCGGACTTCTGGGATTTCTTCTTCAGAGTATGTTCGACTACACCTTCTATAATTACAGGGTAATGGCGGTATTTTTCATGTTTCTCGCATTGGGTATGTCGCTGAAATATTTTACGGTGGGGGGACAGTATCATGATAAAAATAGTTGAGGTATCGAGCGATACGAACATAGGCGGAGCAGGGAAATGCCTTCTGAATTTTTTAAAAGAATTTGACAGAAATCAGTTTGATGTTGAGGTCGTACTGCCGTACAACAGTCTTTTAAAACCTGAGATTGACGCGCTGGGCATAAAGGTCAATGAGGTTTACGGCATAGCCGACAAATCCCTTGATTTCGGCGCGGTGGGACGGCTCCGCAGACTGTTTAAAACGATAAAACCCGATATAGTGCATACGCACGCGAGTATGTCGGCGAGATTTGCGGCTAAACTTGCCGGAATAAAAATTGTATACACGCGCCACAGCGTATTTGAGCCTTCCCCGAAAATATCGCGCGGACCAGGCAAATGGATAAACGGCATGGTAAACAACCATACAAGCAGCAGAATTATCGCAGTCGCTGAGGCGGCAAAGGAAAATCTCGTGCAGACCGGAGTAAATCCGGCTAAAATAGACGTTATTTTAAACGGAGTAAATCCGGTGAAGAAAATTTCCGGTGATGAACTTCCGGCGATGCGCGAGCGTTTCGGCATAAAGGACGGAGAAAAAGTTATATCCATAATAGCGCGCCTTGAGGATATAAAAGGACATGAATACTTCATAGACGCCGCGGATATGATTCTTAAAAAAGGAATAAAAGCCAAGTTTGTCATTGCCGGCACAGGCTCTTATGAAAATATTCTAAAGGATAAGGTCAACAGTATGGGACTTTCGGATGATATTATCTTTACCGGTTTTATCCCCGATGTTGACAGGCTTTTAAATATAACACATATACAGGTCAACGCGTCATACGGCACAGAGGCGACAAGTCTGGCGCTTCTGGAGGGAATGAGCCTTGGAATACCGGCGGTGGTGTCGGATTTCGGCGGCAATCCAGGAGTTATAAAAGACGGCAGAAACGGATTTATCGTGCCGAAACAGAATGCTGAGCCGCTTGCGGAAAAACTGGAAGAACTTCTGAGCAATAATGATTTATGGAAAAAATTAAGCGCCGGCGCGGAAAAGATGTTTTATGAGGAATTTACCGCAAAGGCAATGACGTCTAAAATGGAAGAACTTTATAAAAAAGTGATGAAAGCATAATGAAAGGAGTTTACTATGAACAAGAAAAAATTTACCGTTATTGATTTTCTTATAATTATCGTTATTCTGGCGGCTGTTATTTTCGGAATATTTAAAATGGGTATTTTCAAAAACAGCAGCAAAGAGGAGAGCCGCGCCGTGTCATTTGAGGTTCTGATTTCGGAATGTGAAGAAAACGTGGCAGACGCGATATCGGAGGGCGATGTTGTGTCGATAAGCAACAAGGAAAAGGACACAGCCGTTGTGAAATCCATAAGAACAGAAACGGCAAGGACTATGACTTATAATTCCGATGAGGGCGAATATTATATGAAACCTCTTGAAAAGAAAAAGGATTTATATATAACGCTCGAAGCTGACGCAACTCAGAGCGACACACTTATAGAGATAGGAACAACGCCTGTCAAAGTCGGAATAGGTATGCCGGTAAGAGGCAAGGGATATGCAGTATCGGGATATGTTGTCGGTATCAGCATAGATTCACAGGAGGGAATATAATGGATAAAAACGGAAAATTATTCGGAAAATTAAGTATTATAGATTTAGGATTCATATTGATTGTAATTGCTGTTGTTATCGGAGCATATATGCGTTTTTCAAGCGGAGCGGGCAAGATCGTCACAACGCCGACCACATTTGAATATGTGATTAAAGTGTCCAACGTAAGACAGTTTACCGTGGACGCTCTGTCAAAAAAGGGACAGATTACCGATAAGAAATATGAAAAGGTACTCGGCGAAATTACCGATGTAAGAATTGAGGACGCGCACATGGAATCTGTACGCGCCGACGGGGAAGTGGTAGACACAATACTTCCTGAAAGATACACCTGCTATGTTACAGTACGCTCTGACGGCAAAGAAGGCGAAAACGGATATTTCAACGCGCAGAATGATGAAATATCCATAGGACGCAGTATGGCTTTATATACAAAATATGTTGCAACCTCCGGCGGAATAGAAAGTATTGATATCGTAGAGTAAACGGCTGCTGCATACCCTGAAATTATTTATCTTCAAACAACTGTTTATTGATTGGGAGGATTACTTATGGCAGACAACATTATGGAAAATTATATAAATATCACAGATATTCTGCTTGGGCTGAATGAACTGGCGGCTGACGCGGACAAAGGCTCGGAAGATTCTAAAACTGTTTATATTCAGCTAATTGACTGTCTTTTCGGCTTTGTTTCTCAAAGCGATGATTTAAGAACAATAAATCGTTTTGGAATAATATCTTCCAAGCTGAAGGAGAACATAGAGAATAATATGTTTTTGACTCCGGAGCTTGATGAATATATAGATATGGCTGCAAAATTTATCGCAAACAAACTGATTCGGGATCTTCTTCAAAATCCGCACCTTGACAAGAATGATTTTGAAAAAATAATCTTGTTTTTTACAAATTCAAATCTTAACAACGATACAAAAGCGTTAGGTATTTTATCCGCGGCTTTGACTCAATCAATCTCACAGCCTGATGTATGTTATTCATTTGCTATAGAAGCGTTTAAGCTTGATCCGTCTGTCGGAAAATACTTTAATACAAAATATATATATGATGAGAAACAGATATGTGACGAATATTATGAAAGCTGTCCCATATGCGGAGATGAAAATGCTGTTTCTCATTACTGTGCGCCTCAGTTTATCTTTCCCGAAGATGAAATAAAGTTTTCTTCTCCGGTCAAATTATGGCGCAAGTGCAATGGCTGCGGAAATATATACTCTTATAATTTTCCGACCTTGAAAGTGGACACAATAAACGGCAACTTTACAAGGACATCCGATTATGAAACTATCACGCCGCGATTTCCTTTGAGTATCACCTCTGATATTTTAAATAAATGCAGAGAATTTACAGCAGGAAAACGATATCTTGAAATAGGCATCGGCAGCGGTGAGATGCTTGCCGGCGCTATAGAAATGGGGTATGATGTAACGGCAGTTGAAATATGCCGTGAGGACTGCGAAAAAATAAGTGCGGTTCTCGGCGTGGATATAAAATGCTGTGATTTTATAGAGTATAATACAGATGAAAAATATGACATAATTATTATGGGCGATGTTCTTGAACATATGTTAAAACCCGTTGAAGGGCTTAAAAAAGCAAAAAAACTTTTAGCAGACAATGGCGTTCTATGGCTGTCAACCCCGAATTATAACAGCAGCTTTTCACGTCTGCAAAAGTTTAAGGATCCAATGTGGAATCAGTATCATCATCTTACGTATTTTTCTTACGAAACCCTTTTGCCTATACTCAATGATATAGGCCTTGATGTGGTAAGATATGATATAAGCAATCGTTATAACGGTTCAATGGAACTGTTCTGCATGAAGATGAACAGTAAATAACACAGCGCAGTATATCTGATGCTTTATATAATGTCAGAAGGAGATGATTTGTTATGAAGAAAAAAATGATTGCCGGAGGCGCGGCGCTTTGTATTCTCGGAGCGGCGCTGGGCGTTTCCGCGGCGGGAATAATACAGAAAGTTCAGTCGGAGATACGTTCCGATTTTACCGTTGTTATAGACGGTGAACAGCAGCATTTCAAAAATGCGGCAGGCGAGGAAGTATATCCCATATTATATAACGGCACAACATATCTTCCTGTAAGAGCCATAGGCGAAATGATGGGAAAAACCGTTTACTGGTATGAAAATGAAAAGCGGATTGAGTTAAAAGGAGAAACTCCCACTGTCACAGACGCGGATGTTATAGTAACCGATTCTCCGTCTGCTCCGGCACAGGGCCGTTCGTACACGCCGGACAATAATCCGGTTCAGGGCGGAATATCACAGGAACAGGCAAAAACAATCGCGCTGCAGAAGGCAGGTTTGACCGAACCGGAGGTTACTTTCACCAAGACAAAGCTTGATTATGAAAACGGCGTGCAGGTCTATGAAATAGAATTTGTCAGCGGCAATACTGAATATTCGGCGGAAATAAGAGTTTCAGACGGAATGATTGTCGATTGGGAAACCGATTATGAGCATGATTATAATTACGATTATAATCACTCCTCTGATTCCCGTCACAGCCAGAATCACAGCAGCGGACATCATAGCGAATAAGCAAAAAATAAAAAGCAAAAACGCTTTACACTGCAATTGTAGGAAAAGCGTTTTTTTGAAAGGAGAATTAAGCATGATTCTTGCAGTTGATATAGGAAATACCAATATAGTGATAGGCGGAATTGATAATGAAATAAAATTTGTCAGCCGTATGGCGACAGACAAAAACAGAACAGAATTTGAATATGCCGTAATGCTCAGCGGTTTTCTTAATATGCACAATGTGGGCGATATAGAGGGCGCGATAATATCTTCAGTCGTGCCGCCTCTGACTACCGTTATGAAAAAAGCCGTATACAGAATATGCGGAAAAAATCCGCTCATTGTCGGTCCCGGCATAAAAACAGGACTTGATATCAAAACCGAAAATCCCTCCGCTCTCGGAAGTGACCTTGTTGTTGACGCAGTTGCTGCTCTGGCGGAATACGCCCCGCCGCTTATTGTAATTGATATGGGTACGGCAACTACAATGTCGGTTATAGATAAAAACTCGCGCTATATAGGCGGCGTGATAATACCGGGAATAATAGTATCGCAGAACGCGCTTTCGGCTAACACCTCACAGCTTCCGTATATAGACATATCCGGTCCGGAAAAGGTTATCGGCAAAAATACCGTTGAATGTATGAAAAGCGGCATGATACTCGGCGCGGCGGCAATGATCGACGGAATGATTGACAGAATACATGAGGAACTCGGAGAAAAAGCGGCAGTTATAGCCACAGGCGGACTTTCCGGAATGATTGTTCCGCACTGCCGGCGCGATATCATATATGACTGCGACCTTCTCTTAAAAGGACTGTATATTTTGTTCAGAAAAAACAATTAAACAGGGGGGATTTTCTTGCAGAAAATAAGCGCTCAGAGCATTATTAAACAGCAGATCGCCGATAAAAAAATGAGTCATGTATATCTGCTTTTCGGCGAGGAAGAATTTTTAAAGGATGAATACGCGTCGCGTATACAAAAGGAACTCTGCGGCGGGGACAGCCTTGGTCTGAACACGCTGATATATTCTGAAAATATCAATACCGCCGAAATAAATGACGCGTTTGAAACATATCCTATGCTTGCCGACACAAAATTTATACTGATAAAGGACAGCAATATTTTCGCGCCGTCAAAAAACGGTGAGGAAAAGGCTGTTTTGTCCGACTTCTGGAAAAAACGTCTTTCAGATGTGCCGCCGTATATTTATATTGTGTTTCTCGAGAAAAATGTTGATAAACGTTCTTCGCTCTACAAACTGATAAACAAGCAGTATACAGCGGCGGAATTTTCGCGTATGACTTCGCGTGACCTGACAACATGGATAGAGCGTAAAATGCTTAAAAACGGCCGTAAAATCTCAAAAGAGGACGCTTTATATATCACTGTGCTGTGTTCGGATAATCTGATGGTGATAAATTCCGAATGTGATAAACTTATCAATTACACTAATGACACAGTACACCGTGACGATATCGACAGGCTTGTATCAAAATCGCTTGAAATCCGTATATTTGATATAACCGACGGTATTATGGAAGGTGATACAGACAAAGTTCTGAGAACGCTGTATGATTTAAACTCGCAGAACACATCGGCTTTTCAGATACTGTACATTTTATCCGGAGCCTTTGACAAAATGCTTCAGTGCCGGCTTATGCTGGATATGTCCTATTCCGTCAGGGCTGTCGCCGAAAAACTCTCCCTGCCCGAATTTATTGCAAAAAAATATATAGCGGGTGCAGACCGTTTCAGCGTTGATTTTCTTGAAAGCATGATAATAAATACGGCCTTCACAGACTTTGCAATAAAACAGGGACAGAGAAGCGAACGGAGCGCTCTGGAGGATTATGTTATCAGCGCTTTGCGGCAGTTTGGGAGGAAATAAAATACTGTATTTACGGCTTGCAGTATCAGGCAATATATGATATAATAAATACGGGAGGACATATGAAAGATATAAAAAGACAGTATAAAGATACCATATTTACTCATTTGTTCAGCGATAAAAAGTATGTACTGCAGTTATATAACGCGCTTCATCCGGAAGAAACAGATATAACCGAGGAAATGATAGATATAGTTACATTAGAAAATGTTGTAATAAACAATCAGTATAATGATTTAGGCTTTACAGTCAGGGATAAATTAGTAGTGCTGGTAGAGGCCCAGAGTACATGGTCGGTAAGTATAGCAGTAAGAATGCTGTTGTATTTATCACAGACATATAAGGAATACATAGATAAAAAAGATATGTATATATATGGAAATAATGTGGCTATTCCAAAGCCGGAATTATATGTGGTTTATACAGGCAGTGCAGATATCAAAAAGGATTATATATCATTGGCGGAAGAATTTTTCGGCGGTGATAATGAATATCTGGATGTTAAACTTAAAGTAATACAGGACAATAATTATAATGATATAATAAGCCAGTACATAACGTTCTCGAAGATAGCCGATTCTGAAATAAAAAAGCACGGCAGCAGCGCAGAAACGTTTAAACGCATATTAGATATATGCAGAAATGAGAATATATTAAAAGAATATTTAATCAGCAGAGAAAAAGAGGTGTTAGATATTATGAATTTATTGTTCGACAGTGACAGACTGATAGAATTATACGGAAAAGAGCAGAGAAATGAGGGCAGACTTGAAGGCAGACTTGAAGGTAAAAAGGAAGGCAAAAAGGAAGGAATATTACTGGCAAAGGAAAAACTTATAAAGGCAGGATATAACGCGGACGATATAGAAAAAATCATATACAGCGAAATTGATTAAAAAATTTGTCAGACAAAAAAATAAATAAAATTACTTGATATTGCGTATGATTATATGTTATAATAAATGTATCAGGGAAGTAAAAAAGGATTTACCAATATTACGAAAAAATTTATTTGAAAAAAGGTATTCATATGAAAAAATTACTTCTTATTTTTTTTATTATGTTTTTATGCACAGCCGCGCATATTTATGCCGACAGCTATGATGAGGCGGCTGATTTTCTTATGCGGAAAAATATCATTTCCGAAAACAATCCGCCGGACGAAATAGTTACGCGGAGCGTGTTTCTTAAAATGACTGTTATGAGTCTTGACAAAAATATCGGTTTTTTCGGCACATCCTTTTCTGATGTCAGATCCGATGACTGGTTTTATCAGTATGTGTCATTCGCAGAAAAAGAAGGTATCGTATCGGGCAGCGGAAAAATGTTCTTTCCCGACTCTCCCATAACGCGTCAGGACGCGGCTGTAATGCTTGCGCGCGCATATAATATCAGCGATACGCACAGTTTCAATATATCAAAATACCATGACGGAATATACATCTCTGATTACGCTCTCGGCGCAATGGCATATATGTCGAACAACAAAATCATCACCGGTTTCGAGGGCAGTATACGTCCTCTTGATACTCTCACACGCCGCGAGGCAATAATGATAATATACCGCATGATACAGCATACAGGCGGCGGAGAAAACGAGGATATAAAAGCGGATTTTGTACGCGGATATCCGAAAATGCGCGCCTCCGGCATTTCCGGAGGATTTAATCTCACTGTAAAAACCACCTCCGAATGCAACATATATTACGCTTTGTCGGACAGGAAGTATTTCGTTACCGAAAAAGTCACACCGGATAAATTTCTTGTATCGGTGACAGAACCCGAAAATGAAATCAACGTATATATCCCCGCTGAGGAAAACAAAACATATACCATATATATGTGCGCGGTTGACCGGCACGGCGAAAGAAGCCGCGTTGTAAATATAAAAAACGCTGTACCTAATCCGTACGCGCTCGGGGCAGGAACAGCGGAAGACCCTTACATAATCCTTAATGAAAATCAGCTTTATTCCATACGTTATTTTCCGGACAAATGCTTTCTGCTAAAAAACAATATCGAACTTTCCGGCACATGGGAGCCTGTCGGAAATTCCGAATCACCCTTCACCGGCACGCTTGACGGCGGCGGTTTTAAAATATCCGGACTTTCCGCCGACAGAGAGGAACAAAGCGGACTTTTCGGATATATAAAGGACGGACAGATCAAAAATCTTCATGTGTCGGCTCTGCGTGTCAGTGCGGACGACAAAGCCGGAATAATTGTTGGTGAAACAGATAACGCCGTTATAGAAAACTGTCTTGCCGACGGTATAGTTGAGGCGCGCAAAAAGAACGGCGGCGGCATTGCCGGAGTAAACGGCGGAACAATACTAAATTCACAATCGGCGGCAACAGCGGTGAAATCCGGCAATTATGCCGGCGGCATAACCGGCAAAAATACCGGCACGATAGACTGCTGTATGTCATCTGTATATCTTGTAAGCGCGGATATGTACGCAAGCGGTATTGCCGGCATAAATGAGGGCGGCATTATAACCAACAGCTGCGCCGTATGTATGAATCTTACCGATGAACTTGCGCAGAGCAGCGGCAGAATTACCACTAACCGCCGCGGAGGACGTATCGAAAATAATTACAGCTATGATCTGATGTATGCTCATAACACACTCGACGGAAATAAAAATTCAATAAACGGCGAATTTGTCACAATAGAGAAATTGTCGGGAAAAGAATTTTACACCGCAGAAGCCGGCTGGGACTTTGACAGGTACTGGAGAACCGGAAACGATGAATTTATCATTCCCACGCTCTCCTCGTTCGGAGTGCCGGAAATGGAAAAGGGACTTGCCGTATTTGTACCGATACAGATATCCTCAAAAGAGGACTTTATGAATATTCCGCGGAATCCCTCCGCGCATTACGCCCTTGCCGATGACATAGAACTCGGAAATATCCGCCCTTTATGCACCAATATAGACAACGGCTTTTCCGGCAGTATAGACGGACGCGGTTTCAGACTTTACAACATACAGATCGAATATGACAAAAATATACCGGTTTACGGTCTTTTCGGATATATAACCGGCGGATTTATAAAAAATATATCAGCTGAAAATATCTATATTTCGGGAAATGATATAACCGGCGGATTTGCCGGTGTGAATTACGGCACGCTGTCGGGAATAACAATAACACGCGCCGTTATACGCGCCGACCAGATAAACAATGATAATGTCACATCCGGCACGGCGGCGGCGATAAACTACGGCACTGTGAAAGACTGCGATATCTCCGCCAATATCAATATCCGCGGAAATAATATAACGGCCGGCGGTCTTGTCGGATATAATGAAGGAACAATATCGCACTCGTCGGCATCGGGAAAAATAAACGCGTCGGGTTATGAAGATTCATCTGTAAGCGCCGGCGGTATATGTGGTTTCAACAGTTCGTTTTTGTCCGAACTCTTTTCAAATGTCAGCATAAACTCAAACGGAAAAACATCATATCTCGGCGGAACAGCCGCTATGTCAGACGGCGGTGAAATTTACAAGGCATCATCAAAGGGGAGTATAAGCGCACAGAAACAGACAGGCATAATATATGCCGGCGGTATATGCGGACTCGGCTCGGATATGAAACTCTCAAACTGTCACAGCCACAATAATATAACTATATCCGCAAAGGAGATATATGCCGGCGGTATATCGGGCTACAATCTGAAAAGCAACCTGCAAAGCTGCTATACACTCGCGCGTCTTAAAGTCAGCGCGGCGGACAATGGATTCTGCGGCGGTATAACCGGCGTGAATGAGGGCGGATTTGTAAGTTCAAATGTGACGGCCGCGAAGATATCGACAGACAATCATTCCGGACGCGCGGCGGCAAAATCCGAACCGGAGGGAATGTATAACAATTATGCTCTTAAAGAGGAAAATGAGGACAGCATTCTTAACGGCACGGCAATTGAAACGGCTCAGCTCAAAAGCGGAAAATTTTATTTTGACGCTGTGGCAGAGGGCGGAAAACTCGGCTGGTCAAATATATACGCAAACGACGACGGTGCGTGGAAATCGGGAAATGAAACAAATCCGTCCTATCCGCTCCCGCTCCTTTCTGATACTCCCGGACAGGAATATTTTGATTTGAATATATAAAAAATATCTTGACAATACAATCATTTATATGATACAATAAAAACAGGAAGAGCAAGACTTCTAACGGTCAGCTCAAAGTTTTAGTTATATAAAATAACCGCTAACATTGGAACTGTTGGAGCGGTTATTTTACTTTTATAGAAAATACTACAAAAAGTATAACTACGATAAGCAATATTTGAACTGCTTTATGTAAAAATCTTTTCATAGCAGCTCACCTCTAAAGCAAAAACCGCCCTGAACAGGACGGTTTTTGCTTTTCAATTGAAATTGCTATCCGGCAGGCGTAGCTTTCTCCTGCATCTCTCGGGTTAAACCCTGTCGTACCATCGGCGTGTGGTCGCTACGAAATTTACCACCTCAAATAGCTCATTATTTATTCTACTTATATTATATCATATTTATTCATCTGTGTCAACTCTTTTATATACAGGTTTATTATTTCTTAATCGTTGGGCAAAGCGTTTTTCATTTTCTCCAATAGCTGTAATGATTGAATTTTTAAAAGTCGGATCATCGCCTTCAACAACTAACCGCAAAACAATATTTACTGTCTTTCCTTTATGTATAAAACTTTTTGATATTATTGCAGTATCTTCTTTACTATCTTTAAATATATAATCAGGTTCTTTAATTATTTGCTCAAAATATCCATGATACTCATCATAGAAAGATTGACCACGCCTTTGAATTATATGCTCTATGCGATTGTCTGTAATAATAACCTCATTTGTTAATATTTTTTTATCAGTAATTTTTTTGTACTTAGCTATATCAATTTTACCTATGTAATACACTTTTACTGCTCCTGCTATAATGTTGTTTTATCCATTTAATGTGATTGAGATATCTTTTTGCACGCTTCGGCGTACACCGCCAACAGATTTTCAGCATATATCTGTTCTGTTTCACTTAATTCAGAAAGTATTTTATTTACTGCATTGTTTTGTTCTCCGCTTGTAACTCCAAATAAAATATAATCAGCGGAAACATCTAATGTTTTACAAATACCTATCAGTGTTGATAAAGATATACCTATTACACCGCGTTCTATCTGACTGACATTTTTGGGATTCATATTTATAAATTCAGCTAATTCAGCCTGTGTATATCGTTTTGCTTTTCTTGCTTGTTTTACACGTTCTCCCATCAGTCCGAAATCATATAAGTTAATTTTCATATCAGTACCCCTTGAAAAACCATTTTACACATATAGTATATACCTTATTACATAGAATATACACCATCTATAACATTTACTTATCTATGTATTATATTGACTATTTGAAAAACATATGCTATAATTTAATAAAGTAAAAGTCTGACAGCAATATTATAAGGAGGTTTTTATGAAAAACCAACACCAAAACAATTCAATTTGTGACGAATTAAAAAGGGATTATATAAAAGCAAGAGAAAAACACGATTTTACTGCAATGCGTGAAATCTATACTGAATTATGGATTCAGGAAAAAAAGATACCATTTCCCGATTATGGCAGAGAAGAATTTGTCTTTTTCGCAGAAATTTCAGATGATAACTCTGTTATACTTCCGCACGAACTGTCAGATATATTCGGGAAAAAATGTTATATATCTCTGTTTGACAACCATATAAATATCGCTCCGGATAATGAAAATGATATTATTGAAGATTATGTAAAATCAGAATGTCTGGAATTTAAAAAAATTATAATGCAAAACAAATTTGAATTTTCGCCGTTTGCTCTCTCAACATTAAAACTCAAAAACGGCGATATTGTCCAGATAGAATTATACAGCGATTTGTCCGATATTGAATTAAATATTTATAATGAAGCCGATAATTTAATTTTTGAGTTATCAAAAAATTTTCTTTTTCAAACAAAGATGTTATCAGGCAATATACTCGCACTGCTCACAGCAGAAGGCTATGAAATATAAACAGCCCACGCATTTTTGATTTATGACAATAAATCAAAAACAGCTGTTGCACAGATAAAACAGTTCACACAACGCACAGACCAAATAACCAAAAACCCATGAACCATAGCTGCAAAAACAATAATCGTGCAAATCATCTTCAGTTCCCGCCGCAAATCATATATACGAGGCAAAACTCAAACGGCGGAATTTTGCAGCGATAACAGAACGCGCAGCGTATAGAAAGAGAGGGTTTGTTAAGGGAGAGAAAATCTGGTTTTCTCTCCCTTGACTGGTTCTTTGATTACTTTCTTGCCATCAAGAAAGTAATTCGTGAAGGGTGCGGTAAATTGTAATTCAAAAAAGTTAATGGGAGCGCCGAAACGCTCCCACGTGATTTCCTGCAATCCACTGCAATCCCCATTGATTTTCTGAATTTTTATGCAGTTCACATAAAAATCTATATCTCCCGCGCCGCGTGAGTGGCGGCAACAGCGCCGTCCGCTACCGCTGTGACAATCTGCCTGAGCGGTGTTTTTCTCATATCGCCGACCGCGTATATTCCATCAATATTTGTCATCATATTTTCATCTGTGATAACAAATCCGTATTCGTCCGTTGTAAGAATATCCTTAACCATGTCGGTCTGAGGCTGTATGCCTATGGCTATAAAAAGAGCCGCCGTATCAAGCGTTGCCGCCGCGCCTGTGTTTCTGTTGTAAATTTCGACCGATTTAAGCGCAGAATCTCCTGTGAGCTTTTGTATAACGCTGTCTGTGATAATGCGTATCTTCGGATTTTCCTCCGCGCGTTTCACAAGATAATAACTTGCGCGGAAATTGCTGCTGCGGTTTACAAGCGTTACATCTGAGGAATACTTTGAAAGATAAATCGCATCTGTAAACGCGGTGTCCCCTCCGCCTGCAACTACCGTTTTCTGCCCTTTGAACAATGCTCCGTCGCAGGTTGCACAGTAGGATACGCCCGCGCCGGTAAGGCGGTCCTCTCCCTCAAGTCCCATATGTTTCGGCTTCGCGCCGAGAGAGAGAATAATTTTCTTCGCGGTATAACTGTTTTTCCTTGTGTATACCGTTTTCGTTCCGTCCGCGTTTATTTCAATACTTTTCACATTTTCCGTTTTTATTTCCGTTCCGAAATGTATAACCTGCATTTTAAATCTTGCCGACAATTCTATGCCCGATATCGTATCGGGAAAGCCGGGATAATTCTCTATATTGAAGGTAAGGGCGGCCTGCCCTCCCAATCCGAGCTTTTCAAGCATAAGCGTTTTCAGTCCGGCTCTTGCGGCATATATTGCGGCGGACATTCCGCCCGGTCCGCCTCCTATGATTATTACATCATACATAATTATTTTCCTTTCCGAATGTTTTGTGGAAACCAAGGAACGCTGAATAAATCAAGATAAAAAAATAGTTTTAGTCCCCTGACGGCGGAAAATAGCTTGTAAGTGATGAATTTCCGTAGGAAATTCATATGAAAAGCGTATATTTTCCGTAAAACTATTTTTTTATTACCTTAAACCAGCCTTCCTTATAACAAATTACCCAAAATAGTCATATATAAAAATCCTTCCCGCACGCCCGCCTGAACAATGCGGATCTTTTCCGCGCCGACATATTCGCATACCGCTTTCAGCACGGCGCATCCTGTGAATAAACTGTCTGCACGCTCCGGACATATTCTGCTTACTATTGATCTGGCATGAGCAAGATGCTCCGGCGACAGAATCATATCAAGATCCGGTAAGCGTATATCCGCGCCGCCGCCGTTTATTTCTCCGCAGACTTTTTCGGCGATCCTTGCGGTGCCGCCTATGGCATATATATCTTTATGAGAAGAACCGCGGAAAGATGCGTGTTCCGAAAGCAGTTCCGACACATATTCATATACCTTTGTATAAATATCATGCTCAGACGAGAATTTTTCATACATTCTCAGCGAACCTACCGGCAGACAGACGCTGTCTGTAAGTTTTTTGTTTTCAAAAGTGAATATCTGACAGCTTCCTCCGCCGAGGTCAAGACCTGTTCCGTCAGATATGTCTTCCGCTGATAAAAGTCCGGCAAGGTCATATAATATCTCGTCTTTGCCGGATATTATCTTCACGTTTATTCCGCTCCGGCGGTATATCATATCAAGCACGTCAGAACTGTTTTCTATATTCCGGAGCGACGCCGTGGCGAAACAGTGTATCCTGTCACATTCAAAGCCGGAACAGAT
Organism: uncultured Lachnospiraceae bacterium; assembly: GCA_964561265.1. Taxonomy (GTDB): domain Bacteria; phylum Bacillota; class Clostridia; order UBA1381; family UBA1381; genus JAFLUR01. The sequence goes on from CAZLOX010000014.1 coordinate 16,128, forward strand.
ATCCGCCATTCTTTCAAGGCTTGCCGATAAGATTTCCATTCCCTCATGTGAGAGAAAATTATTTTTTATATATCCTATTATTCCTATAAAATCTCTTGCATTATGTATAATCGTGTGTTCCTGAGCGTTTATTTCATGTATAACTGTCCTTACTGTGTTTGAGCCTACATCTATAACAGCATGCCTCATAGCGTCCTCCTTCCATAGCATCCGCCGGAAAAATGAATTATCTTCTTCTGCGGAGTTCCTCGTAGATATCTTCCCAGCGCATATTCTGCGCCGCGAGCATTACCGACAAATGGTACATTAAATCAGCCGTTTCATAGCTGATTTCTCCGGCGTCCTCGTTCTTGCCTGCGATAACGACCTCACAGGCTTCCTCTCCGACTTTTTTGAGAATTTTATCCATTCCCTTGTCAAATAAATAATTGGTATAGCTTCCCTCCTGCGGATTTCCCTTTCTGTCATATGCAACATCCACAAGTTCTTCCAATATATTTTTGGGGGCGTATTCCTCGCTCCATGTTCCGTCATCTTCTATTTTTCTGTAAAAACAGCTCCGTTTTCCGGTATGGCAGGCTTTTTTCTCCCCTTCCGGCAGAACAAGCAGAACCAGACTGTCGGCATCGCAGTCAACGTATATTGACACAACATTCATGAAATTGCCGGATTCTTCACCCTTAGTCCAGAGTTTATTTCGGCTTCTGCTGAAAAATACCGCCTTTTTAGTTTTCATTGTTTCTTCAAATGCTTCCTTGTTCATGTATGCAAGCATAAGTATTTCCCTGGAAACCGCGTCCTGCACAACGGCCGGAATAAGTCCCCCGTTAAAATTCAATTCGTCAGCTGACATATATTACACTCCTTTTTCGGCTATTTTTATTGCTTCTGTCAGGTCAAGCGCGCCTGTATATAACGCGCGCCCTACTATAACTCCGCTTACTCCTGCCGGAATAAGCGCCTTTATATCGCCGGCGCATCCCACTCCGCCCGACGCTATAACGTCCATATCAGTTTTTTCCGCCATTTCTCTCATCGCCTCAATATTCGGGCCTTTAAGAGTTCCGTCGGTGGATATATCGGTATATATAATTGTTTTCACTCCGATACCCTGCATCTTCAGCGCGAAATCAACGGCTTTGAAACTGCTTGTTTTTTCCCATCCGTCAATAGCGACATACGAGTCTTTCGCGTCTATTCCGATAACGATTTTTTCGCCGTATTTATCGACAGCGCGCGCGGCAAAATCCGGATCATTGACGGCGGCTGTGCCGAGTATAACGCGGCTTATGCCGAGCGACAGCTTATATTCTATATCTTCCATTGTGCGTATGCCGCCGCCGGTCTGAACCGGAACTGAAACCGATTCGCATATTTTTTTGATGGCGTCGCCGTTTGCGTTTTTGCCTTTGAGCGCTCCGTCAAGATCGACTACATGAAGATATTTTCCGCCCTGACTCTCCCACCTGAGCGCTGTTTCGGCGGGATTTTCGCCGTATACCGTGACATCGGAAAATCTGCCCTGAAGAAGTCTTACGCATTTGCCGTCCTTTATATCAACAGCCGGATATATTATCATAAAAAATCCTCCTTACAGTTTTTCCTTTACCTTTGTCATTATGTCCATTATTCTGTCGGTATTCATCTTCATGCTTACCTTGTTCACGACTACTCTCGCGCTCAGACGGCATATATCCTCCAGAACGCACAGACCGTTTTCCTCAAGCGTTTTTCCGCTCTCCACAATGTCCACTATAACGTCGGACAGTCCCACCAGAGGGCCAAGCTCTACCGAACCGTTCAATTTTATTATTTCTATCGTCTGCCCTTTTTCATCGCAGAAATACTGTTCCGCTATGTGAGGATATTTTGAAGCGACACGCAGGTCGTTTATGCTGTGAAGTTTATCCTTGAGTTCGGCTTTTCCGCATACCGCCATCTTACATTCGCCGAAACCGAGGTCGATAAGCTCATACATATTCCTGCCTTCTTCAAGTATCGTATCCTTGCCGACTATCCCTATATCCGCCGCGCCGTATTCCACATATGTGGGCACATCGTTCGCTTTTACAAGTATGAATTTTATTTTGTTTTTCTCATCCGCAAAAATAAGCTTGCGGCTCTTTTCCTTCATCTGTCCGCAGTCAAGTCCGATCGACATGAAAAGGTCTATTGCAAGCTCCGCCAGACGTCCCTTTGCGAGGGCTATTGTTAAATACTCCATTGCTCCGTTTCCTTTCTTTTAGAGCCTGTTTAGCATCTATTTGCACGCATCTTGCTTGCATATTTTCCGTCATCTTGCCTGAAAATTTTTTGACATACGTCAGTATGTCTGCAAAATTTTCAAACAATCTGACAAAAAATCTTACGGCGCAATCTGCGCACATCCAGATACTAAACAGGCTCTTACGTGTAATCAGTCATTATGATGTCCGTGGTCATGCCCGCATCCGCAGCCGTGTTCATGGCTGTGTCCGTGATTATGCTCATGACCGCATCCGCACTCGTGTTCATGGCTATGGTCATGACCGCATCCGCACTCGTCATCTTCGCCGCCTGAGTATCCGATAAATTCCTCTAATGTTGTTTCGATTATTTCATCGCGTTCAAAATCCTTTATCAGAACCTTGCCGTCCCTGAATACGCGTATCATACAGTCGATCTTCTCGTCATTTGCAAACTGTTCGGCATCTCTGTAATCGCCGTCATCAAGATACATCTGCACGATACAGCCGTTTACCCTGAGGTTATATGCGAGTGAATACGCGTTTGCCGCGGCGTCATCTTCGGTGAATATGAGCGTTGATGAAGGATATTCCCCGTCCGGCAGAACTCCTGCCGTTCTCATGGCGTTCATGAGTCTGTTCACGCCGAAAGCCACTCCGACCGCGCTTAAATTCTGTCCGAAACGGCTTATCAGATTATCATATCTTCCTCCGGCGCATATCGGGAAAGCCGCTCCGCGCGCGAAACATTTGAATATAGAGCCTGTGTAATAGTCTATGCTTTGCAGCATACCGAGGTCTATTGAAATATATTCCTCAAAGCCGTATCCGCACAGAAGCGAGTATATGGTCTTTATATTTTCAAGAGCCGCCTTTGAAACGGGGTTAAGTTCTGGTATATCCGCCTTTTCGATAACTTCCGGCCCGCCGAAAAGATACGGCATATCCATAATAAGTTTTTTTATGTTTTCATCTATCGGAAATTTTTTGAGCAGTTCGCTTATTCCAAGACTGTCCTTGCAGTCTATTCTCTGAAGGAGCAGTTCCGCGTCCTCTTTTGAGAGATCTGCCTGTTCGGCAAGACCGGCGAAAAACGCGACTTGTCCTATCTCCATATGAAATTCCTCAAGACCAAGCGCGAGAGCCGCTTCAATTGCGGCGGAGATAACCTCAGCGTCCGCCATGGGAGTATCCGAACCTATCAGCTCAATGCCCGACTGGGTAAATTCACGCAGGCGCGCTCCCTCGGTTTCCTCCGCGCGGAAAACGCTGCCCGTATAGCAGAATCTGAGCGGAAGATTGCCGCCGACCTCCTTTGTCGCGCTCATTCTCGCGATAGATGTTGTTATATCCGGACGCAGAGTTAATATGCGGCCCTTTTCATCAAAGAATTTGAACATATTTTCCTGTGATATCTGACCTCCCCCCGCGGCGAACACGTCATAATATTCAAAAGACGGCGTTTCAACTTCACGGTATCCCATAGAGGCAAACACCGTCCACAGTGTGTTTTCAACTTCTTTTTTGCGGCTGCATTCTTCCGGCAGTATATCGCTTACGCCCTTAGGCGTGTGCAGTCTCCAATCTGACATTTTAATTATCCTTTCTTACAATAGATTTCTTTATAATGAAAAAAAACGGAGAGGCAGAAAAAATGCGCCTCTCCGTTTCAGGGCCTGTCGTGATATCCGGTATGTACAAGATAAATGCTGAACAGGCTCTTATAAGATTATTCCTGTGCTGGGGCGCCTACCGGACAAGTTTCAGCGCAAGAACCACATTCGATGCAGGCATCAGCATCTATCTGATACTGAGAATCACCTGCGTTTATGCAACCAACAGGACAAGCAGATTCACACGCTCCGCAGCTGATGCAGGCGTCACTGATTTTGTAAGCCATGAAAAACACCTCCTTGTCAAAATTTATATATATAATAGGATAAAATCCTTATATATCCAATTTAACATCAATATATAATATTATATCACAAAAATTAGTTATCTTCAAGTTTTTTTAACATTTCTTCATCAATTTTTTCATCTGTCATAGCAGAAGCGTTTTTATCCCTGTCGGGGTCAAAAAAAGCGTTCTTTATTATTTTTATATCCTTTACGCTGAACTCTTTGAGTGACTTTTCCTTATCCTCATCAATTTTAACGCGGACAAGACCTTTCAGCACGTTTGCATATTCGACAGTTCCGCGTCCTGACGGCGTCTGCACAACGGCTCCCTGACGCGGCGTATACTTGAGAGCCTCCTCGTAAACGTCCTGTTCATATTTAAGACAGCACATAAGCCGTCCGCATGAGCCGGAAATTTTGGAGGGGTTAAGCGAGAGAGCCTGTTCCTTTGCCATTTTTATTGACACCGGAATAAAATCTCCCAGAAAGCGCGAACAGCAGAGTTCGCAGCCGCATATGCCTATGCCGCCCATTATTTTTGTTTCATCTCTCACACCTATCTGCCGGAGTTCTATGCGTGTTTTGAACATATTGGCAAGGTCTTTTACAAGCTCGCGGAAATCAACTCTTCCGTCGGCTGTGAAATAAAACATAATTTTATTTCCGTCGAAGGTGTATTCAACATCAATAAGCTTCATGTTAAGGTTATGCTTTTTTATTTTGTCAAGACAGATATCAAAAGCCTCTTTTTCCTTTTCTTTATTTCTGTTGTATATACTGAAATCGTTTTTATTGGCTATGCGTGTGATTTGTTTCAGCGGCTGTGACAGGAGCTGTTCGTTTATTTCACGGTTTGAAAAAACAACCTCTCCCATTTCCACCCCGCGCGATGTTTCGACAACAACATGATCGCCGGCTTTTACATCGAACTTGCTCGGATGAAAATAATATATCTTGCCGTTTTTCTTGAAACGAATACCTATAATATTGACCATTGTTCTGCTGAGCTCCTTCTGTCAGTTATAATTCAGTTCGGACATTTTTGCCGAGAATGTGCCGGACAATTCAAATACCGCCGTTTTCTTTTCGGAGCCGCTTGCGTAAGTTATATAGCAGAGTCCGTGTCTTTTAAAGCTGCGGCAGAATTTTCCGGCTTTATGAGTGCCCTGCGGTTTATTAAAATATATTCCAAGAATATCGGATTTATTTATAATAACGCTTTTATTTCTGTGCGATATGGTGCGTGAAAGCGAGAGCGCGTTTTCGTCTATCGAGTAAGTGAATACGCTGCAGTAGCCCACAAGCGTAATATAAGCGATATATCCCACTACGGAGAAAATCAGTATATCGCGCAGGAGCAGATTATGTGCGAAGTATTTTATTATATAGATAACCGGCAGACACAGGAGAAATATTGCTATAATGACGATAAAATCCCTGCCTCCGGCCTTTACGCTTTCAGAATACATATCCGGTTCCTTTCTGTACATTCTGTGATTGAGCGGTATCTGTAAAGACCTGCTTTGTTATATTATAATATAAAAAAACATATAATGCAATAGAAATTTAAAATTTTTAAAGAAACACTGAATAAATAAAAAATAAAAAAACCGTTTTTCGGTGTTTTATCGGAAAGGGATGCAATATATGGAGTACGGATATTATGAAATGATAAGGGAGATTGAGGAATACGCGGAGAAATATGATTTTGCGGAGATTTTCTCGGCAGGTGAAAGCGTGGAGGGGCGCGGACTGTATGTTGTGAGAATCGGTCATGGAAGAAAAAAATTATTTGTGAACGCGGCGCACCATGCGCTTGAGTATATCACATCCGCGGCGCTTATGCGTTTTACCGGTGATTTCTGCCGGCGCGTGAAAAGCGGAGAGGATATGTTTGGTTTTTCGCCGGCAGAGTTTTGCGGGAAAATATCCTTTTACGCGATGCCTATGGTGAACCCTGACGGAGTGGAGCTCTGCGTAAGGGGCGCGGATATGGAAAACGCGTATCACAGGAATATAATCGCTCAGACGGGAATACATAATTTTTCCAAAGTATGGCAGGCAAACATAAACGGCGTTGACCTGAACCATAACTATAATGCCGGCTGGAGAAGTATAACGGACGCGCCTGCGCCGACGCGTTTCGGAGGAACTTGTCCCGAAAGCGAGCCTGAAACAAGAGCGGTCGTGAATTTTGTGCGGAATATAGATTTTGATATGGTTATCGCGCTGCACAGTCAGGGACGGGAAATATACTATGATTTCGGGGATCTGACCGCCGCGCGTTCGGCGGAAACAGGCGCGAAACTTGCCGAAGCCGGAGGATATACTCTGGCTAAACCGGAAGGCATAGCCTCATTCGGCGGTTTCAAGGACTGGTTTATACAGGAATTTTCAAGAGAAGGATTTACAGTTGAGATAGGATTCGGCAAAAATCCGCTGCCGCTGTCGGTGCTTGACGCCGAGTATGAAAGCGTGGCGAAGATATTGCTGACTGCAATGCAGTGCATATAATGTGATTTATTGCAAATATATTGCGGAGGGGCGTATCGACGCCCCTGTGAGTTTTTTTGGGATTACTTTTGTTCACAACCCCCCGAGTTACTTTCCTCGCGGCAGGAAAGTAACCAAAGCGCCGCTAAGAGGGGAAAACCTGCGGAGGTTTTCCCCTC
>CAZLOX010000015.1:0-22341 GCA_964561265.1 uncultured Lachnospiraceae bacterium
AAAATTAAATAAAGCGGAGTGACTATTTCGCTGCCTCTTTTTCAGGAGAGAAAGGAGGTGGTTTGCTATGGTACATACCGATATGACAAGTACAATAATATTTGTGCTTATAATTACAATCGTGATGCATCATTTTTGTGCAAAAAAATAGTCACCCCATACTGCGAATAGGGTGACTGTGTTAGTTGTTAAACTAACATAACTCATTATATTCAGCGGAATGGTCAAAACCGCTTTTATAATTTGATTATATCACTAAAAATAAAGCGTGTCAAGCAGATTTTCAAAAATCTGTCTGGCACGTTTTTATATTTTCTGTATTTTGTTATAATACTGCAAAAAAAATAAAATACATCTTGAAAAATTTCATGCGGTATGATAAAATAATTTTATAATAATATGATTTTCGGAAGGAGTCTAAATAATGCCATATAAAATTTTAAAGAAGAAAGTGCTTAATCCGCAGGTATTTCTTATGCAGGTGTCCGCGCCGCTTATCGCGAAAAAAGCGGAGCCGGGGCAGTTTATCATTCTCAGAATAGATGAATACGGCGAAAGAGTGCCTTTTACAATAGCGGAATTTGACAGGGAAAACGGTACTGTTACTATAATTGTACAGATAGTGGGAAAAACGACAAAGGATTTGTCCGCATTGAACGAGGGCGATGAAATTCTTGATTTTGCCGGACCTCTCGGAGTGCCGACAGAACTGGAAGGCTTTAAAAAAGCGGCGGTCATAGGCGGCGGTCTTGGTACGGCAATAGCATATCCGCAGGCTAAAAAACTTAAATCTCTCGGAACAGAGGTTCATTCAATAATAGGTTTCCGTGACAAAGATTTCATCATACTTGAAGATGAGATGAACGCGGTATCCGACAAACTTGTAGTTACGACTGATGACGGTTCAAACGGTATCAAAGGTTTTGTTACCGACCGCCTGAAAGAGCTTATCGAATCGGGCGAAAAATACGACGTGGTTATCGCTATCGGGCCGCTTGTTATGATGCGCGCTGTCAGCAATCTTACAAAGGAATACGGAATAAAGACTATTGTAAGCATGAATCCGATAATGATTGACGGTACCGGAATGTGCGGAGGATGCCGTGTTATAGTGGGCGGAGAAACAAAATTTGCCTGCGTTGACGGGCCGGACTTTGACGGACATCAGATAGACTGGGAAAACGCGCTTCTGCGTCAGAAAACATATGCCGAACAGGAAAAACACTCCTGTGAAAGCGGAAGATGCAGAATAGGTATAAATTAGAATTTGAGAAAGGAAATAATATAAAATGGCTAATATGTCTTTGGAAAAAACACCGATGCCCGAACAGGCGCCTGATATAAGAAATAAAAATTTTCTTGAAGTAGCCGAGGGTTATACCGAGGAAATGGCAAAAAATGAAGCGGCGAGATGTCTTAACTGCAAGCATAAGCCTTGTATGACAGGATGCCCTGTAAGCGTTAAAATTCCGGAATTTATAGCGCTTATGGCAGAGGGCGATTTTGAGGGCGCGTATAAAAAAATAAAGGAAACCAACGCGCTTCCGGCAGTCTGCGGACGTGTCTGTCCTCAGGAATCACAGTGCGAATCGAAGTGTGTCCGCGCTATAAAGGGTGAAAGCGTTGCAATAGGCAGACTTGAAAGATTTGCGGCGGATTATCATATGAAACATTCGGAAGAAAAAATCGAGAAAACGGAATCAAACGGAAAGAAAGTCGCCGTTATAGGTTCGGGCCCGTCCGGACTTACCTGCGCCGGCGATCTGGCAAAACTCGGATATGACGTAACAATATTTGAAGCGTTTCATACAGCCGGCGGCGTGCTTATGTATGGAATACCGGAGTTCCGTCTGCCGAAAACCATAGTTCAGCAGGAGATAAAAGCGCTTAAGGAAATGGGTGTTAAAATCGAAACCAACACTATTATCGGAAAGACAATACTTCTTGACGAACTTAAAACGGAATACGGATTTGATGCTGTTTATATCGCGTCAGGCGCCGGACTTCCAAGCTTTATGTCGATTGAGGGCGAAAGCCTTAACGGCGTATATTCCGCAAATGAATTTTTAACGCGTGTAAATCTTATGAAAGCGTATAAATTCCCTGAATATGACACGCCGATATATGTCGGAAAGAAAGTTGCCGTTCTCGGCGGCGGAAATGTTGCGATGGACGCGGCAAGATCTGCGAAAAGACTCGGCGCGGAAGAAGTTTATATAGTATACCGCCGCAGTATGGACGAACTGCCGGCAAGAGCGGAAGAAGTGCATCACGCTGAAGAAGAGGGCATAATATTCCGTATACTCACGAATCCGACAAAAATTCTCGGAAATGACCGCGGCTGGGTTGAGGGAATGGAAGTTGTAAGTATGGAACTCGGCGAGCCGGATGCAAGCGGACGCCGCAGACCGGTTAAAATAGAGGGCAGCGAGCATATACTTGATGTTGACACTGTTATAGTGGCAATCGGACAGACTCCGAATCCGCTTATCAAAAATACCACAAAAGGACTTGACACAAATCCGCGCGGATGTATAATTGCGGACGAAACAGGCAAAACAAGCCTTGATGCCGTATATGCCGGCGGTGACGCAGTAACAGGCGCGGCTACCGTTATTCTTGCTATGGGCGCGGGAAAAACAGCGGCGGAGGCTATTCATAAAACATTATCATAATCTGTGAAACCGCTTTTTTTCATAAATGAAATACCGGAGATAATGAATATTATTTCCGGTATTTTAATTTGTTAAACCTTTTTTAAAAAAATTTAAATTTTTTTTGAACTTTTTTTAAATTTTTGCTAAAGTTTTATTAAAATGCGCCGATATAATAGATAAGAAAAACATTAAGGAGTGATATAATTGGTGACAGAAGAAAATTCAGGGTATATGTAAAATACAGGATGTGACCGGATTTTATACATCCTGTATTTTTTTGCCTTAAAATAACTTTGTCAGCAATTATATCGTGAAATAACAGTGACTCAATCCCAAAGCGGACTGAGCCGTTTTTTTATTCGGTATTTTATTAAATATTCTGCAGTGCAAATAAAACGCCTATTGCCTGTTCTTTTTTATCATCTGATAATGTCCGGAATAAATTTAACAGTTTCAGTTCTTTTTCAGATAAATTATCGTTAAATAAGCTATCAGTTGGAAACCGTATTTCGCTTTTGCCTACTAAATAATCAATAGAAACATTAAAGAAATCCGCTAATTCTATCAGCATATCCATTGTCGGCTGATGTCTGCCTGTTTCATAAGCGCTTACCATATATTGAGATATATGCAGTTTCATAGCAAGCCCTATCTGGTTTAAATGCTTTTCTTTCCGCAATTCAGCTATTCTGTTCATAATTGCCCTCCAATAATATTGTTTATACAAATAATTATATTGATAATACTTGACAGCTTTATTGGTTTATGCTATAATAATATTTGTAATTACAATATAAGTACTGAAAGAGGGGTCTGTTTGTGGGTAAAAAACCAGATTTAATACAGTTAGAAAATCTTTTTGAGAGCGGAAAAGATTTTGAGCTGACAGATGCGCAATATGAGAAAAAAACAGGTGCACCTTTGCCTAAAGATAAGAATTATATACTTAAACGTTCGGCTTTGGCAAAAAAAGCAAAAGAATACAATTATTCATTGGAAGTAATTGAAAAAGAAGTTATATTTAAAAAGAATAATATTTAAAAAGAAATAATATTTAAAAAAATATAGGAGGCATTTTTATGGAAGAAAAAACTTTAATCAGTGGTGAAATGAATACGTCAATTAAACCAATAGTTATAATATTGATATGCATTTCTGCTATAGTATCTTTATTTATTTTTTATGGTTCCAGTGAAGGATTTGAAATAAATTTTGGCGAATCTTTAGCTTTGAGTTCTCCTGCATTTGCGTTTGTTATTATTTTTATTGTTGTATATATGTATATGACTAAATGTGAACTTGTTGTAACTAATAAAAGAGTTTATGGTAGAGCTACGTTTGGGAAAAGAGTTGATTTACCGTTGGATTCAATTTCAGCTGTTGGAACAAGCTGGATGTCCGGCATTGATATTAGCACATCGTCAGGAAGAATACATTTTAAATTGATAAAAAATAAAGATGAAATTCATTCTGTTTTAAGTAAGTTACTTATGGAAAGACAGCAAGAAAAAGTAGTTTCAAATATTCAGACCTTAAGTAATGCAGACGAATTAAAGAAATATAAAGAATTGCTTGACAGCGGAGCAATAACACAAGCGGAGTTTGACGCAAAGAAAAAGCAGTTATTAGGCTTATAAATATATCCACAGGGACAGCGTTCGCGCTGCCTTTTGTGTTTTCAAAAAAATATATTTGCGGATTCTGACAGTAAATACAGATAAAATTCGGACATTCACATAAATCTCCTTTTCTGTAAAATATGTTGTTCAATCGCAGACAAAAAGAGCAGCCGGTATTGGCCGCTTATGTGTGTTGTATTTAGTTTTATCTGTTCGCCAAATCAGAATTCAATTATATTTTTACCGCTTTAGTTGCAATAGACGAGTTGATATATTTGTCTAACGCCGTTCCGCCGATATCTTCATAAAAACCAACAATTGCAAAACCTGCGTCAATTTGCCCTTGTATCTGATCCTCTAATGTATGGCTCCAATAATAGCCGCTTTCTTCTGCAACTGACCTCACTTTTTCATTATCCAGATGCTCAATGTCAGCATACGGGATTGTATTTTCCACTTCAAAAACACCGTGTTCCAACTTCTCTTCATTAAAAATATACTCAATCGGGTTTCCGAATCCTGCCAGCAAGCATCCTCCTCTTTTTAAAACCCGCGCGCATTCCTTCCATACAGGTAAAATATCATCAACATATCCATTTGACCAAGGATGAATAATACAGTCAAATGTTTCGTTATCAAATATTGATAAATCCTGCATATTGCCTTGAATCGTCTTTATAGATAAATTATCTCTTTTTGCGGCAAACTCATCTTTTTCAAGCTGTTTTTCGCTATTGTCAAAAACGGTTACATCGGCTCCGGCTGCCGCTAAAATTGGTCCCTGCTGTCCTCCTCCGCTTGCCAAACAAAGGATTTTTTTGCCTGCAAGATTTTGAGGAAACCAACTGGCCGGGATTGGTTTTTGGGGAGTAAGCACAATGTTCCATTTACCTTCTTTTGCAAGTCTGACCATTTCACTCGTAACAGGGACAGACCAGATATCATTATTTTCCGAACGCTTATCCCATATTTTTTTATTTTCCTCAATATATTTCATTCAGCATCACTTCTTCCATAAATTATCTGTGTCGTCATCTGAAATAACGCCCTCAATCATATTTGTTACAACTTCATTAAGCTGTGCCGCGTTTTTGCTTGTAATAACACTTTTGCCGGTTTCGGCTTCAAGTGCATTTCGTGCAATTTTTGCGATATTGCCTCCGCGTTTTGCAACATTCTTATGTTCGGAAAAAGTTGATGGATTTTCCTCTTTTGTTATATCTGTTGCTGACGTTTCAGCAAGCATATTTAATATAAGTTCCGTATCGCTCATATTATCCCGTAAATTTTCCTTTTTCAGCCCCTTGAGATTTTTATACTGACGTGTAGACATTCCAGACCATGCTTTTGAAATCTCGTCTGTAAGAATAGCATATTCACGACCTTTTTTTACTCCGCGTTTATCCCATTCTTCTGTAAGATTATTGCGGATACGAATGGATAAAATACGCTGATGTATCCATTCGTCGCTGTAACCCTTTTTCTGATATGTTTCCAGTGCGCGGTCAATAGCGAGTTCAGGATCAATTGTTTCTTCAATTCGTTCCCTGCCGACCTCTGCAAGCCATACTTTAAACGGTTCCGCTTTAGGTGATGGAATTGATTGAATTATGCGTAAGAGCTGTGCTGTATCGGCAACATCGGTAAGACGTTTTTTTCCGTCTGATGCAGTCATTTTCAAACCGTGACAATTTGTCACGGTTTCATTTCCTTCTGCTTTTAAGCGTTGTTTCAGTTTGCGCCAATATGCGGCAGGGTCTTTGCTTTCTGTAAGCACTCCCACAACATCAACAACAGAAAAATACCATTCCTCTTTTTCCTTGTCCCATGCTGTACGGATTTTTTTATCTTCAAATAATTGTATTTTATCGTTATCCATTGTCTGCCTCCAAAATTCTGATACGACAATTATATCATATAAAAGGCAGAACTTCAACATATATCTATGAAAATTTTTTTCGCGTAAATCTGCCGCATATCATAAGGTTATATACAAAAAACAAGGGAACGCAGAAACGCTCCCCTGTTATAATTAACCGAAATATCTTTTCAGAAGTCCGGCAAAACCGCGGCCGTGCCGCGCTTCATCCTTTGCCATTTCATGGACGGTATCATGTATTGCGTCATAGCCGAGCTGTTTTGCTTTGGCGGCAAGTTCCTTTTTGCCCAGACAGGCGCCGGCTTCGGCGTGCATACGTGCGCTGACATTATCTCTTGTGCTGTCCGAAAGCACTTCGCCCAGCATCTCGGCAAATTTTGACGCGTGCTCCGCCTCCTCCCATGCGGCAGTGCGGTAAAATTCGCCTATTTCCGTGTAACCCTCGCGTATCGCCTGACGCGACATTGCAAGATACATTCCAACCTCGGTACATTCCGCGGTGAAATTTGCCTGCAGATCCTTGATAACTCCCTCATCAAGTCCTTTCGCAATGCCGACACTGTGTTCATCAACAAAATCAACGTCAAGCGATGCGCCCTGTTCATTGAATTTATCAGCACCGACTCCGCACTGAGGACATCTCTCCGGCGGCGAATCCCCCTCATGAACATATCCGCATACGCTGCATACAAATTTTTTCATTTCTGATTCCTCCTGAAATTAAAATATTATCATATTTATAATAACCCAGCACTTCCTTTTTTATTCAATTATTGTAATAAAAATCATTTTGTAATACGCATACGTACGGATATAAAGTCAAATTTATATTAAAGTTTTTTTCGTTTTTTACGAAATATTATATGTGAAGTATAATCATATCGGTTATTTGCCGGATTATCTTTTTACATAAACACATGACATATATTCATTTTGTTTTGTTTTTCTCAAAAATTTATTTACTTTATACTGAATATATGTTATAATAGCAATATACTGTGACAATTGACAGAATAAATTACCAAGGAAACACTGGATAAACAATTTCAGTCAAGGGCAGTGTTTCTCTGATGAAATAATAAGATTTTAAAGATACGGTGTGCGGTGCGCGCCGGACTGACATAATACTGTTGTCTGTGGAAAGGATTGATTTTTTTATGAAATTTTATAAAGGACTGAAAAGGGCGCTTGGCGCGGTATTCCTTGCCGGAATATTCTTGGGTGCGCCTTTTATATGCAATGCGCCGGCTGTTCAGGATGTGGCTTATGCCGACATAATTGACGGACTGGAATATGAAGCGTCCAATAATGGTGATTACAGACTGGTGAAGTGTTATGACACAAAATCAACCGAAATAGAAGTGCCGGCAGAAGTTTCCGGCAGAAATGTCGTAACTATCGAAAGTGACGCTTTTGCTGACTGTAAATCACTGACAAAATTAAAGCTGCCGGCATCAATACAAAATATTGCCGACGGCGCGCTGACCTGCCCGAAACTTGCTGAAATAGAAGTTTACGGTGTCCAGACAAGCACCAGCTATTTTGCAACAGGCGACGGCGTGCTTATGAAAAATATAGGCACAGGTTCATCTACAAGGCTTGTTCAGTATCCGCCGGGAAAAATAGATCCGGAAACCGGAAAGGCTCAGACCTCCTATAAAATTGATGACAATGTTACGGAAATTGCCGCGTCGGCATTCAGAGGCGCGACAAGTCTGCAGAGTATTGATTTTGGCAGCGCAAGGATCACTGAAATACGCGCGAATGCGTTTTCTGGATGTACATCGCTTATTGAACTGCATTTGCCGAGCAGCATAAGAACTATTGAACAAAGGGCGTTTTTCGGCTGTACAAAGCTGCAGCATATTGACCTCGGAGAACTTGTCAATCCGACAATAACAACTCCGGATCCGGCTGAGCCGGTGGCATCCGGTGCTCCTTTGCCGACTCCTATTATTACATATGAACTTTCCAGTTCGCTTACGACCGTGGGCGTGAGTGCCTTTGAAGAATGTACTTCCCTTGCGTCAATAAGAATACCGGCATCATGTTCATCAATAGGACGCAGAGGTTTTTACGGCTGCCGCGGACTTTCAAAAATTGAATTTGATCAGTTTGAGGGTTCAAGCGCGGAACTCAGAATAGGCGAGGAAGCTTTCGCTATGTGTACAAATAACAATCTCAGCGAAATCGTACTTCCAAGATCGCTGAGCAATATAAGCAATAAAGCATTTTACGGAAGCGGCGGCAAGGATTTTATGGTTATTCTTTCCGAAAATGTAAGCGCGATAGGCGAGGAGGCCTTTGCTGAAAGTAAAATTGTGAGAATTGAAGTGCCGTCAAGAGTAACAACTCTTAAAAGAGCGGCATTTAAAAACTGCCGTAATCTTGCTCAGGCGGAACTGTATTCGGTAGGCGGAAACAATTACGGAATAACGGTAATTGAAGAAGAGGCATTTTACGGCTGTACTTCGCTTGCGGGTCTTACAATGCCGGCAAGAATCCAGACAATAGGGCCGAGAGCTTTTTACGGAACAAAAATCAGAAGGCTTACTCTTCCGTCAAGTATAACGTCAATCGGCGAGGAGAGCTTTTCAAGCTGTAAGAGCCTTACAGATATTATCATACCTGCCGATGTGGCGCAGATAGGAAAAAGAACATTTTCCGATTGTACGGCGCTTACTTCGGTAAACATCACAGGCAACGTATCAGATATCGGCGAAGAAGCTTTTTACGGCTGTTCAAAGCTGACCGAGTTCAAATTCTCCGACGAGGACGCAGGAACGTCAAAACCTGAATCCCAGAAGAATTACAATCAGGTAAAAACAATGGGAGTGAGAGCGTTTGCTGGATGTTCCGCGATAAAAAGCATAAGATTTTCAACACAGATGCAGGAAATTCCGGCCGAACTTTTCAAAGCGTGCAAAGGTCTTGTTTCTGTTGAAATTCCGGCGTCTATCCGGAAAATAGGCGACGAAGCGTTTTACGGCTGTACCGGAATGACAAGTCTGAAATTCAACAATATTAACCTTGACGCGGATGACAGATACGATCTTGTTCTTGGTAACAGATGTTTCTACGGCTGTACAAAACTTGAAACAGTTGCCTTTTCAAATAATATAAGAGATATACCGGCATACAGTTTTTATCAGTCCGGCATTAAGGAACTCAAAATACCGTATACAACAAAAACAATAGGCGATTCGGCATTTGAGGCATCAGGCAAACTTGAAAAACTCGAACTGGGGGTAGATCCGGTAGAACCGGAAAATCCGCTTTCAGGCGTTACAAGCATAGGTAAAAAAGCATTTTACAGCTGTACAAAGCTGGCGGAAGTTTCATTCTCAAAGGATATGACGTCAATACCGGAATACGCTTTCGCGTCAACCGGCATAAAGAAACTTGTTATTCCGGCAAATATAAAATCGCTTGACAGATACGCGTTCAACAAGTGCAGCGCGCTGACTTCCGTTATATGTGAAAATGATGCAGATAAAGGTCTTGAAACGATCGGCGAATACTGTTTTGCCGGCGACAGCGCGATAACTGAGGTTGATCTCGGAATGACTGTAAATTCAGTTGGAGTATACGCGTTCAGCGGACTGACAAAACTGGAAAAATTCACATTTTCGCCTGAACTCAAAGTAATAAATGCAAATGTGTTCAACAAGAGTTTTAACGGAAGTTCGGACACTGTACTCACAATTCCGGGAACTGTTGAAACGATAAAATCAAACGCGTTCGCATCATCGACTGTTCCGAACGTGGTTATAGAGGACGGCGTTAAAACGATAGAAACACTCGCGTTTACAGGCTGTAAGTCAATGAAAACACTGCGCCTGCCGACAACAATAACCGAAATACCGTCAAGCACATTTATAAACTGCTCCGCTCTTACAAGCCTTGTAATTCCGGGCAATGTGACAAGAATCGGTGCGGACGCGTTCAATAAATGCTCCGCGCTCACAAGCGTTGTTATGGAAGAGGGAGTGGCAAGAGTCGGCGAAAGAGTATTTCTCGGCTGCAAACTGCTTACAGATGTGACTTTCCCGTCAACTCTGACAGAACTTCCGGATCACGCGTTTGAATCATGCACCTCCATGAACAGCATAACAATTCCGGGAACAATCAAAATGCTTGGAGATATGGTATTTTATAAATGCAGCGGTCTTGAAAGCGTTACACTGGAAAGCGGAGTGGAAATTCTCGGCGAAGGCGTTTTTCAGGAATGTAAGAAATTAACCGATATTACATTCTCGGATACTATGGATAATATCCCGAAAAATACCTTTAATCTCTGCACAGGTCTTACAAGTATAGTTATTCCGTCCAATATAAAGACTATCGGCGATTCTGCCTTCAAAGGCGACGCGAAAATCAGAAGGGTCACATTGGAGGAAGGCGTTGAAGAGATTGGTAAATCGACATTTGAGGGATGTTCGGCAATAATAAGCGTTTCATTGCCGGAAACTCTTAAAAAAATAGATAATAACGCGTTTTCAAGAAATTCGCTTCTTACAAGTATTGAAATACCGGGAGCGGTTGAGAAAATAAGCGACGAGGCTTTTGAAAACTGCGCGGCACTCAGAAAAGTGACATTGAACGAGGGAACAAAGACGATAGGAGCATCCGCATTCGCAAGCTGTAAAGTACTTGAGGAAATAAACTTCCCGTCAACAGTTGAATCAATAGGGGCGAAAGCATTCAGTTCATGCGCGGCACTTAAAACGCCGGGATTTTCCGAGTCGCTTACCACAATAGGCGAATCGGCATTTTCGGGATGCGTACTGTTCGATAAAATAACAATACCAAAGAATGTTAATTCGATAGGCAAATCGGCATTTACAAAATGTTCAAACCTTATTTCGGTGACATTTACCGGCAATGCTCCGGAAATTTGTGATAAAACAGTATTTGCAGGCACTCCGACAAGAATATACCATTATGTGGGAACAACAGGCTACACAGATCCCGAACCGGCCGGATGGTGGAACGGTATCTGGTGTGAGGAAATAGATATCAGAACGATACAGGCCGAAAGTTATCCTACAAGAACCACATACATACAAGGTCAGTTTGACACACTTGACACAGAGGGAATGAAGATAGTTGCCGTATATACAAACGGCGATACCGTGGATATCACGCCTTATGTCGTAATATCCAACTTCAACGGCGATCCGGATAATCTCGGAATACAGAATGTTGAAATCTCATATCCTAATTCAAGAGATAAGCTGACATTTACCATAGAAGTTATTGAAAAGACACTCGAATCCATAGAAATCCAGAAGGAACCGGATAAAGTGAAGTATGTCAGAGGCAAGGAGCTTGACCGCAAGGGCATGGTTGTGGCAGCGCTCTTTGACAACGGCAAAACAGAGGATGTTTCCGCACTGTGCGAATTTCGCGGTTATTCAAAGGATCTGCTCGGCAAACAAAGCGTAACGGTGAGCTATACCTTCACAAAATCAGACGGAACACCGATAACAAGGACGGCTAAATTTGACGTGGAGGTAATAGACCGTACTCTCTATAACATAAGAGTGGGAAAAGCAAAGACAAAATACAGTCAGGGCGCAGACTTTGACTATAATAACACCGAAATTATAGGTATCTATGATCAGGGCGAGGAAATGCCGCTTGGAAGAGATGAATTTGAGATTGTAGGCTTTGACACCTCGACCACAGGCACAAAACAGGTTATGATAGTCGCAAGGAACGATAACGGCGATGAATTTACAGACTATATTGTGATAGATGTCGTGGAAAAGGTACCTCTTGAAATGATAGTAAGCAATAAGCGTACAGAATTTGTACGCGGAGAAGTTTTCGGCGATGACTGCGCAACCGTTGAAATCAGATATGACAACGGCAAAACTGAAAAGCTGGAATACGGTGATTATCAGGCAAATCTTAATCTTACGCAGCCGCCGTATGACTGCACGATAACTTACGGGGCATTTACAGAAACATATTATGTCACACTTGTTGAAAAAGCTATTATCGACATAAATATAACAGAGCCGACAAAACTTGTATACGCTGTAGGAGAGGCTCTTGACATAACCGGACTTACAGTGACCGCGGTATATAATGACGGCTCAACAGCGCCGATATCAAGTCTTTACTATACTGTTGACGGTTTCACTTCGGCATCTCCGGGAAGATGTACGGTTTCTGTAATGTATCAGGGCAAGATAAAGAACTTTTTCGTAACTATCAACGATATTTCTCTTATCGACTTTGATATATCGTCATATACAAAAACTTATATTGTGGGAGAAACCTTCAACCGAAATTCAATGATAGTGTATGCCGTATACAGCGATAACACTCGTTCTAGAATTGACGGATACAACATAAGCGGCTTTGACTCGTCAACGCCGGGCGATAAAATGGTGACAGTTTCTTATTCGGGAATAACAAAACAGATTCCGGTAACAATAATAGCGCCTACAGTAACAATATCCAATATCAATGTTGAAAGGCTCAAAAACAACTCATATGTTGTGGGAGAAACGTATTTTGACCGTTCAAGCATCAAGGTTACCGTAGTTTACAGCAACGGAACAAGTGAAGTTCTGAATGATGATGATTACAATATAACCGGATTCAACACATCTTCCGCCGGAACATTTGCCGCAGAACTGTCCTATCTCGGACAGACAAGGTCTATCGCGTACACGGTAGTGGATAAAACTCTTACCGACCTGCAGTTTACACCGCCTAATCAGGACGCGCTGATGTATACTGTCGGTGACAGGACAATCAACACATCGGGTATGCGTGTGACAGCGGTTTACAGCGACGGTTCGAGCGCTGATGTGACGTCAAACTGTGAAATATCAGGCTTTGATACATCAACGCCGGGCTCTAAAACCATTCGTGTGACTTATATTAACCAGACAAAGACATATAATATAACAGTCATTGCCGCGGCAGGAGAACTTACGGGCATTACCGTTGCAAACTATACAAGAACATATATGCAGGGCACCGCTTTCGACAGCAGCAATCTGAAATTATATGCGAATTACAGCGATTTCTCTATAAAAGAATTGAACAGCGGAGAGTATACTGTAAGCGGCTTTGATTCCTCAAGAGAGGGAGTGTGCAGAGTTACCGTTTCTTATGAGGGAAAAACGGCATCATTTGACGTTATAATAATAGCCTCGCAGCAGGTTCAGGATATTATAGGAATAAATGTTGCGGCAGTCGGCTCTAACGAATATATTGTCGGAGCGACAACTTTTGACCGCGCGTCCATTACAGTTACGGCTATAAAATCGGACGGAACGGAGGATATTATTGAAGATTATTCAATAACAGGATTCAATACCTCATCAGCCGGAAGCAAGACTCTGACAGTTTCTTATCTGAATTATACTCAGACTTTTGAAATAAGAGTAATAAACAAATCGGTTACGGCTATAACGGTTGTGCCTCCGACGAAGAAAAATTATATACAGGGCGAAAGCTTTGATGCAGCCGGTATGAATGTTACGGCGATATACAGCGACGGAACACAGTCAAATGTTACAGGGCAGGCTATGGTCAGCGGATTTGACTCGTCACTTCCGGGAATAAAGACAATAAGCGTAGCTTACGGCGGTAAGACCCAGACATTTACAGTAGAAGTAAAAGCGCCGGTATCGTCAAGCTGCCGCCTTACATTGCAAAATGCAAGAATAAGCAGGAGCGGAAGGGTGACAACCGAAATAACGGCAGAAAATACAACGAACAATGTCATCACAGGTTCTTTGGTTGTTGCGGTTTATGAGAAAAATGCTGACGGAACACAGGGCGCTATGGCAGCAATATATGTTTCCTCTGAAACAATCGGCATGGGAGAAATGAATTTTGCACCGTCATTGGATGCGGCAGATTCGGATGCAGATGAATTTATTGTTACAGCGTACTTATGGCAGGATATGATGTCAATGATTCCGATAGCAGAAAAATCATCGCTTGAAATATAAGACAATAAAAAGGGTATCGGAGATTGTTTTCGATACCCTTTTGAATTATTCAGAAAGGAGGAAACTTATGCAGATAGAAAAAACCGATGCGGCGCGTATTATAAACACGCTTGAGAAAGCCGGTCACAGCGCGTATATAGTCGGAGCAGGTATGCGCGAACTTGTCATGGGCAAGGCGGTATCCGAACTGGATATAGCAACATCGGCAGGAATACGCGACATAAAAAGGCTGTTCCCGTATACGGCGGACTGCGGTAATTATATCACTGTTATGGACAACAAAGCAGGTTTTTTTGTGCATCCGTACAGACCGCACGGTGATGACAGCGCTGATATATATTCCGATATGGCGTGCCGTGATTTCACGATAAACGCCATAGCATACAACCATGAAATTATAGATATATACGGCGGAATGGACGATATAAAAAATAAGATAATCCGCTGCGTGGGTGATCCGGAGAAATCATTCCGTGAATATCCGGCGCGTATAATCCGCGCAGCGGGACTTGCCTGCGCGCTGGACTTTTCCATAGAAGAACAGACGAAAAATGCGATGAAAAAATACGCGCATCTGCTCGCCGTTACAAAACAGAATAAAATACGCGAGGAATTAAACCGTATACTGCTTTCAAAAAGACCGGAAAAGATAATATTGTTATACGAACTGGGGATATTAAAGCATATAATGAAAGAACTTGACGTATGCTTTTCAACGCCTCAGAAAAATAAATACCACATATATAATGTAGGAGAGCATATTATACACACTGTGAAAGCGACTCCGTGCGATTTGATGCTCAGATGGGCGGCTCTGCTGCATGACATAGGAAAGCCGGACTGCATAAGCACCGATTCGGCCGGAACAATTCATTTTTACGGACATCACAAGCAGAGCGCAAAGACGGCAAGCAATATACTCTACCGGCTCAGGTTTGACAGTGAATTTATAGACAATATTTCTGTTCTTATAGAAAATCATGATGTGCGTATAGAGCCGGCGACTGCACCGGTAAAACGTATGATGGCGAGGACAGGCGGAGGACTTTTCAGTAAACTGATAGAACTGCAGAGGGCGGACGCCGCTGCAAAAAATCCGATATTTCTTGAAGAAAAGCTCAGCCGTCTTGATGAAGTGACCGATATTTATAAACGCGTTCTTTCGGAAAATCAGCCGTATCTTGCCGACCAGCTGCTGATAGGACGCAAAGATCTGATGAAACTGGGCATAAAGCGCGGACGGGATATATCTGACACCATGAAAATACTGCTTGATGACGTTATTATAAATCCCAAGCTTAATAATCGTGAATACCTGATAAAAAGGGCAAAAAAAATACTGAAGGGAAGATTTGTATGAAATATGGATATGTGAGAACAGCGGCGGCGGCGATAGATATTAAAATTGCCGATACCGGATATAACAGGGAAAAGATAATAGAAGCGATAAAAGAAGCGGCGGAAAATAAGGCAAAACTGATAGCTTTGCCGGAATTATGTATAACGGCATATACGGCAGGGGATTTGTTTCTGCAGAAAAATCTGATAAAGTCCGCAAAGGAATCGCTTAAATATATAGCCGACAGCACCAGAGAATATGATATAATATCTGTAATAGGACTTCCTCTTGTATGCGGAAATAAACTCTACAATACCGCGGCGGTTGTGTTCAGAGGTGAGGTTCTCGGCTTTGTGCCAAAGTCGGGCATACCGAATTACAGTGAATTTTATGAGGCGCGTCATTTTGCCGGAGCGAAGAAATCGCTTTCATATGTGAATTTTTTCGGAAAAGACATCCCTGTGGGAACGGATATTATATTCCGAGATAAAAATATGGAGGAATTTTCCTTTGCGGTTGAGATATGCGAGGATTTATGGATGGCTGATCCGCCGTCTGTAAGGCACGCTTTAGCCGGAGCGTCCATAATAGTGAACATATCTGCAAGCAACGAAACAATAGCAAAACGCGAATACCGCAATATGCTTGTAAAAAGCCAGTCGGCAAGACTTTTCTGCGGATATGTGTATTCTTCCGCCGGAGAAGGGGAATCCACGACAGACCTTGTTTTCAGCGGAGATAATATAATAGCGGAAAACGGCGCCGTGCTTGCGCGTTCGGAGCCGTTTAAGAACTCAATCGTATATGCTGAAATCGATGTCGAAAAACTCTGCGGAGAGCGCGTTCATGCAAATACTTATATCAATAATGACGATAATTACCTGACGGTATATTTTGAAACGGAAAAGGAAGAAACACCGCTTCTGCGGTATGTGTCACAGACCCCGTTTGTGCCTGAAAACAGTGATGACCGTATAACGCGGTGTGAGGAAATATTTGCGATACAGTCGCTCGGACTGAAAAAGCGTATAAAACATTCCGGCGCAAAGACGGCGGTAATAGGAGTATCCGGCGGACTGGATTCAACACTGGCGCTGCTTGTGACCGCACGCGCGTTTGACAGTCTGGGCAAGAGCAGAAAGGATATTATAGCGGTCACAATGCCGTGTTTCGGCACGACAGACCGGACATATAACAATGCGGTCAATTTCACAAAATCACTCGGAGCGGAGCTCAGGGAAATACGGATAGAAAAATCTGTATTGCAGCATTTTGCGGATATCGGGCATGACAGCGAAGTGCAGGATGTGACATATGAAAATTCACAGGCGCGCGAGCGTACACAGATTTTGATGGATATTGCAAATCAGACCGGCGGACTTGTTGTGGGAACGGGGGATATGTCGGAAATGGCGCTTGGCTGGGCGACATATAATGGCGACCATATGTCGATGTACGCGGTAAATTCGTCGGTGCCGAAAACGCTGATACGCTATCTGGTGGATTATGAAGCGGAAAGAACCGACAACGATATGCTGAGGACAACGCTAAAGGATATTCTTGATACGCCTGTAAGTCCGGAACTGCTGCCGCCGAAAGACGGAGTTATATCGCAGAAAACGGAGAGCCTTGTCGGGCCTTATGAACTGCATGATTTCTTTTTGTATTATATGATTCGTTTCGGATTTTCGCCGTCAAAAATACTGCACCTTGCGGAAAAAGCCTTTACCGGCAAATATGAGAAGGATTTTATCGTGTCATGGATGAAGGTATTTTACAGAAGATTTTTCTCGCAGCAATTCAAGAGAAGCTGTATTCCGGACGGCCCGAAGGTGGGTACGGTGGCATTGTCGCCGCGCGGCGACTGGCGTATGCCGAGCGACGCGTCGGCGGCGCTCTGGATTAAAGAAACAGAGATGCTATAATATTTGCGGTTTCGGGAAATTACAGAACAAATGGGAACGTTCCGGCGTTCCCATTTGCTTTCGCGGCATTTCCGCAGTGAAACGGACAAATGTATGCACAGATTATCAGGCATTCTTCAAATAAATCTGTTAAAATAGATACAGAGGAGATGATAGTATGGATTGGATGAAAATAATTTCATGCGCTGTCGATGAGATAGAAAATCATTTATGCGATAATATCACAGCGGCCTCGCTGGCGGAAAAATATTTCATTTCTCCGTTTTATTTTCAAAAAATGTTTTCTGTAATATGTAACTGCACCATAAGTGAATATATAAGAAACAGGCGAATGACGTCAGCCGGATATGAAATAGCCGGTACTAAAATTTCTGTCACGGAGATTGCTTTCAAATACGGCTATGAATCCAATGAAAGTTTCACAAGGGCATTCACAAGATTTCATGGTGTCAGTCCGTCAGAAGCAAGAAGAAAAAATGCCAGTCTGACTGTCTTTCCACGGATAAACCCGATATTGAATTTAACAGGAGGAAATGCTATGGATAAACTCAGCGAAAGAGGTTATATTGTAAAAGAGGCAGGTTCCGTATATTATACGGAGGATATGGACAGAACGCTTGACTGGTTTAAAAATGTGCTTGGCTGGTACGGGCAGATTGAAAACAGGGACGAAAACAACATCGGACTTTACGGCTGTGTAAGTCATATGCCGATGGAGATTGAAATGCTGCATACCGTTCCGTTTGCAGGTTTTCATATGTTCAGAGGTGAGCCGATACAGAAAATGACAGGCTTTATGTCGGTACGGGGCATAGATAATTTACACGCTCATGTCAAAAAAAGCGGCTGGGATGATATTTCCGAAATTAAGGATGAGTCGTGGGGCGCGAAAAGCTGTATTGTAAAAACAATAGACGGCAGTATACTGAAATTTTTTGAGATTTATTGACTGTATTTTCAGAAAACAAAATAACCATAAAAAAACCGTTCAGCCGTTTAAAGGGCCGAACGGTCTTTTTTTCTATCGTTTTCGTATATCATTCACAGCGTCAACAGCGATTTTCACTTCATTCATATTATTGAAAAATCCGAAACTTGCGCGCACAGCGCCCATGGGACTGCCGATAGTCTGATGCGCCGTATACGCGCAGTGCCAGCCGCCGCGCACTATAAATTTATACTCGTCATTTAAAATATCCGCCACTGTATTGCTGTCTGTGCCGTCTATATTAAAAGCGACAGTGCCGTTTCTTTTTTCCATATCCAAACTTCCGTATACTGTGACATTGTCCATATTTATAAGCTCATTTATAAAATATCCCGCTAGACGGCGCTCGTGTGCCAGTATTGCGGCGGGGGTGCGCTTTTTTATGAATTTTATCCCTGTTCCCAGCGCGGCTATTGCCGGAGTGTTCATTGTTCCGCTCTGCAGCATATCCGGCATTTCCGAAGGCTGTACGAAACTGTCCGAACCGCTGCCCGTTCCGCCTGTGATTATCGGTTTAAGTTTCTTTTCATCACGCACATAAAGCCCGCCTGTGCCTAAAGGCCCCATAAGCCCTTTATGACCGGAAAAAGCAAGCATATCTATATTCATATCCTGCACGTCTATATCCGCAATTCCGGCGGACTGCGCCGCGTCAAGAAGAACCGGAATTTTAAATTCCGCGGCTGTTTTTGTTATCGCTTTCACATCCTGTATACTTCCGCATACATTCGATATATGCCCGATAACGATAAGACCTGTATTGTGCCTTATCGCTGATTTTATCTTTTCAGGCTTCACAAAACCCTCTCCGTCCGCTTTTACTATTGTATACGAACCCATTTTATGAACCGGACGCATTACGCTGTTGTGTTCCATGGAAGTAGTGACAATATGCTTTCCGGCGCCTGTTCCCAATATGGCGAGATTAAGTGCGAGAGTAGCGTTTTGCGTGAAAGCTATATTTGACGGATTTGGTATGTTAAAAAGTCCGGCAAGTTCAAAAGCGGTATCATTTATCTTTTCTGCGGCTTTTACGCTGAGATAATGTCCGCCTCTGCCGGCGTTTGCGCTCAGCAGTGCGGTGTAGTATGCCATATCACGATATACCGCAAGCGGCTTTCTGTAACAGGTCGCCGCGTTATCAAGATATATCATAATATTCACCGCCCTTGTCGGCATATATTCCCTTTATTTTTATCCTGCTGTTATTTGCTGTCTGTATTACGGTATCCAAAAGATTTTTTCTGAATTTTACGGAATAGGAACATCCGCCCTTATTCAGCTGCGGCGGAGTATGAACCACATATGCGTCAATTCCCTGTTTTTCCAATATTTTTTTCATCATTGCCGCCCGGTTTACCGAGCCGATTTTTGCCATTATATATTCCATCTCAATCACCTGCTTATTTTTTTGTAAAAGGGACACAGCAGCTGCGCCTGCGCGCAAACTGTATATCCCTATGTATATACTATGCGTTTTTTGGGAAACGGTGAAAGAGATAAAACGCGAACATTTATTGAATAATAAATGTTCGCATTGTGCAGAGTTATTTTCCCAGAAGGAATATCACCGCGAGAGCTATCATAAGCATATCGTCGTCGCAGTCATCCATAAGAAGAATGAATATAACCACTATAAGCAGTATATCTTCATTGTCAAATCTGCCGAGAAATTTACCCGGACGCGGCGCCGGTGAACATTCTTCGCATATTTCCGCAATTGCAGATTCGCATTTTTCCGCCTCCGGCATTTGCGGAAGTTTTTTTTCATCAGGATTTTTTTCATTTCTCCGTCCGGAGGAATCCGGCGCGGGGGCAGGCTTTGCCGCTACCGGCATATCATTATAACTGTAATATTTTCTGTACATTGCGCCCTCCTATTTAAACATTCCCGATATTTTTGATATATTCAATAATTTGATTGCATTGTCTATACCGCGCTGTCTGTTTTCACTCATATAGGGTTTCAGCGACAAAAGCAGCTGTGAGCGCGGATCGTTCGGACGTGATAAGCCGTTGATCAGATTTTGTATCTGCGCGGAATAATCATTGTTATTTACCTGAATTGCCTTTGTGCTTGCGGTTTCAACCGGTTCTTCCGGCAGATTTACCGTTTCGGCGGACGGACTGAAAAGCGACTTTATTTTTTCTTCGGCATTATCTCCCAGCAATCCTTTAAGCATATCAAGCGCCGAATTTACATTATCAGCCATATTTATCAAACCTTCCTTACAAATTATTCAGCTTATTTATAACCTCATCGGCTTTAAGTGACGACAATTTGCTCATATCAGCTGAAGCGATTTTTCTTTTTATCTCGTTTGCATCCATTCTGGAGAAAGCGTCGAAAAGTTTATCCTTGTCAATAGAGCTTATACGGCGGGCAAAATTGCGTCCTTCCTGCGAATTAAGGGCGCTTGTGATATTTTCCCGTCCCTTTTCAAGTTTTTTCATATCCACACCGGAGAGGATCTCTTCCAGCTTTTTGCTTATATTATCCATGTTGAACAACTCCTTTTATTTACGGAAACGCTGAGTTGAGTTAAATCAGTATTTCCCTGATCTTTTCTTTATAAGTATATGATAACAGGAATAAAAATGTGTGTTATTAAATAATATTAAAACAAGCATATAAAAGGGAATTTTTGACTATAATATAGTTAAGAGTTCAATTCAGACATAAAACGAAACCAAAAGCTGATTTTATCTTTGAAAGGGATATACTATGAAAAAAAATATTATTTCATCAGACAAAAACGAACTGTTATATCTTATAATCAAAGCGAAACATGATATGGACAATGCTATGAAAAATATCAACTTTGTAAGTGATCCGCTGCTTATAGACCACTACACATACAGTTACAAAGCGGCGGAAATACATTATGAATATCTTATGGAGGAGGCGAAAAAAATGGGTGTGCTGCGCAAGCTGTACGCCGAACAGATGTTTGAGGACAGATACTATAAATAAACGGAGGAATTAAAATGTTCATTGCTGCTGCCGCCTTTATTCTGGCGGCTATACTTTACATAATATACAAAATATCACCGAAACTTCTTTTTTTTATCCTGCACCTGTTCTGTAATCTGGTTATATCATCTGCCGCGATTATAGGATATAACTATATTGCGTCAAATTTTGACTGCGGTATCGGGCTTAATCCCTTTTCCGCGCTTTTCTGCGCGCTGCTTGGTATTCCGGGATTTATAGCTCTTGCCGCCGCGCGTATATTTATAATTTAAGCAGCGGCGGAAAATGCAGACTATAAAAAAATAATCATCATATACATTTGTATATGATGATTATTCTGGAGCTGAAAATGGGACTCGAACCCACGACCTACGCATTACGAATTAGAGCGTTTATTTGTTCTGCCTTTTCGTGATATGCTGTAAAATCGCATAAATACGCTGTTTTTATCATTTAACTTTTCGTACTGTTTTATAACTTTTTCTCGTTTTTCGTAAAAATAAACCCCAAATAAACCCCAAGTAAAAATAAATAAACAGCGGCGGTAAATGATTTATTCCGCCGCTGTTTATACATTTAAACATAGTATAAAACATATTTGCCAATTTATTTATAAATTCCCAAACGTTTGGGAATTTGATATATACAAATGTGTTGAGATTTATACTGTCTAACGCTCCTTATCAGCTTCATATTGAGCCTTTGGAACTGCCATAAAATCACCTCTTGACAATGTTGTTGCATTCAGCTCTTGTAACCTTTATTGTTTCCAAATCGTTAGAGATTGCCGACTCTATTGGTGTTCCGTTCTCCCATAGTTCATTACAGGACAGGTCTATATCATCATTCCACGATATACCATAGCCACCTGCGTCTACTTTTACCTGCTCAAACAACCCCTTAACACTTGAAAGAGTCTTAAAGACATCCCATTTTTCAAACAACGGCGCAACATTGTACTGCTTGCGTTCTCCTGTG
>CAZLOX010000016.1:0-10367 GCA_964561265.1 uncultured Lachnospiraceae bacterium
TATCAACTGCGGCAACGCACATTCCGCCGTAAAGAGCGGGGGTGATGTTGTCGGCGTGACCTTCTATTTTAAGAGCGAGATTCAATATTTCGGGGTAGCTTAATTTTTTCCCCGATATCACATTTGCCGCGAGCATACCGCCGATAACGCAGGCGCTGCTGCTGCCGAGACCTCTTGTAACCGGAATATCGCTTTTCTGCTTTATTCTTATGCCGTTCATACGATAGCCCACTTCATCAAACAGAAGTTTCATCGAGCGGTATACAAGGTTTTTTGTGCTGCGCGGTATAAACTGCGCCACATTCGGCCCGACAATTTCAAGACCGCTGTCCGTTTCGCAGATTTCAATTGTGTTATAGAGATTTACGGCAATGCCCAGACAGTCAAATCCTGCGCCCATATTCGCGCTTGTTGCCGGTGTTCTTACTGTAATCATTCAGGTAATATCCTTATATATGATACTATTTCGCCTAATTCGTTCAGTTTGCCCAGAATATCTTTTTCAATCTCTGCGGAAGTTGTGAACACTGTTTCATTCTCCTCAGGATTTACAGATATTACAGCGTCAGGAATGACGGAAAGAACTTCATCTTCGCTTCTAAGACATCTTACAAGAAATGCGCACGGAATGTTATCCGCCGGAATCATATTATTGCTGTCCGCGTCATTCCACATTATGCGCTTGCTCTTCTGCAGATGTTTTACAGAATCTATAACATCAGCTACAACAGCGCTTGCTGTCGGAAGTTTTCCGGCGCCTTTTCCGTAAAACATAACGTCGCTTACAGAATCGCCTCTTACCATGATCGCGTTGAACACATCCTCAACGCTTGAGAGCATATGGTCACGCGGAACGGCCATAGGAGCGACTCTTGCGAATACTTTGCCTTCCGGAGTGATATCTGCGTATGCGATAAGCTTTATCGAATATCCCATCATATCCGCGGCTTTAACATCCTCAAGCGATATAGTTGTTATGCCTTCTGTCGGGATTCTATTGTAATCCACCTGACGACCGGATGCGAGCGATGAGAGAATAGCTATTTTTCTGCAGGCGTCAAATCCTTCTATGTCTGCTGCCGGATTTCTTTCGGCATAGCCGTTGTTCTGAGCGTCTGTGAGGGCGTCGCTGAATGTTTTGCCTTCCCTGAACATCTGAGTAAGTATATAGTTTGTAGTGCCGTTTAAAATACCCGTAATTCTTTCGATATTATTTGCTGCAAGACACTGATGTATCGGCCGTATGATCGGGATGCCGCCGCCGACACTTGCTTCAAAGAGATAGTTTACGCTGTTGTCATATGCTGTTTCAAGCAGTTCAGGCCCGTATGTCGCAACAAGCTCTTTGTTTGAGGTAACAACATTTTTTCCTCTTTCAAGAGCGGATTTTGTATATTCATAGGCAGGATGCAGTCCGCCTATGGTTTCGATAATAACACCTACTTCGCTGTCAGAGAGTATCTGAGTGAAGTCTTTAGTGAAAAGGTGACTTTCGGGATGATCCGGAAAATCGCGTACATCAAGTATATACTTGATTTCCATTTCTTCGCCGGCTTTTTTTGAAATTTTATCTGTATTGTTTTTAATAATCTCATAAACGCCTGCGCCTACTACGCCGAAACCGAGTATTGCTAATTTTACCATAATTGTAACCTCCTTTAAATAGCGGCTGAAAATACGAACCGCCGTTAATTAAGGAATTGCCCTAAAACAATTCCGTATAAAATCTATTGTAGTTATCATACCATATCTTTTTGCCGATGTCAATATTTAAGCGGTAATATACCGGAATAAGGATTCAATTTTTTTTGCGGACGATTTTATTTTGTTATTTCCGTCCGGCTGTAAATCCGGTCGGCAATCGCGGAAAATTCTTCAAGAGAGAGCGTTTCTCCTCTTGCAGCGGGGTTTATTCCCGCATCTGTGAGAATATCTCCGATATCGTTTTTGCTTATTCCGAAACTGCCGTTTGCGAGCGCGTTCAGAAGGGTTTTGCGTCTTTGCGCGAATGCCGCGCGGACTGTCTTGAAAAACATTTTTTCGCTGACCGTGCTGACATTGGGAACAGCGCACACTTCAAGCAGAACCGCGGCCGAGTCCACCTTCGGCGGAGGAGTGAAAAGCGATGCCGGAATTTTTGCTATTATTTTCGGTTTGGAATAATACTGGCACATAACGCTGAACGCGCCGTATTCCTTACCGCCGGGCGCGGCGGCTATTCTGTCGGCAACTTCTTTCTGAACTGTTATGACAATTTTTTTCAGAGGAAGTTTGTTTTCCAGAAGCATGGATATTATCGGCGTGGTTATATAATACGGAAGATTTGCCGCGACAGACACGCTTTTGCCTGAAAATTCCGTTTCAATCAGTTCCGGAAAATTAACTTTCATGCAGTCGTTATGGATAATTCTTACATTATCATATTCAGCGAGAATATCGCCGAGAATAGGGATAAGGCGGTCGTCTGCCTCTATTGAAACTACCTTTTCATAATTTCGGGCAAGTATGCGCGTAAGCGAGCCGAATCCGGGACCTATTTCGATAACTCCGTCGCTTTTGCCGGCGGCTGCTATCTTTTCAAGGGTCTGCTCATCGTAGAGAAAATTCTGTCCGAGACCCTTTTTAAAGGTAAATCCGTATTTATTCATAATATACTTTATTTCTGAAACGTCTGCCGAAAATTTCATTATCCGTATCCTTCCAAATTTATTTTTTGCGGAGAAGCTGCTCCCGCTTTGTCAGAATTTATTATATCTCAAAATTTTTCGGTTGTCAAGAAAAAATGACAATCAGGCTTATGCCGTATCCGAAAAGCCGGAACAGCGGTGAAGAAGGCTTGTTTATTGCTCTTTCCCTGATTTCCTGAAGGCATTTGCATATGATTTGTGCAATACTGTAAAAAAACTGTTGCAAATTCTGAAAACATATAGTATAATTTGTTATGGCTGAATGTGAAATTTATACTATTTAAGGAGATGATAACGCATATGCTGCATAACAAACGCCTGTCAGGCACACAGATAATTATGATAGGCTTTCTTGCGATAATATTACTGGGCGGGATCCTGCTTTTTCTGCCGTTTTCAAATAAGGGCGGAATAACTTTTACCGACGCGCTCTTTACCTCGGTTACCGCCACCTGTATTACGGGTCTTATCACAGTTGACACATACAGCGCATACACAACATTCGGACATATTATAATTCTTCTTCTGATACAGACAGGAGGGCTTGGATTTATCTCTGTTGCCGCGCTTTTTTCCATAACAATGGGAAAAAAGATAGGAATAAGGGAGAGGATGCTGATAAGCGAGTCGCTGAGCCTTTCGGAAACATCGGGAATAATAAGGCTTATGCGGTTTATTATTGCGGTGACTTTTATTATAGAGTTTATCGGGGCGCTTATTCTGACACTTTGTTTTGTGCCGGAATTTGGGCTTGCAGGAGGAATATTCAAGGGAATATTTCATTCGGTGTCGGCTTTCTGCAATGCAGGACTTGACCTTATGGGCGAAAGAGAGCCCTTTTCATCATTTACTGCGTATAACCGGCTTGGTATGTATAATGTTGTTGTGAATATCACGCTGTGCGCGCTTATTGTTATCGGCGGTCTGGGATTTTCCGTCTGGTCGGATCTGTATTATTACAGAAAAAATAAACGCTTAAGACTTCACACTAAGATCGTGCTGATAACAACAGCCGCGCTGATTGTATGCGGCGCCGCCGCGTTTACCGTATTTGAATGGAACAATCCTGGAACAATAGGGAATATGAGAATATCGGAAAAGATTATGGCGGGGATTTCGCAGTCGGTTTTTGCGAGAACGGCGGGGTTCAATACCGTAGACCTTGCGGAAATAAGAAAGCAATCGGTACTGCTTGAATGTATGCTTATGTTTATCGGAGGAAGTCCGGGGTCTACCGCGGGGGGACTGAAAACGACAGTTATCGCGGTGATTATTCTCACGGCTCTTTCGGTTGTGAGAGGACGCGACGAGGTTTTTGTATTCGGAAGAAGAATTTCAAAAAAATTAAGACTGCGCGCGCTTGCGATACTGTTTATGTCGGTATGTATCATTCTGATCGGTATATTTATTTTATGTATATGCGATGATGTGGAATTTGAACAGATAGTATTTGAAGTGATTTCAGCGTTTGCCACAACCGGTATTACGATGGGGATAACGACAACGCTGTCGCTTCCGGCAAAAATCACGCTTATGATTCTGATGTATCTGGGCAGAGTGGGTATTCTTACCACCGGATACGCAATAGCAAGACAGCAGAATTTCGGAGAGAAGGTAATTTCTTATCCGAAAGAAGATATACTGATGTAGAGCAGGGGAGGAATGTATATGGCAAAGAAAAGTTTTGCGGTGCTTGGTGCCGGAAGATTCGGCAGAAGTATCGCGTCGGTGCTTTATGAAATGGGCGAGGAGGTTCTTGTTATTGACAAGGACGAAAATGTGGCTGAAAGCATTGCGAATGAAGTTACTCAGGCGGTAATAGGCAATTACTGCGAGGAGTCTGTTCTGCGCGCGGCAGGAGTACAGAATGTGGATTCTGTAATAATAGCGTCAAGCAGTGATATAAAATCAAGCATACTTGCCGCCGTTACGCTCAGAGATCTTGGCGCGAAATATATAATAGCGCGCGCATCGGACAAGACTCATGCGAAGATACTTGAAAAGATAGATGTGGACATGGTTATAATGCCGGAGCGCGACATGGGAGAAAGGCTTGCGCATAAAATAACCTCGACGAATTTTCTGGAATACATAGAGCTTTCTGACTCGTTCAGTATAGCTGAAGTGAAATGTCCGTCAAGATTTATACACAAAACAATCAGGGATATAAATATACGCAACAAATACGGAGTAAATATAATAGCGATAGAAAACGGCGGAGAAGTGCAGGTGTCGCCTATGCCGGAGATGAAATTTCGCACCGGAGATGTTTTAATCGTAATCGGCACAAACAAGGATATTGAGGAATTAAGGATGATATAAAGGAATACAATATGATTTTTGAAATAGCGAGCACATCGAACTCAAAATATAAATATATAAAATCACTGCTGCAAAAGAAAAACAGAGTAAAAAACGGCGTTTTCTGCGCGGAGGGAATAAAGAGCGTGAAGGACGCGCTTGCTTCGGATTTTGAAATTGAATGTATCGCAGTGAGCAGGAGTTTCTATGAAAGCGGCGGAATAAATGAGAATGACGGCACAATATATGTTGTGGAGGATAATATATTTCCGGCTTTGTGCGATACTCAGACTCCGCAGGGGATATTGTCGGTTATACGCATGAAACAGAATATACTCCCGCATGAAAACGGCAGGGCATATGTATATTGTGACCATATAAGCGATCCGGGCAATCTCGGCACCATTATACGCACGGCGGACGCCGGCGCGCTGGACGGAGTGATATTGTCGCCGGAATGCGCTGATATGTATTCGCCGAAAACAGTCCGCGCGGCTATGGGGTCGGTTTTTCATATTCCGGTTTACGAAAATGTCACGGCGGAACAGCTTTCGGAATTAAAAAATGCCGGCTACCGTATTTTAAGCGCGGATTTGTCGGATAATACGATTGATTACAGAACGGCAGATTACAGCGGTTCGGTTATAGTTGCGCTCGGGAACGAGGCAAACGGAATAAGCGGCGGCATAAAGGAAATAAGTGACTGCTTTGTAAAAATACCGATATTAGGCAGAGCGGAATCGCTGAATGTGTCGGCGGCGGGGGCTGTTCTGATATATGAAATGGTCAGAACAAGGGTAAGGCTGGTTTAAGGTAATAAAAAAATAGTTTTGCGGAAAATATACGCTCTTCATTTGATATTTTTTCTACGAAAAAAAATCATACTTCCGAGCTATTTTCCGCCGCCGGGGGGCTAAAACTATTTTTTTATCTTGATTCATTCAGCGTTTCCAAAGAAAAAAATAAAAAAAATCTTTGACAATTCGCCGGATTTGTAGTAGTCTTATATATATGAGAAATAATTGGCAAGGAAAATATTTTTACTGTGAGGTGGTCTGACGGTATGGATGATAAAGTATTATGGATATGGCTTGTGCAGAGAATGCAGTATGACTCGTTTAAAATATCGGAACTGCTCTCGGTGTTTGACGATGCAGCGGAAATATATGAAAAGAAGGATTTTTCGGAGTTCGGATTTTTAAATGAAAATCAGAAATCGGCTCTTCTGGATAAAAATACGGATGATGTACATAAAATTATTCAGAAAACAAAGGATATAGGTGCGGATATTATCACTTATAATTCACCGGAATATCCCGATCTGCTCCGAAGCACAGACGATCCGCCGTATGTGCTGTATATAAAAGGTGAAAAGATGAAATGGGACAGGCTTATGCCGGTTGCGGTTGTAGGAACAAGAAGTTATAATGATTACGGAGTTAATGCCGCATGGGCGATATGCACAGGACTGGCGCGCGCCGGAATAACTATCGTGAGCGGAATGGCAAGGGGTATTGATTCGATTGCATCGGCGGCGGCTCTGAAGGCGGGATGCAAGACGATAGCTGTTCTGGGATGCGGTCTGGATATCATATATCCTCCGGAAAACGCGGAACTTATGGAGAGAATTATAAAGCACGGCGCGGTAATAAGCGAATATCCGCCTTCCACACCGCCTGTCGGCAAACATTTTCCGCGCAGAAACAGAATTATAAGCGGAATGTCAAGAGGCACGCTTGTAGTTCAGGCTCCTCAGAAAAGCGGAGCGCTGATTACAGCCGGTCTGGCTCTGGACAGCGGCAGAGATGTGTTTGCGGTTCCCGGCGATATAAATTCCTACCTGAGCAGAGGTACAAATATGCTGATAAAACAGGGCGCAAAGCTTGTGGAAAGTTCAAAGGATATAATCAATGAATATCAGGCTGAAATGGAAATGCTGGAAAAACCGGAAATGCTGGAGTTTGAGTTTGAATATGAGCCGGAGATTAAAGAAAAGAAGAAAAAGTCTGATGAAAAAGAAAAGCAGAAACCAAAGCTGCCTGTAAACAATGAAAAGATAATAAGTATTGATGATGAGCGTTACAGCCGGCTTGACGATGATGAAAAGAGCATAATCGAACAGCTTATAAAGAGAAATATGCATATTGATGATATACAGCGTAATACAAATATATCAATAGAAAAACTGACAACAAAGCTGACGGTGCTTGAAATGCAGAGTTTTATCGTTCAGATGCCGGGAAAATTGTTCAGAATAAATATTTAAAGCCGTACACAGGCATTTTCAGATACTCTTTAATAAATCTATCAAGGAGGAGATTTAAAAGAATGGCAAATAAAAAACTTCTTATAGTGGAATCACCCGCGAAAGCAGGTACTATAAAAAAATATCTTGGAAAGGATTACAATGTTATCGCGTCGATGGGACACGTCATCGACCTGCCGAAAAGTCAGCTCGGAATTGAACTTGACAATGAATTTGAACCGAGATATATCACAATACGCGGCAAAGGCAAACTTCTCACACAGCTGAAAAAAGAGGCAAAATCAAGCGAGAAAGTATATCTCGCGACCGACCCTGACCGTGAGGGGGAGGCTATAAGCTGGCATCTGGCAAACGCGCTCAATATAGACAAAGACTCGCTCTGCCGTGTCACATTCAACGAAGTCACAAAATCAGCCGTTAAAAACGCTATCAAGAGTCCGCGCAAAATTGATATGGACCTTGTGAACGCGCAGCAGGCAAGACGTATTCTTGACAGAATTGTGGGATATCAGATAAGCCCTATTCTGTGGGATAAAGTGAAAAAAGGTCTGAGCGCCGGAAGAGTGCAGTCGGTAGCGGCAAGGCTTATATGCGACAGAGAGGAAGAAATCAACAATTTCACACCGGAAGAATACTGGACTGTCCATGCTGAACTTACAGACGGAAAAAAGAAATTTACCGCGAATTATTATAATGAGAAGAAAAAGGACGGAAAAGTTTCATCAAAAGAAGAAGCGGAAAAAATCGTATCCGATATAAAAGACGCGGATTTTACTGTTGTATCTGTAAAAAAAGGCGAAGTTAAAAAGAACCCTCAGCCGCCGTTTACCACAAGTTCACTCCAGCAGGACGCGTCAAGAAAGATAGGATTTTCCACATCAAAGACAATGCAGACGGCTCAGCTTTTATACGAGGGAATAAATCTCGGCAAAATCGGCACTGTCGGTCTTATAACCTATATGAGAACCGATTCGCTACGTATTTCAGAGGATGCTCAGCGTGAGGCGGTTGAATTTATAAAGGAGAATTACGGCGATGAATACTGCGCGCCGAAACAGTTTAAAACAAAGAAAAATTCACAGGACGCGCACGAGGCGATCCGTCCGACAATGATAAGCCTGAAACCGGCGGATATAAAAGACAAACTCACAAATGACCAGTATAAATTATATAAGCTTATATGGGAAAGATTTACAGCGTCACAGATGGCACCGGCGGTTTATAATACTGTAAATGTTTCGCTTTCATGCGGCGGACATAGTTTTAAAGCGAGCGGTTCATCGGTGAAATTCAAAGGCTGCACACTTATTTATACCGAGGGAACGGACGAGGCGGCGCAGAAAATGAAAATGCTGCCGCCGCTTGCGGAAAATCAGATTTTAAAGCAGGTAAGTTCGGAATCAAAACAGCATTTCACACAGCCGCCGCCGCGTTTTACCGAGGCGTCGCTTGTGAAGGAACTTGAAGAAAACGGAATAGGCAGACCGAGTACCTACGCGCCGACAATTTCAACAATTATTGCGAGAGGATATGTCGTAAGAAGCAAAAAACAGCTTGTTCCGACCGAGCTTGGAATGATAACGACCGATATAATGAAAAATCATTTCAAGGATATAGTAGATGTTGAATTTACAGCGGATATGGAAGAACAGCTTGACGAGGTTGAGGACGGAAAGAGAGCATGGAAAAAGGTGCTTAATGAATTTTATCCTGAATTTGAGGAAAATCTGAAAAAGGCGAGAGTTGAAATTGCCAGAGTTCAGATAAAGGATGAAGTGTCCGATGTGATATGTGAAAAATGCGGTCGCAATATGGTTTATAAGATAAGCAAGAACGGAAAATTCCTTGCCTGTCCTGGATATCCCGAATGTAAGAACACAAAATCCATACGCGAGGGAACAGGAGCGTTCTGTCCGAAATGCGGAGGGGAAATTCTTGTGAAAAAATCCAAGAAAGGCAAAATCTATTACGGCTGCGAACATTCGCCGAAGTGTGATTTTATGCTCTGGGATGAACCTGTAAAGGATGAGAAATGTCCGCAGTGCGGCGGTCTGCTTCTGAAAAAGAACGGACGCAGCCCGAAAATAATATGCAGCCATGAAGGATGCGGCTATGAAAGGAGCATTAAAAAGTGAGGATAATCGGAGGAGGTCTGGCAGGCTGTGAGGCGGCGTGGCAGGCGGCAAACAGAGGGATCGAAGTAGAGCTTTTCGAGATGAAACCTCACAAATATTCACCGGCGCATAAAAGCGATAAGCTTGCGGAACTTGTGTGTTCAAATTCGCTGAAAGCGGACAAAATAGAGAATGCCTGCGGACTGCTGAAAGAGGAAATGCGGATATTGTCATCGCTGATAATTGAGGCGGCGGACAATACGCGCGTTCCGGCAGGCGGCGCTCTGGCGGTTGACAGGGATCTTTTTTCGGAATATATCACCGAAAAAATAAAAAATCATCCAAATATCCGCGTTGTCGAGGAAGAAGTATCATGTATAGATACGGATGAATATACGATAATCGCGACAGGGCCGCTTACATCAGCCGCTCTTTTTAACCATATAAAAGAACTGACCGGCACAGAGGATTTATATTTTTACGATGCCGCCGCGCCTGTTGTGACGCGTGAGAGCATTGATACGGAAAAATCATTCATGGCGGCGCGCTATGACCGCGGAGGTGCGGATTATATAAATTGTCCGATGAACAGAGAGGAATATGAAATTTTTTATGACGCGCTTATACACGCCGAAAGAGCGCCGCTGAAAGAATTTGAAAACAGGAAGGTTTTTGAAGGCTGTATGCCGGTTGAGGTTATGGCCGAAAGGGGGGAGAAAACGCTTACATTCGGGCCTTTGAAGCCTGTGGGACTGATTGATCCGAAAACGGGCAGGGATGACGCGTACGCTGTTGTACAGCTGCGGCAGGATAATAAGGATGCCACGCTTTACAATATGGTGGGATTTCAGACAAATCTGAAATTCGGAGAGCAGAAAAGGGTATTTTCGCTTATTCCGGCGCTGAAAAATGCGGAATTTGTAAGATACGGCGTTATGCACAGAAATACGTACATAAATTCGCCGCGTCTTCTGAATGAATATTATCAGATGCTCAGTT
>CAZLOX010000016.1:10377-20333 GCA_964561265.1 uncultured Lachnospiraceae bacterium
GACAGATAACCGGAGTTGAGGGATATGTCGAATCAGCCTCAAGCGGACTTCTGGCAGGAATAAATGCGTCAAGGCTTATTCTGGGAAAAGCTCTTATTCCGCCGAGTTCAAAGACGGCAATAGGTTCTTTATGCAATTATATAAGTGATAACAGCATAACTAAATTT
Organism: uncultured Lachnospiraceae bacterium; assembly: GCA_964561265.1. GTDB lineage: Bacteria > Bacillota > Clostridia > UBA1381 > UBA1381 > JAFLUR01. The sequence goes on from CAZLOX010000016.1 coordinate 10,545, forward strand.
CAGCCGATGAACAGCAATTTTGGAATAATAGAATCATTGGAGCAGAGGATAAGAAAAAAGGAAGAGCGTTATTTAAAAACAGCACAAAGGTCAATAGATACAATGAAAAAATTATATGCGGAGGAGATATAAAATGAATACAGAGAATGTAAACAACACAAATAAAGACTCAAATAACGGAATGGGAAACAAAAAAATTACAATGATAGTCGCGGCATTGCTTGTAATTGCAGTTGTAGTGTGGGGCATTACGGCGATTTCAGGAAGGAATGATAATATGGACAGCAATAACGGAGAAAATGTACAGGATTCGCAGCAGGAAAATGTAAATCCGGATGCAAAACCGGTGTTTAAATTCTTCTATTCGTCGTCGGCTGAAAACGCAGCGGAAATAACGGCGGTAGTTGAAGAACTCAAGGCTCAGTACGGCGAGCAGGTTGATTTTGATGTAAGCGATATAGACGAGCATCCCGAATATGTGGAACAGTTCTCTGTAATTATGCCGCCGCAGCTTTATATGCTCAAGAAAAACGGCGACTTCTCAGATATGAAATTCGGAACATATGATAAGACAGAACTTGAAGACGCGATAAAGAAAGCGCTTGAATAATGAATAAATATAATACTTTCTTTAAATAATAGCGATAGGCGCCGCCGGTCAGTTACCGGCGGTTCTGCCGCTGATTTTATAATGTGCCTGTAATGAACAGTGCATTGAAAGGAAGTATTTATTATGTCTGAATTTCGCACAGATCTGGCGCTTGAGGCGCATGAATTATACAAAAAAGAAAAAGAATTTATAGAAGGGGTTGAGGTATCTTCCTATAGGAAAAAGGGAGTTACGGTAACCGAGATACGGGTAACGGATGAGAACGGTGAAAGAGCGATAGGGAAGCCTAAGGGGAGTTATGTGACGCTTGAAATTCCGGATCTGCTGTATTCATCCGAGGATTATGAATGTGCGTGTTACGTTCTGGCGGACGAGCTCAGGAAGATGTATCCGGTACATGATGATACGAGTGTTCTGGCGGCTTGTCTGGGCAACGAGGACATAACGGCGGATTCGCTGGGAGTCAAGGTCTTCAAAAACCTTATGGTCACACGGCATATGAAAAAGTATATTCCGGAGCATATAGATGAGTCAATACGGTCGGTATCAGCAGTTGCGCCGGGCGTTATAGGCACTACCGGAATAGAAACGGCGGATATAATAAAGGGAATAGCGGCAAAGGTAAAGCCGGATGTCATATTTGCCGTTGACGCGCTTGCCGCGCGCAGCGTTGACCGCATAAGCACAACCATACAGATTGCCGATACAGGCATTGCGCCGGGCGCAGGAATAGGAAACTTCACTGCCTCGCTTGATGAGGATACGCTTGGTGTAAAAGTGATTGCGATAGGTGTGCCGACTGTGGTCGATGCCGTTACTATTGTAAATGACAGTATAGATATTATGGCTGAATGTACTCATGCGGCGGACAGTCTTGCCGGAATTGACGCGGGAGAGAGAAAAAAGATGATAGAAAAGTCCATAAGCAGGAATATAGCCTCGCTTGTGGTCACTCCCAAGGAAATAGACAGGATTACGCAAAAGGTGTCGAAAACAATTGCAAACGGTATAAATCTTGCCGTTCACAGCAATTTGTCGATAGAGGATATAGATGGTTATATAAACTGAACAAGGAGGATTGTTATGGTAAATAGCAGAAAAATAAATGATAATATCACCATTTCCTACATTCCGATGAAGAAACTGAAAACCACATCGGCAGGGGTGTATCTACATAGGCCCTTATCCCGTGATGAGGTATCTGTGAATGCGCTTCTTTCGTATGTTCTCAAAAGAGGATGCAGGAAATATCCGACAACGAGTGATATTTCAATAAGATGTGAGGAACTTTACGGTGCGTCTTTTTCATCTGGGGTTATGAAGATGGGCGAAACGCAGATAATATCGCTGAGCGGAGATACAATATCTGACAGATATGCCCCGGAGGGGGAACATCTCACATCAGAAATCATATCGCTGATTCTTTCGGTGCTGTTTGATCCTCTTGAGGAAAACGGCGCTTTTAAGGAAAGCTATGTAGAGCAGGAAAAGCAGACCCTGAGGGACAATATAAACGCTGTTATCAATGACAAGGGAGTGTATGCACAGGTAAGATGCACAGAGATAATGTGTGAGAATGAAGCATATGGCATAAGAGTGCTTGGAAGAATTGATGATATTGACAAGATAACCGCGCGCGGATTGTATGAGCATTACAGGAAGATAATATCCTCATCAAAGATAGACATTTTTGTTGCCGGAGATGCGGATATTGACGCGCTTTGCGAGGATATAAAGGATTATATTAAAGATTTTGAATTTAAGCCATGCGAATATCCGGAAACTAAGGCGGCGGTCAAAGGCGGAGAAATCAGGAATGTGACCGATCATCTTGATGTGACGCAGGGCAAGCTTGCGCTCGGACTGCGGACAGGCATTACGCCGAAGGATGATAATTATTGGGGACTTGTTGTCGCAAACAGCGTGTTCGGTTCGGGAGCACACTCAAAACTATTTAACAATGTGCGTGAGAAGATGAGCCTTGCGTATTATGCGGCAAGTCAGCTTGATAAATCCAAGGGCGTTATGTTTGTAAATTCCGGCATTGAATTTGAAAATTATGAAAAGGCGTATGCTGAGATAATGCGGCAGCTTGAAAATGTAAAGCAGGGAATTATCGGAGAAAGCGAGATCAACGCGGCAAAAAATGCAATTATAAACGCATTTAATTCATATTATGACAATGAGGGATATATGATTATATACTATCTGACAGAGCGTCTTTTAGGAACTGACAATGATATAGAATACGCGAAGGAGCGGATAGAGAAGGTTACAACAGAGGATATTATGGAAGCGGCTAAGGAGATAGAGCTTGATACGGTATATTTTCTTGCCGGAAAGGAGGAGTAATATGCAGCTTACAAAAAGGGAGGATAAAATAACCGGCGAGGTTTCGTATTTCGGAAAGCATGAAAGCGGACTTGAAGTGTATATAATGCCGAAAAAGGATTATTCCAAGGGGTACGCGCTTTTCGGTACAAGATACGGTTCGGTTGATTCACATTTTATAGTTCCGGGCGAAAGCGAGGCAACTAATGTTCCCGACGGAATAGCGCATTATCTGGAACATAAGATGTTTGACCAGCCCGACGGCACAAACGCTTTTGATGAATTTGCACGGCTCGGAGCAAATGCGAACGCTTTTACAAGTTTTAATATGACGGCGTATTTGTTTTCCGCAACGGCGAATTTTTATGAAAGTCTTGCGCATCTTCTGAAATATGTTCAGTCGCCGCATTTCACGCCTGAAAGCGTTGAGAAAGAGCAGGGAATTATAGGTCAGGAAATTAAAATGTATGACGATAACGCTGGCTGGATGGTATTTTTCAATATGCTGGAATGTATGTATCACAATCATCCTGTCAAGCTGAATATTGCCGGAACTGTTGAGAGTATATCCCATATAACAAGTGACCTGCTATATAAATGCTACAATACATTTTATAATCTTTCAAATATGACGCTTGTCGTTGCGGCGGACATTGACGTTGAAAAAGCGGTCAGTGTTATTGAGGAAAGCATACTGAAATCAGAACCGAAGGATAAAATCACGCATATATATCCCGAAGAACCGGACACTGTCGCAAAGGAATACAAGGAAATAAGCCTTAGTATATCTCAGCCGCTTATGATGATGGGCTTCAAGGATATTGACGTAGGCTATGCCGGTGACAGACTGCTTAAAAAGAGTATAGAAATGGATATACTGCTTGAGATGATATTCGGAAAAAGCGGAAAACTTTACAATGAATTATATGAAAGCGGTCTTATAAACAATAGTTTTGAATATGAATATACTATGCAGCCCGATTATGCCTATACATCGCTTGCGTCCGAATCAAAGGAGCCTAAAAAGCTGTATGACGCGATACTTGCGCATATTGACCTCCTGAATAAAGAGGGACTCTGCGAAAAGGATTTTGAGAGAATGAAAAAAGTGGTGTGGGGGGATTATATACGTTCATTCAATGATGTTGAGAACTATGCCCACGGCGTTATGACCCTTTTGTTTAAAGATATCGACTACACGCATTATTTTGACGTATATCAGACTATTACTTTTGATGATGTTGTAAAACGGTTTAAGGAACATTTCGCAAGGGAGAGAGCTGTATTGTCGGTAGTAAATCCTGTCTGATAATAAGGAGGTTGTTTTGTATGAAAAAACTGTTTGCGCTGTTTATAATTTCTGCCCTGACAGCCGGAACGGCATTATCCGTTTCGGCGGCGGACAGGGTGTCGGTTGTCATAGATACTCAGTGGATCGCTAATCAGTCGGTAAACGATGCGTATTTTGACTTGTATTCGGCGGAGGGAGAATATCTGGGAACTCAGCAGAGCGAGGTAATAACAAACAACAAAAATGTTATTACCTTTCAGACGCCGGAATATGAGCCGGGAGCTGAATTTGTTCTGCGTATGAACTATGGATATTCGCTTCTGCAGTACTATGACGATATTATAGGCGAGGGAGGTTCCTTTACACTTGGTACATACTCGTACAGCGACGGAGAAAACACGGTTGTAAATGATACGTTTCATCTGACCGGAGTGCCGCACAGCGCGGGAAAAATGAATCTGACGGTTGACGGAAGAATTGTGCCGCTTGATGTGAAATTGTACAAGGGGGTGCCTATGGCACCGATTGACCTGCTTCTGGACTCAATAGACATCCCGTGGTATGAGCAGAATTATGACTATCAGACAAGGAATATAACGATAACGCATGACGGAACGAGTCTTGTTATGAATATGGATAATGAGCTTGTGTTCATAAACGGCAGTCCGGCAACAACGGATACCGGACTTCTGTACATAGACGATAAATTTTATGCTCCGGCAGGATTTGTTTTATCGGTGTTTAATGTACCTGTGGGAGTAAGTGAGAATAACGGCGCTGTTAATATAAATGCAATAGTTCCGCGTCCTGTGGTGATAGAACAGCCGGCTCCGGCCGAGGAAAAAATGAATACAGATACAGGCAGCAGTGCCGCGCCGGCGCAGAGTGCGGACAATGACGCTGAGGCTTTTGTCAATAATTCCGGTATATCAAGCAGGACTGATTACCTTATATGGATTTCCAAAAAAGATTACAAGGTGAATGTATTTCTCGGTTCTGCCGGAAACTGGAAACTGTGCAGGTCGATGACGTGCGCGATAGGAAAGTCAAGCTCGCCTACAATAACCGGTCAGTTTGAGTATTATTCGCGTGAATCAAGATGGACGTATGATGATTTTTATGTCGGCCCGATTATGCGTTTTAAAAACGGATATGCGATACACAGCACACTCCTGTCATATGACGGCGGAGATTACGATGCGCGCGTGGGACAGAAACTTTCGCACGGATGTGTGAGAGTGAGAAAAGCTGATATAGACTGGCTTGTTTCATATGTTCCGCTGTATACCAGAATTTACATAACAGACTGATGAAAAATATCTTTGGAACAAGAAACATGGAATAATGATAAAATGAGGATATTTGCTGCGGCAAAATCCTCATTTTTTATGGTGAAATAAAAGCCTGTCATATCCTTACACCTGTTGTATTCATCATGTGCGGTCTTTATGCGCTTTTTTCCATTACATTTATTGTGTCTATCATATTTTCCGCAAATATGCCGTAGCCTTTTGTCGGGTCATTTATAAACACGTGCGTTACCGCGCCTATAAGCATATCGTTCTGAATTATAGGACAGCCGCTCATTCCCTGCACGATTCCGCCTGTTTTCTCCAGAAGCTCATTATCGGTAACTCTGAAAACTATTCCTTTGTTATTTTTTGAATTATCTTTTGCGCAGCGCAGAATTTCTATATCATATTTTTTTACGCCGCTGCCGTCTGTGTCGGCAAGAATATACGCGCTGCCTGTCTGTATTTCAAATCTTGTGGCGATCGGAACAGGTTCTGCAGCTTCTTCATACGGATAATCTTCAAGCCTTCCATATACGCCAAGACCGCTGTTTACAAGAATACTGCCCATATTATCATTGGTAAATGTTCCTATAAGTTCCCCCGGTTCGCCTTTCGCGCCTTTATTGACAGACAATATCCGGCATGATATGATCCGTCCGCTGCCGAGTTTCAGAATGTCACCTGTATCAACATCGGTTATTGCGTGCCCCAGAGCTGCAAAATCCTTTGTTTCAGAAGTATAAAATGTCATTGTTCCTACTCCCGCTGCCGTATCGCGCACCCATATCCCCATACGGTACATTCCGTCATCACCGCACAGGCTCGCCGTAACAGAAACATCATGAGTAGTCCGTCCGCGTTCTATCGTTGCTGTAATATTCCCATGGGCGGCATTTATATATTCTGACATTTCTTCTATGGTAGTCACGTCTTTTCCGTTTATTTTCCTTATAATATCACCCTCATGGATTCCGGCATCCTTTGCCGGATATACATTGTTTCCGTCGGTATCTGTCACATATGACACCCCTACTATAAGAATACCGTCGGTATATATTTTTACTCCTATCGGTCTGCCTGAAGGGATAACATATACTTTCGGCATAACCGATACATTTACATTTTTAAAAGGTATCCTGTTAAACAATTTGAGGGACAGAGTATAACTGTCGTCTGTATCCTGCGAGGCTATGCTGTCCGATGCGGTCAGAATTGACTGATGCGGAAATAATGAGATTGGTTTCGCTTTGTACGGCGATATGTTTCCGGAAGATATAGTTATTTCCGCAGGTATGCTTAAATAGATGTATGAAGCCGCTATTATCGGACAAAATATAAATAATATCAATAATATTTTCGTTGCTTTATTTTTAATATGCACTTTTAACACCCTTTTGACTCTGATTTTTTTTGTACTTTTAACTTAACCTCATTTTACTTTTCTTATACCGTAAAAGATATTGCAATTGTGGAAACGGATTATCTTCCGATATATAAAATCAAATGACATTGAATGAAATAACAAATAAGGATATAATGACATTACTATAATAAAAAGAACGGAGGTAATGCGAATTGCTTTTGAAAGAAATAAAGGTAAATGACAAAAAATTTTCCGAATATTCGTCAGTTCCGATTATAAGCGGTGACGTCTGCGCATACAGAATAATACTGTCAACAGATTTTGAACTGTCCGGCTGTCGGGTATCGGTAAATGCAAAGCGCCCTGACGGACAGGTGATAACCGACATGGGAGAATGCAGCAAAAATCTTGCGTTATATATCATGAACAGTGCAATGTATGATATTGCCGGCGAGGTGTCGGTGAGAATAAGCGTTATAAGCAATGACGGAAGCACTGTTACCGATAAGGAAATTATATTCAATGTGCTTGATAATTTCGGTATAGGCGATGTGTGTGATAAAGACGGCAACAGTATTGCGGATATATTCACACGCCATATAAAGGATACAAATAATCCGCATAAAATTACGCCGGCTCAGATAGGACTGGAAAGTGTGGTTTCAGATATTGAAAAATTAAACGGAGGCAAACTTTCCTATACAATAGCGGACTCACTTCCGCAGAATGCTTATCTCGGCAAAGACTGTATATATTTTATAAAATATACAAAGTCAAATTATGACGCTGTTGACAATCCGTCGGCTATTGGATATAAAGAGTATTAAAGCACAAAAAAAGTTACGTCATATATATGGAAAGAATTAAATGATATAGATGATTTATCAGTGACAACGCAGAAACTTGCCAACGCGTCGGTAACAAGTTTAAAATTAGCTAATTCTGCTGTAACAAATGCAAAACTTGCTGATAATTCCGTTTCGGCGGTCAAAATACAGAACAAGGCTGTAATTACTGATAAACTGGCAGATTACAGCGTGACCGCCGGCAAACTGCATGACGGCGCGGTGAGCAGGGAAAAGCTTGCTGATATGGCGGTGAATGAAGATAAATTATCGCCTGAAATAAATGATAAGATTTATGAGGCAATATCCGCCTCGGAAAAATTAAGAAACGATGTATTCGGAGAAAATTATAATAAAAATAACATATCTGTTAGGGAAAATTTTTCATTGAGTTTCGTATGTACTTTTCTGAGCAGCGGATATCCGCAGACAGGAACATGGACTTGCCGTAATACAGACGCGCTGTATGATAATATTATAATAGACGGACATTTTCTTGAGCATCATTCTGCCGCGGGTTCTCCGTTAGACATCACTTCGATATCCGTAACAGACAATTATCTTGAAAACGACAGCTACGAAATATGTATTCATATAAATCTTGATAAAAATAATACTGACGGTTATCCTGCCGGCTCGGTGTATCATGTCAGCAGTGAGGAAGTAGTTGATTATAATGCAAAATATCCTTATATTAAAAGCGAAAACGAAAATGAAATTATTCTTTGCCTCGGATATATAACACTGCCCGATACAAATATTGTTCTGAACGGCTCGGAACTGATTATGAATGTATCATCGGGCGGTCTTCTGAGAGGGTTGATAACAAAGGATAAAAACAGTATTCTGGACGCGGTAAATGAAAATTCCTCACGTATTTCAGATACGGTTTATTCACTGCAGAATGAAACAATAAACCGCAGAAATGCTGATGAGAGAATCAATAGCAATGTGCAGCGTATTGATTCCGACCTTGGCGATATCATTACTGATATTTTTCATATTCGGGAATTTATTGACGAGATAAAAAAAGAATATATAGATGCAGTCAAAAATGATATTACACTTGCCAAAAAAGGAACAATAGAAACGGAAATCGGTATGGAAAGTATCAGAAAGGGTGAATACTATAAATTTTCACAGAAAGAGAATGAAGTGTTTATTCTTAAAAACGATCTGATTGACGAAATTGCCGATGACGAAGATTATCTGCGCTATAATGATGAATGTGGCTGGAAAGTGACGGAAAAATTAAAACACGGCAGAGCATATAAGGTAAAAATGATAAAACACCCTGTCAGCGGAGCAGATTATGAAGACGGTCTGATTGAGGTTTTGTATGAATTTGCCAATATTAAGGATGATAAGCCGCTATACTCTATATTCAGCGATGTAAACAGGCTTGTTAATATGCTGTATGACACCTTGTTCAGGCATGAAGCATATATGAAGCAGTATTTTAATAATGAGCTGAGCGCATATAAGTCGTATACTGAGAAAATTCTCGGTGATATGAGTCAGAGTATCACAGCGCTGTATGATTATCTTGGCGCTGAAATATATGACGGCGGCTTGTTCGGAACAAATCAGGAAGGACGCAGCATAGACGGCGGCTTGTTTGAAGAAGAGCAGAACGGAAGAAACATTGACTGCGGAGAATTTTAAAGTGTGAGTAGGGAGGAAATAAAATGGCAAATAAAATTCAGATAAGAAGAGGAAATAAGGAAAATCTGCCGGTTCTTTCACAGGGTGAATTTGGAATTGCGATAGATACAAATGAACTTTTTATAGGCAGCGGAAGTGAAAATATACAGTTTGTTTCAAAAGAAGATCTGGACGGCAAGGCTGATTCTGAGCATATACACGCTATAGAAGAAATTGACGGATTGTCAGATATATTAAATAATAAAACCGACAGGGCAGAGGTTCAGACGGCGCTTGGCAATAAGGTTGATAAGGTAAGCGGCAGGGGTTTATCAACAAACGACTATACAACAGGCGAGAAAAACAAACTTGCGGAAATAGCTGAAAATTGGAACAATAAAGTTGACGCA
>CAZLOX010000017.1:0-2596 GCA_964561265.1 uncultured Lachnospiraceae bacterium
CAGAAATATATCTTGAACCTGGCGAAGCCGTTGTTCTTAACGGCGGATATCTGGTATCCACTGTAAAAGAAATTATCCATAACGGTATGGATATTGCGATTGCCGACACATCCGCGGCCTGTCATATGCCTGACGTTCTGGAAATGCCGTATCGTCCGCACATATTAGGCTCAGCTGAAAAAGATGTGAAAAAATACACATACCGTATCGGCTCCACTACCTGTCTTGCAGGCGACATAATCGGAGATTACAGCTTTGACGCGCCGCTTAAAGACGGTGATAAATTGATATTCAGCGATATGGCGCTCTATACAATGGTAAAAACGAATACCTTTAACGGAATAAATCTCCCGTCAATTGCAGTTCTGCACGAAAACGGAGAACTTGAAATTGTTAAAAAATTCGGATATGATGACTTTAAGGGAAGATTATCATAATAGTCCCAAAAAAATTCAAAAAAAGACTTGTATTTTTTCAAAAACTGTGATATAATAAAAAAGATTGTACAGACAATAAAGAAGGAGGTAGCTTTATGCAGACTTTATTCATTGTGTTACATATAGTTGTAACAGTTTTATTGATAGCAATTGTACTGCTTCAGGAAGGTAAAGATCCGGGTATGAGAGGTATTGTCGGCGGTTCATCTTCAGAAACCGATTCGTTCTTCTCAAGAAACACCGGCAGAACAAAAAAAGCGCTTATGGGCAAGCTCACAGCGGCGATTTCAATTTTGTTCCTTATCACAACAACAGTTCTTGTTATTTTAACAGCGTAAGAAATCGGACAGCCGCTTAAAAAGCGGCTGTCTTTTTACATTCCGCAGAAAGAAAGGATTTTAATATGAAAATAAAAATTATATCTGCGCTGTTTTCCGCGCTGCTGATACTTTCATCATGCGCGGATAAAACCGTTCCACAGCAAAGCGCCGCCGACAGTTTTGAAATGATGCAAAATGCAGAAATAATAACAATTGACTCCGAACCGGCTTCCCTCAAAAGAAAAGCCAATATAGCTGCGGATAATATGCAGGTATGTTTCAAAACAGAAAAAATAAACACCGACTACGGACAAACAGAATATTTTATTAAAACAAATGATAATAAAAATCTTTTTTCCGTTACCGCCGCTGACCCCGAAAATATATCAGATAAAAGTTTCCGTATGCTGGCGATATATGACTTTGAAAACAGACTGCTCGGATATATACAAAGCGATGTTTTCAGAGGAAATGAATCGTATATAATTTATTCGGATAATAAAGAAAAATATGCCTTCTGCGATATCGAACGAAATTCTGATACTTTCCGCGATGAATATAAAATAATCTCTTTTGATGACGAACTTTTATATAAAATCAATGTCAGCAATCCGGAAGATGATGAATTTGATATGACTGTTGAACGGATGCGCCCCGACTATAAAACCGATATATCCGCTCTTGCCCTCGCTTTTATAATCAATACAGATGAATATAATCATTATTACGAAATGAAAGCAAAACAGGAAAATTCAGAGGAATAAACTGTGTTTGATTTTTAATCCTCACTTTTAAATATAACACAGTAAAATATCACATAAAACCATTAAAAATTCGGCTTTAAAGGCTAAAAAGCACAATGGTATAATATACCTATGAAATTATTTTGGAGGTTATATACAATGGATTTATCACCAATCAAATTAAAGCCCGCGATAAAAGATTATATCTGGGGCGGAACAAAACTTATACATGAATATGGCAAAACAACCAATCTTGAACGCGCGGCTGAAAGCTGGGAACTTTCCACTCATAAGGACGGACAAAGCATAATCGCCAATGGCAGATTTGCAGGCAAAACACTCTCGGAATACATCGCCGAAAATACAGGATGCGCAGGTAAAAATACTGAAAAATTCAATTTCTTCCCCATTCTGATAAAGCTGATTGACGCATCAGATAATCTTTCAATTCAGGTTCACCCCGATGACGAATACGCGCTTGAAAAAGAGGGCGAATACGGAAAAACAGAGATGTGGTATATTGCGGACTGTGAGGAAAATTCATATCTGTATTATGGTTTCAATCGTAAGATAACGAAAGATGAATTTATGCTCCGTATCCGTGAAAATACACTGCCTGATGTTTTAAATAAAGTTCCTGTTCACAAGGGAGATGTTTTTTTCATTCCGGCAGGAACTATACACGCGATTTGTTCCGGCATAGTGATATGTGAAATACAGCAAAATTCCAATACCACATACCGCGTTTATGACTATAACCGCCTCGGTACAGACGGCAGACCGCGTCCGCTGCATATAGAAAAAGCCGCTGAGGTTACGCGCCTGGAACCGTCAGAGCCCTTTATCTCTCCGGATAATGAAACGCTCGCCTCTTGCCAATACTTCACTGTCAAGCACCTTGTCTGTGAGAATGAATTTATTCTTGACACAAATGAGAATTGTTTTCAGTCAGTAATAATCCTGAACGGCAGCGGTTCGCTTTCTCTCGGAGATACCTGCATGAATGTAAAGAAAGGCGACAGCATATTTATTCCGGCGCAAAAAGGAAAAACTGCTATGAACGGAAATTTTGATTTTATCTTGTCATATGTTTAAA
>CAZLOX010000017.1:2606-19799 GCA_964561265.1 uncultured Lachnospiraceae bacterium
ATATCATAGAAATGTGTTATATTTCAGACTTCCGCTGTGATATAATTTATGTTATACTGATAATGTGAGCGTCATTTCTCTCCTTTGGAACACTGAATAAATCAAAAAAATCATTGTTCCCTCTTGTAAATATACATGTGACGTTTAATCAATATCCTCACAATAAAAAAACAAGCTGAACCGCATTATTCAGCTTGTTTTTTATTTCTCAGCTTTCTTCCGTCCGCACAAGTTTTCCGTCCAGATATTCGCTTACTTTAACCGATATATTTCCGCTTTCCATTCCGTCAGCTTCGATAATCTGCTTTCGTCCGTCAAAAAGTTCAACCGATATTTTATATCTGCCTTCATATTTAACATTCTTTACAGCCTTATTTTTTTCGTATGGTTCCAGAAGACTTATAAAGTCCGCCTGTACGCCGCGTTTTTTCAGCGATATAAAACGTCTGCGTCCGCTTTCGTCACCGACCGGATAATCACTTCCTATATCAGAAACAAATCTGACCGCGCCGGTTTCTTTAAGCGGAACAGTAATAACCGCCTCTTTTGACTTATCCTCCATATCGCCAGGAACAGCATAATCATACCGCTCTGCCTGAATTTTTACAGGGCCTCCGCCGTAATCCACACCCACGCCGTTTCCGCAGTCCACATTTTCCGTCGTATACTCCATATCGGATAAATAGACTTTTTCTCCGTTTTCCAATACAAAATACGGATCTCCCCAGAAAATACTTTTTAATGTTTCCGGCGTATTATGATGATCTACCATTCCGTCCTCGGCATACACATGAAGTGTAATGCACTCTTTGCCTGTGACATCAACATCAATATGATGCTTTCCGAATATCCACGCGCCGAATTTCCCCTCGGCAAGCGTTTCTTCACCCGATTTGACACTGTAAAACAGTCTTTTTGAAATCGGATAATATTCCGGATCACAGCCGACAAACAGTTCCGCGCTGCTGTCTGAAATATAATATAAATCGCAATGTTCAACGCCGGGCACATTATGTCCGCTCCGGAATGGATGTTTGCCTATCCAAGGCGCTTTTTTGCTCTCATTCTCCGTATACTCGTATGCAAACGATAATTTTACCGAACCATTCTGCTGATATTTATCAACTTCCGTTATGAACTGGGCTGATGAAAGCGGATTTTCACAAAGTCTGTTCATATGCTCCGCTTCGCCAGTATTTCCCTCTATTCCCGAAAGTCCTTTCAAATGATATATGCAGTCGTAATCATGTTCTTCCTCGCCTTTCATATAATCAAAACATACAACATAATCATCGGTAAGCACCATACATCTGCGCTGTTCAATCGGTTCGGTAAACTCGCTCCGCGACGCATATGCCGGCGCATTCTCCGGTATATCTATATAGCGTCCCTCTACCCATATGCGCTCCGCAAAATCTTTCTCACCATTTAGCACGCGCCATCCTCCGTAAGGCGGATTTGACCATTTCGCCTTGTTTTCAAGCGCCGCCGCATGAAATAATTTTCTGTCATGGAACAATATTCTTTCTGTTTCACTCGGATCCTGCATTTTTAAATCGGCTGTGACCATATTATGCGTAATGCTCGTCTGAACAAAGAATTTATACATATATGTTCCGTAAGAATACCATATATTTTCCGGATTAAACAATGAGCGTCCGTTGCGACTTACCGAATTAAGCGCGCATCTGTCATAATGTCCGTGCGCTCCGCCGTGCGAACCGTATTTAAGGCTTGCCTCTATCTGTTCGCTGTCGCTTCTTCCCTCTGTATTTGTACGCAGCAGCGCTATTCCGCCGTTGTCAAAATAACATGATTTATGGCAAAAATCATTTTTCACATCGGGCAGTTCCCCTTCTCCGTAATACAAATCACGCAGCGCATCCTCTCCGGCATTCAGTATTATTTTTGCATACTCCGGCTTTTTATACAGAGCATACGCTATATCATATCTTGAATCATACGACGCGGGCGATGCTCCCTCAAACAGTTCCTCAGCGCTGTCATTGACTCCCTGAACAATACTTCTGTAATTTGCCATCGGTACAAGACTGTCCCACAAATCTTTTATACATCTGTAATTCTTACTGTTTTCACCGTAAATATCCCAGCTTAATCCGTCAATGTGCTTTGCGCGGAAATGCACTTTATCGGAATAATTCGCTCCTACCCACCATTCGGCAATATTTATTCCCCACGGCTGAAGTGCAAGCGCGCATTCCGAAAACAATCCGGCAACCATCTGATTATAACCTATCGAACATTCACACCACCAACCGTCCGACATTACTCCGGCGCGCAGATGTTCAAGTACCGCTCCTGTGCCGAATGTAAAGCGTTCAATCTTTTCCCTGTCCTGCAATGCCATCGCGCAGTAAAGTGCTCCCGCCGATTCCGCAAGCGACCAGTTGGATATTCCGCCGTCTGTCAGCGCCCAGTCAAGGAAATCAATAAATAATCTGAATGTATAATGAATATCTTCATGATCCTTTTCGCTCAGTACACCGGCATCATGAATTATATCATATGCCCGCGCGCAGTATTTAAAAAATTCTCCCTCATGCACAAGCTGCTGTGAACCGGCTTTCATGCGCTTCGGATATCCTTTTTCACGGTCGCTTAATCTTTGAAGGAATAGTGCGCTTTTTTCAGCAAATTCACGTCGACCTGTAAGAACAGAGCATATGGCGGCATTATAGCAGTGCTCCGAATGTTTTGTGACAAACAGTCCGCCGGCATAATCGCCTATCTCCGGCACTTCCCATTCCTCGGCACGTTTTATATATTCACCCGCAAGTTTTTCTGCCCATTCATAATTTTTGATTTTTTCCTTTATCTTTTCCCATCCGTCACTTGTATGCAGAATATACGGATGCTCCATATGACGGACACTGTAAAATTCAAGCGTCTGTCCAAGATTTCCGTCACCGTTCGGCACTATATGTACGCGGTGCTTTTCAAATCCGCCCGGAACGATCCTCTCATTCATAACGACCTTTATATAACACTCTTTTTCCTCAAAGGGCTCAAGAAGAAGTTCATTTTTGCTGACATACGGATCAAGCACTTCCCATCCGTTTTTTTCAAATTCAAAACTGACTGCCTGTTTCCTGTCAAGACAGTTCAGCACCTGCACTCTGTACTGAATTTCTTCACCGGCTTCGGCTGATTTTGACATAACATGAGCATGAGCGTATACTCCCCTGCCCCTGACCGCTGTCAGATTTTTTACCTCGCGGTTAATTTCTATGCTGCGTAGAAATTTCCATTTTGCCGGCATAGATGACAATATATCAAACTGCTCAAGCGGAGCCGTTATTTTTATAATTCCATCACCGTAAACAACGGCTTTCCATGAGTAATAATCCACTATTTCCTCCGCATTGACTTCGCCAAAATCAAGCAGTCCGACCGTTACTTCAACAGTTTCTTTTCCATGTACTTCTGTTTCAAATGAAAAAGCATACCATCCGAAAACATTTGCCGTGAAATCATTTTCGGGTACTAAGCCTACATTTCTCCAGCTGCACGTATCGGGAGTTCTGGGATATATATATTTATTTTCTTCCCTGTCCCAGTTGTTCATTTTCAATATAAATTCTGACATTGTTTATAGCCTCCACTAATCTTTTCTCTATTCCATTATAAAAGCCGCAATTTTCTTGCAGTTTTCATACAATTTCTGCGTTTTTTCGGGTGAACGGTAATTTTTGCGCACGGCAAGATATAATCCGCCGTCATTTATGCCCTGTTCATTAAATTTTTCTCCGGCTGAAACCTTTATTCCGTATGCCTTTCCGTCCGCATAATACGCGTTTTCCGCGCTGCATATGCCGTCAAACCATTCATCAAGCGGAGTAAATGTTTCATCTCCGAAAGACTGCGCGATTATCCTGTCAAATCGTTCCTTATCCATAAGATAAAGCAGCATATCTTCCTCCTGAAGATTAAGGATAAAACGCGTGTCATAAGCGCTGTCAACAGCATTATCGCCGACAAACACAAGCTGACTTATATCACTCGTAACCTCGCCGTCGCCGTTTATATCCTCTCCGCCGCTGTTTAATAAAGTCTTTATTTTGTCAATATCATCATCACCGTAAAGATAATCTCCGGCAATAGTTAATGTTACATCATAATCCGGCGTTTTCCTTATCTGCACCACCGTAAATATGACAAGCAGAATCACAGCAAGTGCGCCGATTATAAACCATTTGTAATAATTCCATATGTATTCAAACCATCTCGCCGTAAATACATCCGGTTTTTTACCATATATTTCAGACATATTCATTCTCCATTTTAAAATATTCAAAAACAGCGCTTTTCTCCCTCATATACATATCCTGAACACATATTCCGACCATTGCGCCGGTAAAACCAAGGAATATATTCTCATCCGTCACAATCTTCATATCCTTGACTGCGCCGAATTTCTTCTCACCGCTGCCATCATCATACGCAAACTGCAAATCATTGCCGTTTATATATGCTTTAAGCGTTACCGCGCCGTCTCCGATTTCTTCCTGCTCATGAGTGTATTCAAGCTTATGATGATTGCAGGTAAGCGTGCTGACCGTTCTCTTTCCGGTGTCGTTTGAAGCCGAAAGATAGAGATAATGCCAATGTCCTGTATCGTATATAATAATCAGCCCTGCCATATGTTTTTCATATTCAGGCGAAAATTCAAGTTTCGTTTCGGCTGTCATATGACGCTCCTCTATGCGGTGGGCTATAAGCGACTGTCTGAATTTACTCAGCAAACCGTCACCGCCCCTCAAGGTTAGTCCGTCTTTGCCGAATATCATATCTTTCTCATCTATAGGCCCTCTCAATGACATAAGTTCTTTATCAAGACATTTTGCATTCCTGAAATCAAAGTATAGATTTCTTTCTTCAAAATCAGCCGGCGGAATTGACGGTTCTTCCACAAATCTTGACGGATTGTTTCCGCCCTGCGCAAGACGAAGCCATCCTTCTTCATTCCAATATACTTTTTCTATACACGTTTCACGTCCGCAGTATGTAGTTTTATCCTTACTGTCGTTATACCGCGAACCAAGATGAACCATATATATTTCCCCGTCCTGCGTTTCAACGATATCGGCATGACCCGCCTTCTGAATATAAAGCGAATTATTGTCACGCGAATGAAGCAGTATCTGCGGATCATCGGTATATGGGCCCATAAGATTATCTGAACGTGACATCTGCGCGCTGTGCTGCCATCCTGTACCGCCCTGCGCTTTCAGAATGTAATATTTTCCGTCATGTTTTAATATGTGCGTTCCCTCGACAAGCTCGCCATGAGGCTCTTTATAAAACTGCTTTATTTCCCCGACAAGCTTTTTTCTGTTATGGTCATATTCCTGAATCCACAGTCCGTTGAAACGCTGTCCTTCAGCATAATGATTATCCAGATTCAGCAGCCATTTTCTGCAGTCATCATCATGGAACAGCGAAGGGTCAAATCCGAGCGAATTAAGATATACCGGCTCTGACCATTCTCCCGATGCTATATCATTTGTATACACCAGATAATTGTCAGTAGTCATAAAAGGGCCGCGCTCTTTTACATTTGTGTACACCAGAAACGCTGTATCACCGTCATACGAAAGGCACGGCGCCCATATTCCGCCGCCGTCGGGTACTCCCTGCAAATCAAGCTGACTTTTTCTGTTCAGCGGATAATGGTCGATTTTCCAGCTCCGCAAATCCTTTGATGAATATACAGCCACTCCCGGCCACCATTCAAATGTTGAAGTCGCTATATAATATGTGTCTTTTATTCTGATAATCGAAGGGTCAGGATTAAACCCTCTGATTATTGGATTTTCAATCATTATATCTTCCTCTTTTCAAAAATATTTCAGATATATTATACTACAACATATCCGCTCTGTGTATATAGAAAATGTAAGATATTCTATGAATTTTAACAAAATCAGTTATAATCCAATTTGAATCAGTGCTTTAAGCACACCCTCATTATCATTCGACTCCGCAATATTCTCCGCTGTATTTTTCATGCTCTCCGGCGCATTTTCCATAACAAATCCTATTCCGGCAGTCTGTATCATTTCCATATCAACCTCCCCGTCACCCAATGCTGTGGTCTGGGATAAAGGTATATTCATAAAATCACATAAAAAACGCATTGCGTTTGCTTTTGAGGCTGCCGGATTATTTATTTCAAGATATGTATCCTTTGAACGGCATATGCTTACCTCCGGAAAACGCTGACCGAGTCCGGCCGCGATATCGTCAATAACGGCCTTGTCACCCATGCAAAGTACTTTATGCACTCCGCCGTATTCCGGATAATCCGCTATTTTACCAACGACAGCAGACAATCCGGTTATTTCTTCCTCCTTTATAAGCCATTCGTTTTTTTTATCATCCGCCAGCCACAAATCACGCGAATATACACAGCAGCATATACCGGTATATGTATCTGTTATGAAATCATGTATTTCCTGCGCTGTCTGAGGTGGAATTTCAAGGCTCTGTATTATATTTCCGTCCGCGTCGTGCACTAATGCGCCGCTGTATGATATCACCGGTGCTTTTATATCAAGTTCGCGCATAATCGGAAATACCGCGTGTTCCGGACGTGATGACGCAAGTACAAACCGAATACCCTTTTTTTCAAGTTCCTTTATCTTCTTTTTTGTATTGACGGATATTCTCTGGTCTGAAGTGAGCAGAGTTCCGTCTATGTCACTGAATATTATTTTATACATATTTTTCATCTCCGTAAGATTATTTTTTTATATTATATCACAAAATATATTGTCTGTACATAGCAAAACCGGCAGAACTGCAATTCTGCCGGTTTTATATTATTATCTTATAATAACAACTTCATGAAGATTTCCCTGATATTCCTGAATATAAACGGTATCGCCCGTTAAAATATTGTTCTTGTTGGAAACGGAAATCCGTCCTTTTTCGTATACATAAACATTTGTCGCCGCCGCGAATTTGTGCGGTTCTTTAGTTACTGTCGAAGCGTTGCCGTCAGTGTCCGCAATCAGCACGTTGACATTTCTGTCCGTTACCGTTCCGACACTTACCGAAAGGTCGGGCATAACAAGCGTTCCGCCTTCCCAGTACTTATTCGGTGTATCTGTTCCTCTTGCAATAACAAGACTTTCCTCGTCAGCCTTGAACAACAGCTGCACCGCCGCAACATTGCCTTTCGTATCAATACCTACCTGTACAATATCGCCCTCGTCAAGGTCTTTCACATAATAGCGTCCTCTGTTATCCTGCATTTCCGTATTTTTCACAGAATAAGATACTTTCGCGCCCTGCTGATATCCTTCAATGCGTATTATGCGTTCATCATCCTCGTCAATACCGACAGCCGTCTTCGTAATAATCAGCGACCTCTTTGAACGCAGATTTTCCGGCTCGCTGAAATTCTCCTTCAACACTATACATGACGCGTACATATAATCGTCAATATCATAAACTGATATGTCATAAGTGACATTGTTCACAAGCGTTGAGGGATCCATAATCGTATAATCATCCTTTTCGCCGTTGTAAGGAACTACAAATACCGGAGTTGTGGAATCTATCAGATACTTTGAATTAAAGCACATATTATTTTTTCTGTATTTTCCTGCGCCTTTAAAATGTACGGAAAATTCTTTTGTGCTTGTATCGCGTCCCATATACAGCTTATTCGCGGTATTCATTTTTACTATTTTTCCTTCTCCGTTCACTTTGTATACAATCAGCTGATCCTTCTCAACACGGTTGAAGGCTTCGGTAATTTCGCATTTTTCATCATTTACCGAAAGAGAACTGCGCACAACAAATTTCTCCGTTTTTCCCTGCGCTGTCAGTATTTCAGCAACACCATCGCCCTCCGGATCGTCTTCACCTCTGTAAAAACGCAGCAGATAACCGTATTGTGATGACGATTCCTTCAGTCCGCTGCATCTTACAACGCGTCCGTATTTGTCAAAATAGAATGTTCCGCTTTTGCCGACTTTCAGTTCATCGCCCGCATAGGACGGTGAAATGTCATATTCCGTACCGGCAATAATAATTGTTTCCGAATCCAGTGATGTGATTTCACCAGAAACAACTCCGCTCAGTATCTCAACATTTACCACGCTGAGATCCGCGCTTTTTGCAACCGCTATGACCTTTCCCGCTGTTATCGCATCGGGAGTTGTTTTTATGCCGTTCTCATATACCGTAAGAGTGTCTGTTGACGTGCCGCCAAGCTCAATAGTCGTTCTTGCAATATAATCATTCACGATATAATTATCCGCCGAAACTGCATCTACAAGATAATATTCATAGTCATTTATTATCACTATATTATATTTGCCGCTGTTGTTATTATCTATAAAGTAATTCACAGAATTAAGCGACATAATATTTTTTATTTCTATTTCCCCGTTCAGAACAACCTTGCCGTTGTATATAATCTGATAATCATTTTCAAGTTTTAATGATCTGTCCTTGCTGCCGTCATTATATACTACAGAAGCGTCATCCGCGCTGACAACATCAGCGCCGTAAATAGTAGCTGTCTTATTTTTTGACGATGTAGGCTCGATCCATTTAAGAACTTTTTCGCGCTCATTGTCATAATAATAAAACTTGACATTGTTTCCTATAAGATGTTCGGTTATGGTATTTCCTGTAAAATAATATTCATCATCTATACGGATTTCACCTGTTCCGGATTTTTTTCCTCCGTCAACGGCAATTATGTTGTTTGCGTTGAGTACACCGCTGCCCTCGTATATTTTCAGATAATATTCCATAATCGTCTTATCCGAAAAACTGTATGTACCGTTGCCGTTAAATATAACAGCGTCCATATTCAGCGTATTCCAGAAAAGCATAATCATCTGATCATATGTCAGAGGCTCGTTTATATTCTGCTTTACCACTATATCATTCGTCATACCCATAGTCGCCGCTAATGTGTAATAATTATTGCTGTACATTCCAAGAATTTTATCATATCCGGAAATATCAACCATAATTCTGACCGCCGACGCAACGCTTATAGTACTGCTTTCCTCACTGAGATTATACCGTTTCGCTGCCGCTGATATATCTCCCGCATCTCCGCCTGTCACTTTATAAGCACAGCTGAAAAAATCCTTTACCGATACATTGGCGTCCGCGTCATAAGAGGCGCTGTACAACGGCGCTATTCCAAGCGCCGTCATAAGACTTACCTGCATTTCATGCTTAAATCCCAGTTCTGCGTGAACAGCAGCCGCGGGAATAAATACCGTAATAAGCGATAATGCAAGAAACATACTTATTATTCTTTTTTTCATTATTCCCCACCTGCCATTCTGTATATTATTACCGCTGCCTGCGCTCTTGTCGCATTGTCAGCCGGACGGAATGTTCCGTCCTCAAATCCTGATACCACACCGGCTCTTGACATATCTGTCACAGCATCAAGCGCATATGACGCGATATTATCGTTATCGTTGAATACAAGGCTTGCTCCTTTCGGCAGTTCAATTTCAGCCGCTGAGCACGCTCTTGCAATCATAACGCACATATCCTGTCTTGATATAAGCGCGTCCGGCGCAAATTCCTTTTCGCTCATTCCCGATACTATTCCGTATTTTACAGCTAAAGCTACGCTGTTATAATACCATGCGTCATCTGCCACATCGTCAAAACTGCATACCGCTTCAGTGTCCTCTATACGTTTTGCATACTTCAATGTTCCTATCAGTATCTGCGTAAACTCCGCGCGTGTTATATTGTCATTAGGATAAAATTCCGTTTCGGTTTTGCCGTTGATAACCTTGACATTATGCAGAGCCGCAATAGCTTTATGCGCCCACTGCACGTTTCCTATATCGCTGAAACCTGCAACATTATCCATGCCCTGAGTAAAATATGTCGGATCGGGCTGAGGCAAAAGATTTTCTATACCATTGCCGCCGTTATTCGGCAATACAGTATCATCCGAATTATCAGGGACTGTGAAATTGCCCATTGCTTTTGGTGCCGGTGTTGCTTTTACGGAGGTCTTGTCAATTCCCGACAAGCCGCTTCCGCCGCCACCACCGCCACCGCCTGTTCCGCCGGATCCCTGTGTTGCCGCGGCAGTCAGTGTGACTACTATCGACGCTCTGAATCCTTCATATTCAGCGGTAACGGTTATGGTTTTTCCGCTCAATTTTGCCGGAATTGAAACTATACCGTCTGAAACGCTTACCTCATTGGAGGATACATACCATTTAACATCTGACGGGGCGATCTGCTGGTTCTGCTGATTGTATACCTTATATTCAACTTCCTTTGATGATGAAAGCGGTACCCGTACCGTTTCAGCGCCTTTTATTGATATTGCTGTTGTTTTTGCAAGCAGGCGTACATTCTTTGCGGCAATCAGTCCGTTGTATGACGCGCTCAATTTAATTTCCGTCCCCTCCTGCGCATCTGATGCAACAGTAAGTATGCCGGTATTGCTGTCATATTCCATTCCTGCCGGAACCTTCTCCGCCGTTACGGTTATATGTTTCTTATCCGATGTCAGACCGTATTGGTCTGTAATCACTGTATAGTAATAGTTTTTGCTTGAAAGCGCAACAGTGTCATTTCCTCCTATGGAAACAGCCGTCACTTCCAGCGGAGCCTTTGTTTCAAATTTCGCATCCGCAAACCATGCGATACCTTTTCCGTCTATACACAGACTCATAACCGCGCTGGCCGCTCCCGCCGGCGCTGTTGCCGCGCCTTTCACAAGAGTCCATTTATTTTCAGATGAATCAAATTTATCTGATTTTACATTTCCTATCTCTCTGCCGTCCGCATTATAATATGTTATCATAATATATGCGCCGTCTGTTGCATTCAGTGTCTGAATGTTAGCCGAATAGTAATAATCCTGTCCTGCCTTTATATTCTGCAAAGGCGCGCTGTTCCATTTTTCGCCGTAATTTCTTGACGCGTCGTCCTCTTCAAAATTATAGCCGCTGAGCATAAGGGACTGATTTTCTCCGAACATCTTACTGCTGTCAATTCCTGTCTGCTTTGTTACAGACAAATCATCAAACCATACCGTTCCGTTATTATTATTCGCTCCTCCGCGGTATCTCATATCTATTCTCAGTTTCACCGCGTTTTCGTTTATATACATAGAACCCGACAGCTTTGTCCAATCCGACGTATTGTTTCCTATGCCGTCGGTATCGGTCGGATAGAATACCAGAAGCTGTTTGGTTTCTTCTATTGCCGAACCGTTCTTGTCATAAAGCAGCAAATTAACATAAACATTTGAATCTGTTGAAATGTGCTCCGTTTTAACCCATACCGAGAAATCATATGTCTGACCGCCCTTTATGGATATATTGTCAGAAATCTGCATTGAACCCTGCGCTCTGTCGGCATTGTATATTCTCGCCGAACCGCCTGAGTTTCCGCTGTGGTCAACGCTCTGATCCCATTCGATCAGCGCTGATGTGTCGGAGGATGAATATGTTGTGTAATTCAGTCTCCAGCCTGATACGGAAGTATCAAATGAAGTATTTGCAATAGAAAGTTCCCTGCCGGCATTTGTCCAGTCTTTCGGAAGATTATCTTCATCCTTTTCAGCAAAACTGCTGTTTAAGAGTGTTACATTCTCCGAATTGTTTACTTCTTTTATCATCGGAACGGTAATCTCGGCTGAAATTTTTTCATCTTTGCCGTCCGTTTCAGCTTTTATAACAATATTGCCGTTCTGAGCGTCTGATGAAACTATAAGCGCTCCGTTGTCAAGCACCGATACTCCGCCGTAATTCACGCTCCATTTTACGTCCGCGTTACACGGATTATTATACTGGTCTGTAACGACCGCGTTAAACATAAATCTGTTTTGTCCGTTTTCCGGTATCGTAATCATTGTGTTGTCCGATGTTATCTTTATGTAAGTCGGAACATTGCTGCCTGAACGGGTAAAAATGATATCATCATACCATACATTACCCGATTTTGCGCCGTTTGCAAGTCTTATCTCCGCGTATGCCGTATTTTTCGGCGGCACAACTGTTCCTGTTATCATCTTCCAGTCAAGTGTCTTTGACTGTGTGATTTTCTCTTCGGACAAATCTTTTCCCTCGGAATTTTTAAATACGATCGACATATTTCCGCTTGATACATTATCCGTCATTACCGACAGCTTGTATGTGTATTCACTTCCCGCTGCAACAGCTATCGGGTCGGAAGTCCATACCATTTTATCCGTTACTTTCAGTTCATTCACACCGTCAGCCGCCGGTTTTGATGTGTCGATACCCTGCGGCGCTATACGGAAGTTTCTGAGATATATCTCTCCCTCGCTCGCTTTGAATCCCCAGTTTATTCTCAGTCTGTTTATATTTGCCGGAACGGTTATCTGATTTGTTATAGTATCATAACCCTCGGTAGTATACGGAGTTGTCTGATTGCCGTCCTTGAAATACCATGTGCCGTTAAACTGTGATTTTTTCGAGGTTGTTCCCTGAAATCCTTCATAGCTTATATACGGGCCGACTACCGCGGAATCATTAAGCTGATATAACTCCTTCATTTTGTAATCCTGCGATACCCAATAGGTTATTCCTGATGTTACCCTTATATCCGGTCCGCCGTCGGCGTTGTTATTCTGCGCATTATGAGCGTATGCGTAACCCTCATAATCCTTGGTTATACCCTGCGCTCCCTTAAACATCAGGGCTTTATTGCCGTCAGGGTCTGTTGTATATGTACCGCTTACAAGACCGTCATCATCGCTTGCTCTCATAATATTTGAAAGCTGCGATTCAGATACCTGATCCATCTTGTATCTGCGGACACCGTTATATTCGGCATCAATGTCCTCATCATACGAACTCCAGTTTTTCGGCATTACAGCGTCTGTTACATCCTCAAAAGAACCGTTTGCAAGCTGTGAGGCAAGTCTGAGTACCGAAATTTCTATATCGGTATACGCTACATTATTCACCTTTGACGCTGCGCGTACCGTAACAGTTCCGCCTGATGCAGTTTTTGAAACGCTCAGCACACCGTCTTTATCAATACTTACGCCCGTCGGTGCACCGTTAAATTCTCCTTTTTCGGAAGAATATTTTACAATTGACCAGTCTATTTCCTTATCGGTTTTTTCCGTGAAAGGATCATAGTGTTCCGCTGTAAGCTGTATTGAGTTGTCCTCATCCGTCAGCGGAATAGGAAGTTTGCTTATCTCCGATGTGATGCTTACACCGTCTTTTGCATAATCAATAATTATTGCCGGCTTTAATTCAGCTGTGTCCTCCGCTATTTCAGGGAACTTGTCAATGAGTTCCTGCCAATGATCAGAATATGTTGTCTTTGAAACATCCTTTGTGAATATTTTATTCGCGTTTGTGCCGTTGTAATTTGCCATAAGCAGAAAGCTCACAAAATCCGTATCTTTATTATCGGCGATATAGCCGTTTTTGTTGATATCATTGTCTGTGCCTGTTCCGAGCAGATAATCCGTTATATCAAGCTCTGTCTGCCAGTTTGCGATAGTTTCCGTATCTCCTCGCTCTAAATCGTAGATATACTTGTCTTTTGTCATACGGTTTAAAGTAAACGTCTTATTTTCCTCATTATCAATGACATTCGCCGCAGATGAAACCGCTTCGGTTATAATATCACTCTTAGATTCGTATGAATTTGTTACCGCGTCCGATTCATTCCAGTCATTTGAGAGTGGTTTCAGCATAAGTTTGCCGTCTTTTGAAAGAGTTGATGTCAAACGGAGTTTCACAGATACTACCGGCTGACCGTTCGCAATTGCCTGTCTTAAAGTTGAAATATCAAATTTCAAACCGCCTACAAAAGCGCGGTCATTATCCACACTGTTTGTTATCTCTAATTCTGCTCCGTTCACATTTTTTGTGTCGGTATTGCCTTTTCTGAAAAGAACATCCGCATTCGGATAAATCACCGACGGATATTCGGCAATTTCCGCTGTTACACTGTATTCGGCATATACCGCCGGATCGCTCTTTGACGCTGCTTTTATTGTGATAACCGCGCTTGACGCGTCCTTGCCGATAATCAATACACCATTCTCATTTATGGAAATTCCGTCAATATCCGTTCCCGATACCGACCAGTCGCATTCCTCACTTCTCATTACATCGCCGTTCTGATTTATGACTTCCGCCGTATACTGAAATTCTGCCGGAAGTTCTGTTCTGACTAACGCCATCGACGATTCTCCCGATATCGTTACAGATGTCGGAATTGAAATATCTCTTTTTTCAATTTCTATCTCTTTTTCCGCCTCATAAACAATATCCTTCTTCTTGTATCTGACTTTCAGCGTAACCGGTGTTGTTCCCTCCGGCAAATCTCCGGAAATTATTATAGAATTTAACTGAGAATCATATGAAACATACTCGCTGCCCTCTATGCTCCATGTAAGTCTGCCGTCGGTTATATCACTTGTTATATCATCATACTGAGTTGTGAATTTTGCTTCATATGTATTTTCCGTTTCCGGAACTGTTCCGGCAAATACAAGACGGTCTTCACCTGTAATGATAATGCCGTTTGCCTGAGGTTTTTCTCTGTACTTATATGTCACATAAGGCGCATTGCTGCCGCTGAGATATACCTTTGTCGCACTTCTTCTTGAACTCAGATCCACAGATGTAACGAAAAAGTTTATTATTCCGTTTTCATCCTCAAAATCCTTAAGCTGTTCATAATCCAGATCAAATGTGTATATTCCATTCTCCGGAGATGCTTCGGCAAGCGGTTCCGCATCTTCCCCATCAACGTCATACTGCCAGTCGGTATTCCATGACGGCAGCATTGTTTTTATTGCCGTTGTTACAGCCATTTTGTCGGTATTATCCCCATAATAATGCGGTTTATCTCCGTCGTATACCCATATTGCAAGATCTTCCGTCGCTCCGGCTGATGTTATACACAGTTTTACATCATATATATCATTCTGTCCACTTGCTATACTCTTCAGGTCAAAACCGGTTATAAGACCGAATCCGGTACCCGACTCAATTTCATTTAATTCCTTAAGTCCGCTGTCACCGGCATAATACCAGTTGTTTCCGCATGAACCGTCAGTCACTCCGTTTGATTTGCCGTTGGCTCTCAGCCATAAAAGCTGCGCCGGTTCAAGCTCAAGCGCCGGAGTTTCATCGGAAACCGTAACAACAACCTCAAACGGCGCGCTTGTTACTGCTACTCCGTCCTTACATTCAGCTTCATCCACAGCCGCTGTGATATTTACACGGTATTCGCCGGCTTCCATGCCTGCTTTGGCTGTAAGCGTGCCGTCTTCAGCAATTTCAAAATTCACTGTATCGTCTATTGAATATTCCACCGGCACATTGATTTTGTTTCCGTTCTCATCATTAACGGCAGCCGTATATTTATCAATCACTGACGGCAGAGTTACCATATACACTGTTGCACTCTGTCTGCCCGTTATGCTCACGCTTGCCGGAAAACTTTTCTTATACGCAGAAACTACCGGTTCGCCCACTATTATATTTGTGGCATCTGTAAGCGAAGTGTTGTTTTTTATAAGAATATCCTTATATCCTCTCGCATTATCCTCCTCCGTTACAGGAACAGAAAGATCTATAAATCTGTCGCTTTCGGAGGTATCACTGTCAAGCGGATCCACCGCCTGAAAATCAATGCCTTTCTGCGACCAGTCATAACCTGTCGCAAGAGATGCCGCATATGTTATATCAACGGCGCTATATGTAGTGGGCACATGATTATTATCTGTCAGATTTTCCTCTGTCCAGTCGGCAAATTCACAATTATAATCATATGCCGCAAAAATTTTACCTGTTCCGTTTACAGCAAACTGTATATTAACGCCCTCAATATCTTCCGCATTCAGCTTTACGCGCATAAGACCGTATTCCCTTGCTTCGGTCTTTATTTCAGCGCGGTCTCCTGTCTTTGTTGTACTTTCACCCGGAACTGAACTATACTGATCAATACGTTCGCCGCTTAAAATATCAATAAGAAATCCGGAAGCGTAATATGTTTCACCGGTATATGTACATTCTCTTGTTTTTGTATTATTGCACCGCATCTGTCTGAAATGCGTTACCTGCACATCCGTTTCCGCCGCTGCCGTGCTGACAGGTACAATCGAAACAGACGCAGCAAGCACCATAACAGACAAAACGGCAGAAATGAATCTTTCAAATCTTTTAACTTTCATTACCTTTCCCCCTTAATTTACTTTTTCAAATATAACATTTTTTATATTGATAAGATATGTGTTCGGAACTTCCTTATCTGTCATAATAAGTGTATTATCGCCGACATTCAGGTCAATATCGCCCAGATCCTCGTATACATACGTTGACCATGATCCTGTCTGTTCAAAAGTATGATCAAAGTTTTTTCCGTTCATATTAACTGTCACTGTACCGCCGCCGGAATTTATATTCGCCGCATAATAAACTTTCATATTATATCTGCCCGCTGAGCGCGCTTTGAAATTGAACGTAATTTTCTGTTCCGTTCTGAAATTCTCTATATACGCATTCTCACCGGTTCCCATAATGTTCAGCATACCGCCCTCAACCTTTGCCTCTCCTGCCAAAAGTTTTATCACAGACGGAATTTCTTCGCCGGTATTATATACACAATACAGACTCGGCGCATTTTCACCAGCAACAAAACATTTCGGCTTATTGTCCTCCTTCATTCCGTACCGGTCATAATTTACCGTTGTCGCAAAAAATTCCACAATATTATTTTCATCAGCGTGCTTTTTCAGTTCGTTTATATCAATATTAAAAAGATATCTGTCATTTACACATTCCGCCTGTGCAAACGGCTGCGTTTTTTCCTCCTGCGGAACAGCGCCGTCAATATTGCCCCATGTCGGCAGTATCTTTGATATGTTGTCCACAACGGCATTATATCCCGCTTTATTGTCACCCGCAACAGCCGCGTTGTTTACAACAGTAGCGTATGCGCTGCTGTTCCAGTCAACCTGACTTATCGGCGTATCATACATAAACAATCCCATATCCATATTTCCGCCGCTTTCACGCTTTAACGTAAGCGTAAGTGACTCAATTTCATCGGCGCGTTTCAATATATCTGAAATATCAAACCGCATCAGAAATGCAAATCCCTGTGCGCCCTGAAATTCCTCTGATAATCTCAATCCGGAGCGTTCGTCATTGCTGT
>CAZLOX010000018.1:0-19480 GCA_964561265.1 uncultured Lachnospiraceae bacterium
CAAAAGCTGTTGCCGAGATAACCGCTGTGACCGCCGCCGCAATCAAAGGAATACTGATCAGTCGGTTTTTTGTTGTTTTATTCATGTTGTTGTCCTCCTTAATCTTCTTCATGGTAAGTTCCAGTACTCTTTCCGGCGAAACTAAATTTTCCGCCGTGATATTAACTTCTTCATCGCTGAAATTATCAAACATATCCCGAATATCTTTTTTCATGAGAAATATCCTCCCTCTTCCAAAATTGATTTAAGTTTCAGTCTTGCGCGGCGCAGCCTGCTTTTTATCGTGTCGGCATTTGCGTTTATTTCGGCGGCAATCTGACGTATTTTCTGATTATAGTAATAATATCTTACTATTATTTCACGGTCGGAAATATCCATGGAATTTAAAGCGTTTTTAATTATTTTGCTTTGTTCACGGCTTTCCAGCATACCATATGAATTATCGTCAAAGGTCAATGAATAATCATCGTCAAGTGTTTCGTAGGGTAATTCTGCCGATCTCAGAAAATCTCTTGCTTTATTGCGCGCCGTTGTACCGAGCCATCCGCGCAGGTGATATGTTGACAGCTTATGACGGTTCTGCCACAGTGCCAGAAAAACATCCGAGGTAAGTTCCTCTATAACTCCCGTTTCAGCAAAACTGCCAAGCTGATTTGCTATAACGGTCGAAACATATCCGGTATATTTTTTTATTAACTCCTCCAGCGCATACTCATCATTTTTTTTCAGCGATTTTATCATATTTTTATCTTCCATATGTATTATCACCTCAAGGTTCTGTTTTAGAGCTCTCATCTATATAGACGCATTTTTTTGAGATACGGGTGCAGAAATAAGAAAAAATTTTAATAAATTTAAATTGACTTATATATATCTCTGTGATATAATACCCATATACAATAACAAAGGAGCTGTATAATATGCGCATAAGACAAATGACGTTAAATGATTATGATGCTGTTTATTCATTATGGATGTCATGCCGCGGTATGGGATTAAATAATCTTGACGATTCACAGAACGGCATAGCAAAATTTTTAAACAGAAATCCCGATACTTGTTTTGTCGCGGAGTATGAAAATAAAATTGTCGGAGCCATCATGGTCGGAAATGACGGGCGCAGGGGGTATATATATCATACCGCTGTCCATCCGGAATACAGGCATTGCGGCATAGCTTCAGAATTAACCGCAAACGCAATGTTTGCACTGAAAAAAGCCGGAATAAACAAAGTCGCTTTAGTGGTGTTTGAGAAAAACGAAAACGGAAACGCTTTCTGGGAAAAAATAGGTTTTACCGCAAGAAATGATCTGGTATACCGAAACAAAGCTATTACAGAAATGATACGATATGATACATAAAAAATACACTTCTGCACTGTGCAGGAGTGTATTTTTTCTCTATATTGCGCGGTAATTCTTCCATTTACCGCTTATATATCTTACTGCAAACAATGCCGACCTTACCGCCCAGTCGGCAGTCATAGCTATAAACACACCGATAACACCCAACTGCATAACTATTCCGAAAAGCACCGAAATTCCAAGCCTGAAAACAATCATTGAACATATACCTACATACATTGTATATTTCGCATCTCCGGCTGCGCGCAGACCGTTCGGAAGATTAAACGACAAAGGATGAAGTATGATTGCCGCGATGTTATGTATGAACACCAATATAAACGCAAGATGATACGCCTCCGCGGAAAGTTTATAAAGCTTTAAAATAAACGGAAGTGTCAGGCATACTGCCGCGCTTAAAATAAATGTTGACAGATATGAAATTTTCATCAGTTTTTTTATATACACCGATGCCTGAGGATACTCCTCCGCTCCGACACATTGACCGACAACCGGCACCATCGCTAAATTTACCGCGTTTACAACAAGAATTGCTATCTGCGAAACCGACAGCGCGGCAGAATTTGCCGCAAGCTGAGCTGTGCCGAATAATGACGTTATACTTAAAACCAGTATACGTCCAAGCGCAAACAATCCGTTTTCAATACCGTTCGGAACAGAAATTCTTAAAATTCTTTTAATATAATCACTTTTCCACAAGAATATCTCTCTGACGCTTATATGAACGGTATTCGATTTTCTGAATACAAGTACCGTCATAATAATGCCTGCGGCAATTCTTGAAACAAGCGTAGGTACCGCAACTCCGGCAACTCCGGCTTTCAATACAAATATACCGACAGCATTTCCTGTTATATTTATAACATTCATCAGCATTGATACATACATTGTCACATTTGTTTTTTCCATAGAGCGGTACAGAGCCGCGCCTGAATCATATATTCCCAAAAACAGAAATGATACTGCCGTTATCAGGAGATATTTGTCTGCCGCCTGCATAACATCCGGCTCCACACTCCCAAAAAACAAATTCAGTATTACGCGGTGCAGTATCATACTTACCGCCATCAATCCTGCTGAAACCAGTACCGATACTGTCATAAGCTGGCTTGCCGACAAATTTGCATTTCCGCGATCTCTGTTTCCGATATACTGCGACACTATCACCGCGCCTCCGGTTGAAACTGCCGCCATTATGGTTATAATCATGTAAGCATACATATCTACAAGCGAAACTCCCGACATTGCCGCTTCCCCTGCATATGACACCATCATTGTATCCGCCGCGCCGACAAGAATTACAAGCAGCTGCTCAATAACAAGCGGTATAATAAGCCGTCTTAACGCTTTATCCGAAAATACTCCTGCATTATTTTTCTGCAGTGTCCGTTTTAATACTCTATCCAAGACACACTGCGCCTCCCAATAAAAATTCTTATTACATTATATATTATACAGCCCGACAGATAAAATGTCCAATGCTTATTTTAAATTGTTTGTTATACAAAAAACGTATATTATTTAACCGGCTAAACCGTAATAAAACCCTCAGTCCAGTTATCTTCATCAATTATATAAGCGTCTATATAAAAACAATCCTTGGAATATTCGTTAAAACCCTGCATCTTATATAATCTTTCTATCGCCTGTCTGGCAGAATTTTCAGAGGAATACACTCCTATAAACTTTGTTTCTGTAAATTCATCATTTTCTCCGTAATCATAACTATGCTGCAAAACATAGACTTTGTCTGTTTTCATCCCTCTGTCTCCTTTTCAAAATAAAAACTCTCACAATAAAAGCTAATGCTGTCATCTTCATAATCATAAACCTGAAATCTGTTTTCCGGCATCCAGCCGTCTTGTTTGTGATCAATAATATCAAATCCGGATATAGGAATATATGAACCCATAGAGCTTATTTCTATATTTGTCACATTGAAAAAATGACCTGTGACATTAGTTGATGTATTATTTTGTTTAACATCGAAACTGCAGCGCAGTACAGCTGAATTTCCGTCAAAAGCATATTCTATTTTATATATTCCGGTAATTTTGTCATATAGCATCAATATATTATACCCTCCCTTTTTATTGCTCGATTATGTAATCCACATAATATAATTTGCCAGATACATATACATTGTCAGGACAGCTATGCCAAGCATAAAAATCCATATAAGAATTTTCCATATTGCTGTATTATTCTTTATTCCGTCTTTTTTGCCTGCATTTTTTGCAAAAATTTTTACAGCGCTGACCGAAATAACCGCCATATCAATTATACCAATTACAAGAGTACAAAAAAATGCAAATACAATTGTATCAAATGAATAATTTATTTTCTGACATAATGATATTGCATAAATATAAGCATAATAATCAGGCTTATCAAGCAAAGCTATTATTACTGCAAATATAAACAGTATGATATGAATAGCTTTTATTATGTTCTTCAGCATTACAGAATCCTCCTTTTACAGATTATCGGTAATATCTCCAAAAAATAAGTATTCAAATATTTTATCATCACACTCCACACTATCAACAGAAAATAAAAATAATCCTTCTTTTTTTATTTTCATAGAAATATTGCAGTCACCGAAATTTTCGCCGTTATATTTTCCGTGTAACAATACATTTATATTCTGTATTTTATTTGTAAATTTATCATTTCCATAACCATATGAACTGCCTGTATTAAACTCATACTTTTTTTCATTACAAGCCAATTGAACATTATTTCTGATTTCTTTATATGTTTTTTGTACACCGTTACATACAAATATTGTATCATCGGAAAAATATTCGTCTATTTCCTGTATATCATAATTCATAAATACTTCAGCAAAATGAACCGCATACCTTGTATCAATAGTGTTCAGATATATTTTATATCCTATCATCATACACAGAAAAAGCATTATTACAGATAAAGCAAAAACATATTTCTTCTTCATATTCAATTCCTCCTGCACTGTCGGATGTAAACATTTTATATGTATCATACCGTACTTTAACCTTATAACTGCCATATAATTTTATTTCCCATAACCA
Source organism: uncultured Lachnospiraceae bacterium (assembly GCA_964561265.1). Classification (GTDB taxonomy): domain Bacteria; phylum Bacillota; class Clostridia; order UBA1381; family UBA1381; genus JAFLUR01. Next base: position 4,421 of record CAZLOX010000018.1, read on the forward strand.
AAACCTGTTACATTCCATGTGTGATTTTTAATACTTTTCCATCTTTTTTTCTTATTATTACAGACGCGACTCCGCCCAACCAATTTGGATCATCACTGCCTTTTCCGGATATTACCCATGCTTTTTTTATATTGTCATATCTTATATTGAACGGTTTCTCATCTGATATATCTTCTCCGTATACAGATATCAGTATATCCTCCGCAACCTCAAGCGCCGTATTTTCATCGGATATTACATCGTCAAAAAAATTCGGCAGTCTGTCATCCGCAAAATGCAGGGTAAAGTTGTAATTCACAAACTGGACTATATTTAACAGAACTAACAAACCTACGGATATAATTATTACCGCTTTTTTCATATTGCTTCTCCTTTTTTTACTGATATTCCGATGACTCATATCTTATTATCACATCATTGATACGCTGTTTTTGTTTCGTTGTATCTACACTCCGATAATCCTCAATATATAATTCATTATCATTTACCCACTTAATATTTTTGGGTTTAGCACCGCTTACATAAACATTTCCGTTTCCTTTTCCAAGCTTTTTTCCGCTTTCCAGAACAGAAATATGATAAATCCAACCGGTTGTTGCGCCTCCGTTACTTTCAAAAATATAGGCAGTATATTTTCCGTCCGGCGATGAAACCGACTGCATAATTGCGGGTTCGGGAAAATAAACCTGCAAAATTATATAACCAGCCGATATAAACAATAATATTGTAATTAGCATAGTTATTCCGGCAATAACTATGTTTTTTAATATTTTTTCCCTGCTCATAACTGTTATCTCCAAATCTGTAAATATGTATTTCTGTCAAACGCTGATAATTGAAGTCAATCTTTATAATATTTCTGCGCTATGTGCTGCAGTAATTCTATAACATTACTTTCCTGCTTTTTATAAAATGTTTTTCCGGTTATAAAAAGACCAGCAATTATACCGTATATAAATAAAAATCCAATGGCAGCATAAATTTTATTTACTGCTGATACCGCGCTTAGGAATAATTCAATATTACCGCGTAATACACATATTGTCAATACAAAAAAACACAGCGATGCGATAAGAGGATACCTGAAATTTCCGGCTATCAGCGTTTCATCACCCAAAGGAATGATTTTGCCTGTAAATCTTCTTTGCAGCGGATGCACCATTAACTTTTTCTCCTGCAGTATTATCTTGTTATTCCTACAGCTGAACCCTATACCGGTATCAAAATCTATATATTTTCTTTTGTGAGTATTGCTTTTTAAATATCTGTATATTTCGTATGTGCCGGAATTGTAATAAAAATAATACATAATACCCTCCTTATTTCCTGTTATTGCTCCGCCGGAATATATCTTACCATTTACGCCATTCCTGAGGGATGAATTTCATCATATGTTTCAAATTCTGACTGCGTTTTTTCGTAAGATCCACCATATCATCAGTATTTGTCAATATCTTTTGTTCATAATCATATATAGATTATCTTCCTTTGGTATATAATACAAAACAAAGCCATCAATAAATTTTTCTTTTTCCGCGTCATATACCGCATAATCCTCAGCAGCAGAATTAACTAACTGATACTGTCCGTTTTCATCAAAATAAGTAACAGCTCCGTATGTGCTGTATTGGACTTTATTGAAAAATAACATATACGATACCAGACATAACGCGCAGATTATTATAACTGCCGTACTCACTTTTAATATTCTTCTCATATCAAAAACCCTTCCCTTTCCTTTCGTAAAGAGCCTGTCAGTAATTAAAGCAGGCAATATGCACTTGTTTAATTCCAGACAGGCTCTGCACTTTATAAACCACTCATATTATAAATTTTACTGTGTTTTTTTCGTGTTGTTTATAACCGCCGCTTTTACTGTGTTTTTCATAAGCATAGCGATAGTCATAGGGCCGGCTCCGCCGGGTACTGGAGTTATTGCCGAGGCTTTCTTTTCGGCTTCGTCAAATTTGACATCCCCGACAAGCTTTTTATTTTCAAGACGGTTTATTCCCACATCAATAACAACAGCTCCCTCTTTTATCATATCGCCTGTAATCATTTCCGGCTTTCCGACTGCCGCCACAACAATATCCGCCGCCTGTAATTTTTGTTTAAGGTCTTTTGTTCTTGAATGGCATATTGTAACCGTCGCGTTCTGATGCAGCAGAAGCATTGCCTGCGGTTTTCCGACAATATTGCTCCTTCCCACAACAACGCAGTCCTTGCCCTCTATCTCTATACCCGATTCCTTGATAAGCTCCATAACTCCGGCAGGAGTGCATGGGAGAAAATCATAATCGCCTATCATTATTTTGCCGACATTTACAGGATGAAACGCGTCCACGTCTTTTTTCGGATTGATTGCGTTTATAATATTTTCCTCGTTAATGTGTTCCGGCAGAGGCAGCTGAACAAGAATACCTGATATATCTTCTTTTTTGTTCAGTTCGCCGACAAGCTCCAGCAGTTCGCTTTCGGTGGTTTCCGCTTTGAGCGCGTATTCCTCCGAATGAATGCCGAGTTCTTCGCATGATTTCTTTTTTGAATTTACATAAACCCTGCTCGCCGGATCATCTCCCACAATAACAACGGCAAGTCCGGGGTAAATGCCTTTGTTTTTCAGTTCCGCAACCTCCGCTTTCAGTTCATCCTTTATCCTTTGAGATAATACTTTTCCGTTTAAAATTTTTGCCATTTTTATACTCTCCTTTGTTTTAATATAAATTATCGCCGTACATTTCGGCGGCTGTCAGCAATACTTCACGCGGTTTGCTTCCGTTTGCTCCGCTTATAATTCCCCGCGCCTCCATCTGATCTACAATTCTTCCGGCGCGCGCGTATCCTACTCCAAGACGGCGCTGAACCATTGAAGTCGAAATTTGTCCCGCCTCTATCGCAATACGGATCGCCTGCGGCAAAAGTTCATCGCCGTCATCCTCCGTATCGGGCATACTGTCTTCACCGGCAGCGCATTTTTCAATATGCTCCGCCAGATCCTCCTCATAAGTACTTTCACCGCTGTTTTCTATAAGGAATTTAACGACATTTTCAATTTCCTCATCCGATATATATGCGCCCTGAATACGCATAGCATTCGGCAGTCCGGCCGGATGAAACAGCATATCGCCGTTTCCGAGCAGTTTTTCAGCACCGCCCTTGCCGAGGATTGTCCGGCTGTCAACCTGACTTGACACAAAAAGCGCCGCCCTTGACGGGATATTCGCTTTTATAAGTCCGGTTATAACGTCAACAGACGGTCTCTGCGTCGCTATTACAAGATGAATACCGGCAGCGCGCGCAAGCTGCGCAAGACGGCATATATACCCTTCCACTTCCTTCGCCGCAACCATCATAAGGTCTGCAAGCTCATCTATAATAATAAGTATCTGCGGAAGTTTTTCAATTTCTCCGCCGGAAGCAAGTTTGTTGTAGCCGGAGAGATTACGGACTTTGTTTTTCGCGAACAAATCATACCGTTTCATCATCTCCTGAACCGCCCAGCTGAGCGCGCCCGCAGCTTTTTTCGGGTCGGTCACAACAGGTATCATCAGATGCGGAATACCGTTATAAACGCCCAGTTCAACCACTTTCGGGTCTACCATAATCAGCTTGACCTCATCAGGCGAGGCATTATAAAGAATACTTGTGATTAAGGTATTGATAAATACACTCTTACCTGAACCTGTCGAACCGGCTATGAGAAGATGCGGCATTTTTGCGATATCAGCAGTGATGATCCTTCCGCCGATATCACGTCCCACCACAAATGCAAGTTTTGATTTCATATGCCTGAATTCTTCCGAGTCTATCAGTTCACGTATTGTAACCATATTGATACTTTTATTCGGAACTTCGATACCGATTACCGGTTTGCCCGGCACTGGAGCTATAAGAATATTCGATACCGCCAGATTCATTGCAAGGTCATCGGACAGATTGACTATTTTGCTCAGTTTTATGCCGACTTCGGGCTGTATTTCATATCTTGTTACGCTCGGCCCCTGAGTGACTTCCGACAGACGCACATTTATATGGAAATTTTTCAGTGTTTCAATAAGGCGCATAGCCGTTGTGCGCATTTCCTCGTTCAGATTGCCGGACGGCACTTTTGCGGTGTTCAGCAAACCTATATCCGGATAGATATACTGCATTTGCTCTTCATTCCGGACAGATAACACAGACGGTTCTTTTTCAACATAAGTTTTTGAAATTTTCTCTTTCGGCTCGGTATTCGTGACTCTGATAAATTCATCAACAGGTTCCTTTTTCGGCTCTTCCTGTATAGTATTGAATATTGTGTTTTCAATTCCGGTTTCTTTTTCAGGCTCTTCTTCAAAATAATCATCATCAGTGTAATATTCGCTGTAATCCTCCAATGAGTCCTGATATTTTATATCATTCTGTTCAATCTCCTGCGCGGATATGATCTCGCCTGTTTCGGGGTCGATAAAGCTGAAAAGCGCGTCTGAATTATTGTTATTTTCTTTAACTTCCGGCGCAAATGTTTCATCAGTTTGTACTTCTTCCGCAGTATCAGTTCTATCAGGAACAGCCGGAATTGTTTCAGCCGGCGGAGGGGTTTTCTTACCGTAAATTTTCTCCATTTTTTCTTTAAGGAGCGGTTTTGAATCATTGCGGTTATTAAGCGATGAAACTGATAATTTATCAGGCTTTTTAATATCATCCCGCACATTTTCCTGTTCTTTTAAAATTTCTGCCGGTGTTCTTCTCTGCACCGCCTCATTTTCGTTTATTTTAAAATCAATGACGCGTCTGCTTTCATTTTTGATATACTGGATATTCTCGTTTATCTCATCTTTGGTTTCGCGAATTTTTCTTGTTGTGCTTTTAACATTCTGCGATATTTTTCTGCCAGTATCGCTGTTGTCAATTTCTTCAACCGTATTAAAATCCTCTACAAATCCCGCAACCATACTTATAATTCCGCTTACTATTGATATCTGTGTAATAATACTTATTATAATTATTCCCGCGGCAATAAGCATAATAACGGGCACAACCGTTCCGGCGACGGTATGCAGCGGATATCCTATGCAGGCTCCGAAAAAACCGCCTCCCTCCACAGTCCCCATCGCATATGATGTCGGTATATCATAGACAGAGCCGGACGTGATATGAATGATTGCTGACAAATCCCATAAAAGGAAAAAAGTCAGGACAGATTTTGACAAAAATCTGTTTGCATTATTTGAATAAAACAAATACACCACACATCCCAGCGCCGCAACAGGCATGAAATATGCGCATTTGCCGAAAAGTCCGAATAGAAAATCCTGCACAGCAGTTCCAAGCGTTCCTCCGGCATTTGTGTATGTAAAAATCATAAGCAGTATGCAGACTGTAACCGATACAATATATGTCACACCTGTAGGTTCTTTTGATTTTTTTGACGTTTTTTTTGATTTTGCCGATTTTCCGGTGCGTGAAGCAGATGTTTTCGTTTTTTTATTTGCCATGTAAATTGCTCCTCCTTACGACCAATTTTAAATTCATACATTATAATTGTATCATAAATGACTAATATTTGCAAGTATGAAAAATCAATTCATCTCTGAACAGCCGCACATATTGCCTGATTTTATCCGCAATGCGCTGGATATTTACACTTTACTTATGTTCCGGAATATGATATACTTTAAGAAAATAAGCCGGAAATGGGGCGGAATTATGAAATACGATAATAAACAGAACAAAAAGAATATATTTATGGAAAGTCTGCGCTTTGCCAGTTTAAACATCATTTACTGCGGAAAATACACAGAGGACAGCAGCTGGCATACAAGCTGTATCTGCAATCATAACGAGATATTTTATGTAAAAAGCGGATGTATACATATTATAACCAAAAACGGAAAATACACTGTGGATAAAGATAAGCTTTTCTGCACAGCGGCCAATAAATATCGTGATATCAGTATTGACAGGAAATCACAGGCCGAATTTTACATACTTTCTTTTGACAGTGAGGTAAACGGTATTTCATATTTTAATTTTATGGAAAACTTTTCTGTTATTGATTCGGGAAAACACACCGCTGAACTGGACTCTCTTTTTGCAAAGGCAGCAAATATCGGCGAGCCGTCAACTCATTCTCAGGTATTTGAAAGAATAGGATGCGCCGGAAAAATTCTTACCTTACTTCTGGAAAGTTACGGTGATGAGGTAATGACTGAAAGAAAAAGCAATATTGATTTCAGCAAAGTTATGGCTTATATAGACAGATTTTACCGTTACCGCAAAGTGACAATATCCGAACTTTCAAAACTCCTTAATATCAGTGAAGGGCATTTTCGCAGGGAATTTAAAAAACAATACGGCATTTCGTGCAAAATGTATATTGATGCCATTCGTATGGAAGGAGTGTTGAAAATGCTGCGTGAGAGCGATGTATCCTTCAAACTGATTGCCGAGGCGTTTCAGTATTACGATACAGCAAGTCTTTCAAAAAGTGTTAAAAATCAAACAGGTCTAACGCCTACCGGATACAGAGAAAAATACAAAAGATAAAATTGTGATAAAAGAGCTGTTTTTTCGTAAAAACAGTTCTTTTTTTATCTTTGCATCAATATTTGATTTTTTATAATGTTCGCTTTTTACAAATTCATGTTCATTTATTCCATTGAATAAAACATGTGGAATGATATAATATTTATATCGAAATAAACACGAAAGGCAGGGATTGCAATGTTAAAAAAAATTTTAAAAAGCTGTGCAGCGGCGCTGACCGCATTGTCGGTAATCTTCACTTCTGCTGCTGTATTTGCCGATAACACGGCAATGGACAATTCCTCTGAAAAAACGACTCTGGTGACTTACAAGGCTCCGGACGGCGTGGATATCAGCGGAACTTATTCAGTAAAAGCGCGTCCGTCAGGAGCGGGCGATGATGAATGGCAGATGCTTGACGTTTACAGGGTACAGGTCATGAGCAACGGCACAAGGCAGGCTGGTATGGTCTACTTTGACTGCGACGGGCCGGTTGAAGTTCAGGTGACCTGCATAGGAGGCAGTGACGGTCTGGATGATATAGAAAACGGACTTAACAGCGAAACCAAAGTATATCCTGAAAGCTACGGCATAGAGCCGCATTACGAAACCGGCGGAAATATTATAACGCTTACCGTCAATCCGGGGCAGAGAGTAGTTCTTGACCCGAACGGCGATACAAGACGCAATCTTCAGATATGGGCGGATGAAATTATGCAGCTGCCTACTGAGGAGGAACTGAAAGAACAAGGCAAAACAGTAACGGTAGTTGACGCGTCAAAGGGCGATAAACTTGCACAGCAGTACGATACCGATGTCGTATATGTGAAACCCGGTTTTTACTCTGACGGATATGTTGACAAAGTCAGTTATATAAAAAGCGACCAGACATGGTATATGGAAGGCGGCGCTGTAATTCAGGGTACACTGGATATGGATTTCACAACAAACGCCAAACTTATAGGACACGGAATGATTTACAGGCCGCTCGGCGCTTCTTTAACTGTAAATGATACGGTAAATACTTATATTGAGGGTATTATGGGATTAAATCACGGCTGGCGTGATAACGGCGGTTATTTCATAAATATCGCAAACAGCAAAAATGTATATGTTAAAAATCTGAAATCAATCGCGCGTCACAAATGGGGCGACAGCATGGATATCTTCTGTTCGGAGGATATAACTGTTGACGGCTGTTTCTTCCGCGGAAATGACGACTGTATCGCTATCTACGGGCCGCGCTGGGTCGGCAATTACTGGGGCGCAACCGGAAATGTAAGAAATATAAAAGTGAAAAACTGTGTGCTTATGCCGGATCTGGCAAGACCTATCCATTTCGGCACGCACGGCGACAGTTCCTCCCCGAACGGCGGACGCGTGATAGACAACTGCCGTTTTGAGAATATCGACATACTCACCTATAACAAGTACGCCTTTAAAACAAACAGTGACGGCAGTCTGAACAGAATGCCGCAGGCTATTCGTATGGATGTATCCGAGGGAAATTCAGTTTCAAATATTTACTTCAACGATATCCGCATACAGGATTATATGGCAAATAAGGTTGTGGAACTCTTCATAACTACACAGGACAGATATGGTACATACACATTTCCCGGCAAAGGAATAAACAATATTTATTTCAAGGATATTGATTATAAAAACTCCGACCCGACATTTGACGGAAGAATTGAAGGCTATAAGACAAGTGACGGAGTAACCGGAATCACACAGAATATCACATTTGAAAATCTTAAAATAAACGGCAGTGTTGCCGGCAATGCAGCGGACGCGCATATAAACATAGGCAACAACGCCAAAAATATTAAATTTGTAAATTCGGGAGAATCGAAGTACGCATATAATCCTTCGGTAGTTCCGGAAGATATATGGCCTGAATATTACGATTATGCGCGCGTCGGCGGTGTGTCAGCATCTGCGGAGGTTTCGGTAAATAATTCAAAACCATCGGCAGTGCTTGACAATGATGACAATACAGCATGGTATTCGGCGATAAGCGAGAGCAATCCTGAGTACAATGCCGAAGATAAAACTCTTACCGGAAACGGTATCACACTTGACCTCGGCGCGCAGCGTCATGTGAACTGTGTCCGCATTACATGGGCAGATCCTGCTCTTACGCATGATTACCGCATATATTTTTCAAAGGACGGTACAGACTGGAGCGCCGGACATACCGATGAGCATGACGTGGGAGCGGTCAATTCAAGAACAAGAGCGGAACGCAACAAGCGTGTAAAGTCAAACTGGCTTGCAAATCAGTATGACCCTAATCAGAATCAGGATTACATCATAGGAAGATATGTGAAAATTATTCCGCAGAGTGGTTCACAGCTTGATATTGCAAAGCTGGAGATTTTGGGCGAAGAAAAGCCATGAGATGAAAGGAGGAAATAAAGTTGAAGAATATATTCAGAAAAAAGATACTGCCGTTTATTACGGCGGCGGCTTTCACGGCAAGTCTTATAACACTACCGGCACCGGCTATTGCGGCTGACATACCCTCTCCCGATACCGGTGCGGCAAATAATATATCCAACGGCGGAGAATGGACAATCTACGCGTCTAAATCCGGACAGATTGTCAATAATGGTACAATAACGGACGTCAGCGATTCGAGCGGTCTTATTGAAGTAACAGGCTCTGTACGCAGTGCGGCTCTGCAGTTTGATTTATCAACAAAAAACACTAATGACGCGGCAGACGGCAAAGTTATAAAAAGCGCGAAACTTCGTCTTACTCCGGTGGTAAGCAAAACCAATTTAACACAGAGCGTATCGGTAATAAGCAATGAATTCAGCAGTACAGATGATGCAAAACCTGTTGCAGAGTTCAGCGTTCCGAGAGTTGGAAACGATGACTTTAACAAAACTGACGCGTTAAAAACAATTGACGCCTCTGCAATATCAGAATATCCGGATGCGCTTGCCCAATGGCAGACCGATATTGATATTACAGGTGAGATTATAAGCACAGATGATGACACTATTTCTCTGTATCTGGCATATGCGAGCGGAAATGCCAACAAAACGGAATATGCAAACTGCAATATTGCAAAAAACATCAGATTAAACACTGATCTGATTCCGTTTCTGTATAACGGAGGGCCGACTGATTACAGCAAATGGGTATATCCGCAGATAGTGTTCACATATACGGATGAAGCTGACTATACAGCCGCGTATAATGATTTTATTGCCGCAAATTCGGCATTGTCACAGGCGGAAGTTACTGAAACCGAAACGGTATCCGCTCCGGATGCGGACGGCGGTTCAGAAATAAAACTTGAAAACGCGGACAATGTCGGTCTTGTAACGATTGAAAACAACACAATAGCATATAATCCGTCATATGCCGGCAGCGCAGTATCAGCCAATGTAAAACTTACTGTAACAAACGGCGGCGCGTCATATTCAAGAATTGTTCCGGTAGCGGTAAATGCCGCTCCGTCATACGCGGTAAATTTCGATCCGGCTAAAAATCCGCTGGGCGAAATTTCCGTAACAGTAGGAACAGAAACCTCAAAAAGCGGTACTGCTTATGCAAAAGAGGGAAACTCCGTTACTATAAATGCCGATGCAAACATAGGCTATACAGCGGATATAAGCGTAAAAACCGCTGACGGCAGCGAAATTGATACAACGGGCGGAAGTTTTGCAATGCCGGCAGAAGCTGTAAACGTATCGGTTGAATATTCCAAAACTTCAACATTCGGAACAAGCCGTATTGCCGCGATAAACAGCGTTTCTGTAAGAAATAACGGTCAGCTCCAGTCGCCTGACCTTGTAATAGGCGCGGACAGAATTACCTTTGTCAAGTTTGATTTATCGGGTTATAATAAAGAGCTGCTGTCAGAGGCGGAAATAAGTTTCAATATGACCAAATCAAGCGGAGTCAAACAAAACGCGAAGGCAGTTTTCTTTATTCCGAACAATGATTGGGATGAGAGCAGTATGTCAACAAGCTTCAGCCTTGACGGAACGGACAACACAAAAATATCCGGCTTTAAGTATACGGAGAACGGAACAGAAAAAACAATATCCCTTTACAACGGAGAAAATCATCAGGCTTTGATTATTCCTGACGGAAATGACGCGTCAACCGCGGCGGAGGGAATATTGAAAGATTATTATATAGACTCGACAGGCACAAATAAAACGTCTGTTTTCAGCGTTGCTGACGCGGTTAAAACCGCTCTCGGCAAAAGCAGCGACGGCATTATCACGCTGATGATTTACAGCACAGGTGACGGAAATGACGCAAGTTCGGTTCAGAATGCCGCTACACTGGCATTAAGACCGTCACTTCTGATAACCGAATCCTCCGCCGGTCTGCCGGACGACCAGCTGATAACAGAAATCAGCACAGCGGATGATCTCGCAGACTTTGCTGCTATCGTAAACGGCGGCAACAGCTATACCGGAAAAACTGTAACACTTGCAAATGACATTGATTTGTCGGATATATACAACGAAAACGGTCAGTCATGGTCACCGGCAGGCATACAGGATATAGGCGGTATAAAACAGTTTGCCGGTACATTTGACGGCGGAAACCACAGCATAGACGGACTTTATATAAACGGAAATGAAAGCACACAGGGATTGTTCGGCATTGTCACCGGTACTGTGCAGAACCTGACTGTATCGGGAGAAATAAAAGCCGGTTCAGTTGTCGGCGGCATTGCCGGATGGTGCTTAGGCAATATAAGCAATTGTCACAGCAATGTAAATATCACAGCTCAGAGAGAGGCAGGAGGTATTGCCGGAACTCTCGGCAACGGCGGTATTATTTCAGACAGTGACAATTCAGGCAATATCACAATTGAAAACAAGGAAACATATGCCGGCGGTATTGCCGCACATAATATTGAGGGCGTTATAACCGGATGCAGCAATTCCGGCAAAATAGAAAATGGCTCTGACGGTTTCAGAAACAGACTCGGAGGCATTGTCGGTTTCCTTGACAACGGCGAAATATACGACAGCGATAACACAGGTGCGGTTATAAGCAATGCGGAGATTGCGTCATATACAGCGGATGTCACACAGAATTATGTCGGCGGTATTGTCGGATGCAGTTCATACGGCACAATAAAAAACAGTAATAACAGCGGTAATGTACATAATGCGGAGAGTTATGCCGGCGGTATTGCGGGAATTTTTGAAACTGAAAATACCGTGAACGGATGTAATAACAGCGGAAATATCTCTGGCAAAGACTATGTAGGCGGTATTGCCGGATGTGATTACAGCGACATTTCATCGTGTCACAATAACGGAACTGTTACAGGTGAGGGAAAATATACCGGCGGAGTTATCGGTTATTTGTCGGAAGGCAATATACTCAACTGTTCGTATGACGTATCGCTTAACAAAACTCTTGAAATTGTCGGTTTCAATTCAGGCGGAAGCATAAGCCGCGGTGACAATCCTGCGCCTGCTACATCCGCGCCGGTCGAATCATTAAAACCAAGCGCATCACCCACACCGGTCGAATCATCCAAACCAAGCTCACCACCTGAACCGGATAAAACGCCGAATCCAAGCCAGACTCCGCTGCCTGAGGGTTACAGCATAAAATATGACGCCAACAGCGGAAATGCGATCGTAACTGTTGCTGAATCCGGCACATATACAGTAATATTTGCGTCATATAATGAGGACGGCAGTCTGTCAGAGATTGAAATGCAGAATATACAGTTTGCAAAAGAAAATGACAGCCACTCTGTAAGTCCGGAAAATTTCAATAATAACGCAAAAACAATAAGGGTTATGCTCTGGGAAAATATTAACGATATGACTCCGCTATGCCCTTCGGATAAATTTACGAAATAATAATAAAACCGAATTTGTCAGAATAAAAATGACAAATTCGGTTTTTAATTTATATTTTACAGAGTATATTTCCCCTCCGTCAGAACAAATTTCGCATAACCGTCTGTCAGTGTAAACTCATGTTCCGTATTCTGCGGCAGTTTGTTATCAATAAGCGGAAGGTAAACATCGGCTGTTGTATTCTTCGGTATTGTCACGCTCATATTTATACGTCCGTCTGTTTTGCGTATCTCAAGGACAATATCGCCTTTTATCGAAGGTACTGTGCATTTTATGAAATTCAGTCCGCACATATGAGGTTTTATTTCAAAAATGCTGTAAGCAGTATTCAGAGGTTTTATGCCGGCGAGATATTTTGACATTGTAATCAACGGGCCTCCCGACCACGCATGATTTAATGTACCGCTCTTATCCCAGTATTCCCAGAGTGTTGAATAATCATATTCAACCATTTCACGATACCGCTCTTTCATGCGTTTTACCGCTTCATCAAAATATCCCATTTCGCACAATGCGTCAAGCACATACTTTTCCATATACGGACTCGCATTTTTACTTTTCTGTAAAACACTTAAAATACCGCTGTAAAGATGTTTGTCCGCCAATCCTGCAAGTACGGCAAGTGCGTTTGCCCTGTCATCCGGTTTATTATTCTTTGTATTATCAAAGTAATATCCGTCTTTCAGGAATACTCTGTTATAATTTTCCTTAATGCTGTTCAATCGCTCATTGTATACTGCGATATCATCATTATATCCGAGAATATCCGCCATTTTCCTGCAGCTGCTGACCGCCATATAATACCACGCATTTTCCATAGGCGAAATATCCGAATTATCGCCCCAATCGGGCCAGTCCCAGCTTCCGCTTCTATGCTCAACAAGACCGTCGGGATTCATTTTATAATCCAGCACATATTTCTTTGATACATTGTATACGCGCTCAATCACGCTCATATCGCCGGTATAATCATAATAATATGAAAATCCCCATATTCCGGCAAGATTCTGAAACGGCAGTTCAAATTGTTCTGTTCCGGACGGCACAACTGTCAGTATATGCCCTGTGTCCTCTGCCCATCCAGCCATAGAGTCGGCGCCTTTTTTATAAAGCAGCAGAGCCTTTTCGTCAAGACAATACATCATCATCTGCATTTCAACATTCACATCGCCCCACCACTGCACACGCTCTCTGTCAGGACAGTCCATAAATGTATCACGCATTGTAATATACAATGTACGAAGCGATTTTTGCCATAATTTATTTAAAAGTTCATCATCACATTCAAAACTGCCCGCAAATTCTGTATCATAACCCGTTTCACGGTACTGCAGTTTGTGTATTGCAACGCCCTCCGGAATAGTATAGTACATATATTCGCCGTTCAGCCAGCTAAGACATTCATATTCCTGTTCACCGTCTTTGCTATAATACACCGACATAACGCTCTTTGTTTCATAGAGAAAATCGTCATATGTATCGGATTTTACTGATATTCTCTTTCCCTTGCCGGCGCTTATTTTCAGATATGGAGTAACCTGCGCATTGTATGGAAGTTTCATTCTGAGAGTTATTTCTTCCGTTGAAGTAAAGCCCTCAAACTCTGCGGAATTTTCATAATCCTTTAATCCGTAATCCTTAAACTGCGGAATAACGCATTTCTGCAATGCTCCGTATGCGCCTTCACCAGCACCGCATATAATATCGGCATTATCCCATGATGAAGTATCATAATCAGCAGAATACCATTCACCTATATCCAACGCCGCATCAAAATATATATTTGATTCTGCCAATCTAAAATTTGCCGGAGTATCAAATTCGTCTGGTTTTACATATGCAGGATTTTTCATAACTTTCCACGAGCTGTCGGAAGATATAATTTCACCATCTATATCTGCTTCAAACAGCAGTCCGCCCATTCCGCTTGAAAGGTGAGAAAAACCGCTCTTTCCGAAATACCATACAAGTATAGCTACCGTGTTTTCCCCTTCCTTGAGATATTCTGCAATATCAATTTCATCATAATATGTACTGTTTTTGTTCGGTCCCCGTTTTACACCGCCGTCAAACACCACAGAGATACCGTTTATATAAAGCCAGTATTTTGAATCAACCGCAATTTTTGTTATGGCATTCTTCGGAAGATTCGGTAAAGTAAATTTTTTGATAAAATTCATCCATGTATTTTCGTTATTTTCGCCCTTTTTCCAGATCCATTTTGTATTGCTGTTCATAGTTAAAACTCCTTTTTATCGTTTCAGACAGATTATAATTATTATACTCTGTTTCTTCAAAATATGCAATACGCTTCTTTATATTATATGTCGCAAATATTGACATTATCAGCAAGCAAAGTTTCATAGAGAAATCCCAATCAAAGGTTATTCATCATAAAATATTCAATAAAATAAAAAAAGTCATGGAAAATTTCCATAACTTTTTGGTGGGTCTTCGGGGACTCGAACCCAGGACCGTTCGGTTATGAGCCGAATGCTCTGACCAACTGAGCTAAAGACCCATTTTTAATATTCAAAACAAATATTAAAAATAAAAATGGTGACCCGTATGGGAATCGAACCCATGTTACCGCCGTGAAAGGGCGGTGTCTTAACCGCTTGACCAACGGGCCATATAAATCCGGCAGCTATCTATTTTCCCGGGCAGTCTCCCGCCAAGTATCTTCAACGCA
>CAZLOX010000019.1:0-18517 GCA_964561265.1 uncultured Lachnospiraceae bacterium
TGTCAGCAATTCGCCTCCGAACCCATTAAAAAGAAAGAGAATCCATGATATAATGCCTTTGGGGATAAAAGCGATAGACGGTCTTATTACCTGCGGAAGCGGTCAGAGAGTCGGAATTTTCGCCGGCAGCGGTGTCGGCAAAAGTACGCTGATGGGTATGATTGCCCGAAATGCTCAGGCTGATATGAATGTTATCGTTCTCGTAGGAGAGCGCGGCAGGGAGCTTAATGACTTTATCGAAAAGGATCTGCAGGAGGAAGGACTGAAAAAATCCGTAATAGTCGTTGCGACAAGCGATCAGCCGGCGCTTATACGTCTTAAATCGGCTATGGTCGGCACGGCAATTGCCGAATATTTTCGTGAAAAAGGCAAAAATGTACTTCTGCTTATGGACTCTGTAACGCGTTTCGCTATGGCGCAGCGTGAAATAGGCATGGCGATGGGCGAACCGCCGGTATCGCGCGGATATACCCCGTCTGTATTCACAGAACTGCCGAAACTTCTGGAAAGAACAGGAACATCGGATAAGGGCGCAATAACCGGACTTTACACAGTGCTTGTTGACGGCGATGACTTAAACGAGCCGATTACCGACAGCGTGCGAAGTATTCTTGACGGACATATCGTACTGTCAAGACAGCTTGCAAACCAGAACCATTATCCGGCGGTGGACGTTCTTGCGAGCATAAGCCGTCTTATGAACGACATAGCCGATCCGGAACACAAAAAAGCGGCAAACTCCATAAAAAATCTTATGGCGGTTTACAGAAACGCCGAGGACCTCATCAATATAGGCGCTTATAAAAAAGGCTCCAATCCCGAAATTGATGAGGCGATAGCTGTACATAACAAGATAAATGAATTTCTCAGACAGGAAATTGGTGACAGCTTTGAATTTGACGATATAGTGGAAAGACTGAAAAAAATTCAAAAAGGGTGAGTTGATTGAAAAAATTTGTATTCTCGCTTCAGACGCTGCTGCAGATCACGGCGGCGCAGGAAAAAGAACAGAAAAGTATTCTGGCGGGGATAAATCATGAGATAAATCATATAAATTCGCTGCTTGAAAAAAATGCGGCGGAAACAGTTTCCGCTCAGGAGAGAATAGCCGGAGCGGCGGACGTTTTTGAATTTACAAGCTATAATAATTATATATCGTATCTGCGGCAGCAGCGTGAGGAATTGTCTTACGCGCTGGTGAAAAAAGAATTTGAAAGAGATAACGCTCAGAAAAAACTGATAGAAATTATGACGAACCGCAAAAGTTATGAAAAACTCAGGGAAAAGAAATTTGAGGAATATAAAAAGGAAGTTCAGGCCGAGGAGGCAAAATACTTAGACGATTATATGTCGGGAAAACGTTAGTGAGGATTGAGAATTATGGCACAGACTGCTGTTAACAATAAAACAGATATGCAAAAAGACGCGCCTAAAAAATCTAACGCGGGCGCTGTGGTTTTTGTGATAATACTTATCGCAGTGATAGCCGGCGCAGCGGCCTGCTATTGGTTCAATGTTTTCGGGGTGAAAACTAAAGTTCTGACTCTTATGGGAAAGGAAGTACCGGCAGAGGGAGAAGTTATTGAAAAGACTGAAGAGGAAATAAGAGCTGAAAACGAAGCCTATTACGCGCAGCTTCAGGCAGGTATCGACACGCAGAAGGCCGAACTTGAACAAAAAGAGGCGGAGCTTATTGCAAAGGAAAATGACATAAATGAGCGCGAACAGAGATATCTTGTTGATAAAGCGGAATTTGACTCGCTTTATGAAGCGTTTGAACACAGAAAAGCCGACGTCAAGGACGTAGCTAAGATATATGAACAGATGGACTCCTCAACGGCGGCGGAAATTCTTACAAAATATGCTGATATGAATGAAGTGGCAAGGATAGTGAGCAATCTCACAGATTCAAAAGCCGCGGAAGTTCTTTCCGAAATGGACCCGAAATATGCGTCAGACTTATTGAGGGTTATAGATTAAATGCTGACAAATCGCGCTATATGCGCTGAAAGGGATGGTTAATATATGGATGTAAATACGGCTGCCGCTGTGCAGACTCTGGTTAAGGTAAACCCCGATACCAACAGCACAGCTGTAGGCAGAAAAAGACAGGCACAAAAAGCCGGAAAAGATTTCGGCAATATTCTGAGTGAGTTTGCCGGACCGGAGGCTAAAAAGGAAATTAAAGATATTCAGCCGGAGGGATATATAGAATCGGTTCTTGGAGGATCATTCTATTTTCAGACAGCTCTGGCGCAGGCTTTTTCAGAAGAAAACCAGACTGTCGGGGAAGTGGTTATGGACGCGGTTGATATCGTGGGCGACGCGGCGCATGATGAAGTTCAGGCTGTGTCGGGTATTGAAGATGTTCCCGCTGAACCGGTGGCTACTCTTTCATTTGCGGAAATTACAGACGCTTTCGCCGATATGATAGCGACAGATCTGCTGCCGCAGTACATAACAAAAAATTATCCGAACGGCACAGCCGGACAAAATCCGCGCCGTGATTTCGCGAATGAAATCTCGGATATAGTTCTTGACCGCGCGGAGGAATACTCAGGCTTTACAAAAACTCAGATGACAAATCCGAATATGACGGCGGACGTTATGAAGCTGAATGAGTTCGCGGATGAGAATTTTGCGGATAATATCGTTAATGACATTATATCCGTTGTATTTGACGGAGAGGGCGTGGATGAAAGCAAAGTTGCCGCAACTGTAAAGAATGCAGTGCAGGAAACTATGCTCAATGTACCGCCTGTACAGCCGGCTGACACAGGCATTGTACCGGAGGAAACCGCGCCGGTTGAAACAGTTCAGCCTGCTCCGGAGAATAATGTTCAGCCTGAGGCGTTTCAGGCACCGGCAGTAAACACGGAATATGTTCCGGCTCCCGAAGTGAACACTGATATACCAGCGGCGGCTGTGAGTGAGCCTTATAATGTGAGCGCGGCTGATATCGCGCCGGAAAGACTTATCACAATGAGCGACGGAACTGTTATACCGGAATCGAAAATTGCAAGAAGCGTAAATATGCCGGATGAAAAAGGCATATATCCGGCCGGCACGGAATATATAGAATCAACGCCGTTTATCGGCAAGGGCGAATCGCCGGCAGTTGCGGTGCTTATGGCAAAGGTGGGCGATGAGGACGGCCTTGTGAGAGCAAGTGATTTTATTAAGGCAAGAAATATAGTTTTCAGCAATCATCAGAATATTCCGTCAGACTCTCCCGAACGCGTGTATATGCCGGTCAACGAGGCGGTTTCGGGCGTTATAGAATACGCGGGTTCAGAAGAGTACTCTATGAGTGAGGAAAGCTCTGAAGAAAGCAGCGCTTTTGATTTCACAAAAAGTATGGATATACCAAATCTGACGGTAGGCGCGGCAAATGCCGATACGGTAAACGCGGATTTTCAGGTGCCGGAGGTGAGCTCCGAAACAGCGCCGGTTCTTAATCAGATGATCGAACGCATTACCGGCAATCTCATTCAGTCGCAGAACGGCGAAATAAAACAGATGCAGATTCAGCTTCATCCCGAAACTCTCGGAAATATCGTAATAAAGCTTGAATCATCGCAGAACGGACTCAGCGTTAAAATAATCGCTTCAAATACAGAAGTGCGCGATATGATAGCGCAGTCAGCGGTGCAGATGTCCGACTCAATACGCGCTCAGGGAGTAAATCTCCTGAATATAAATGTTTCTCATCCCGCTGAACAGCACGAGAATTTTGACGGCTCAAGCGGAAACTCCGCTTTTTATGAAAATCAGAGCGAGCAGAGAAACAACCGTCAGAACAACGAAAAAGGCGCGGATTACAGAGAATATATGAAAGCGGCGGAAAATGAGAAGATAAGACGCGTTCTTGATTCTATCCGCAGTTTCGGAGTATAAAGGAGGCAGGAAAATGACGGCGACAAGCATACAGGTACCGGATAATTACTACGCGGACATGGTAAATGCCGCAAAGAAAAAAACAACACGCAATGCTACCGACACCCTTGATAAAAACGCATTCTTACTGCTGCTTGTAACTCAGATGTCAAATCAGGATCCGCTTGATCCTATGGATAATTCAGAGTATATCGCGCAGCTGGCGCAGTTCAGCGTTCTGGAGGAAATGGAGAATATGAACGCGGTAACAATGCAGTCGCAGGGACTGTCGCTTGTGGGCAAAACCGTTATAGCATCCAAAACCGATGATGACGGCACGTCTTACATAGCGGGAACGGTTGACAGTGTAGTATTTCAGTCGGGTTCCACATATCTTAATGTGGGCGGCGAGGTTATAAATATAGACAATGTCAAGGAAATATTCGACATTCCGCAGACCGGAACGCTTCCGGATGCCGGGGAATCGGACGGCGGAGAAGAAAAATGATGCGGGGAAAGTTATGACATAGGGCGGCGTATGAGCCGGAAAATAAGTTTAAATGTAATATTTTTAGGAGGATATGTAAAATGGTAAGATCAATGTATACAGGTGTGTCGGGACTGAGAACGCATCAGACAAAAATGGACGTAATCGCAAACAATATAGCAAACGTAAACACAACAGGATATAAGGCAGCTCAGGTTACATTCCATGACGTTATAAGCCAGACAACAGCGGCGGCATCGGCGCCTTCCGAAAGCATCGGCGGTATGAACGCAAGACAGATAGGTCTTGGTGTAACAGTTGCGGCTATCAATACAAAAACAACAGCAGGCGCTCCGCAGAACACAGAATCAACTCTTGACGTTGCAATAAGCGGCGACGGTTATTTCGTTCTTCAGGACGGAGAAACAGAAGTTTATACAAGATCAGGTAACTTCAAGCTTGACAGCGAAGGCAATCTTGTACATGCCGGCACAGGATATTATGTAATGAGCGTGGATGATGACCGTATCCAGAATACTGACGGCCTTACAAATATCTCCATAGACCAGCTCGGATGGGTAAAGGGTGTCAATGAGGACGGCGATGTTGTTGAAATAGCACAGATACGCCTTGTAAACTTTATGAACAACGAAGGTCTTGTAAAGCTCGGAAACAGTATGTATCAGCAGTCGTCAAACTCAGGAGCGCCTCTTGAAAACGGCGATCAGGTTGCAGGTGAAAACGGTACCGGCGTTCTTATTCCGGGTTATCTTGAAATGTCAAATGTTGACCTTGCATATGAATTTACCGAAATGATAACAACTCAGAGAGGATATCAGGCAAATTCAAGAATTATAACAGTTTCGGATACAATGCTTGAAGAGCTTATCAACCTTAAGAGATAATTATTTTCGGAAATGAGCTGTGTATTATGATTTGCGTAACAAGACTTAACAATTCGGTATTTTATATCAATCCCGATCTGATAGAGTTTATTGAAGCGTCGCCCGATACCGTAATATCGTTTTCAACGGGCAGAAAAGTGGTTGTTCAGGAAACAATCGACGAGGTCATAAGCAGGATTGTTTCTTTCAAGAATAAAATATTTCGGGAAGTATATATAACAAATAAAGCGGATTTTGAAGATAAAGATATAATTATCTGAAATTTTAAAACAGGAAAGGTGTAAACAGGGGTGATATTGAGATGGAGATAACAACTCTCATTGGATTGGTCGGCGGTCTCGTGCTTATTATATTCGGTATAGGTTTTGGAGAAATAGGAGCTTTTATCGACCGTGACAGTATCTTTATAGTTGTCGGAGGCGTTATAACTGCGGCTATTACATCCAATGGAATGGATGATCTTAAAAGACTGCCGAAAGTAATAGGCATGGCATTTAAAAAAGTCGAATTTAATACGCAGGCTATGATAAACGAGATTATCGACCTTGCCAATATGGCAAGAAAGGACGGTCTTCTGGCGCTTGACAGCAAGTCGAACGAGATAGAAAATCCGTTTCTGAAAAAGGGCATTATGCTCGTCGTGGACGGTACCGATCCGGATATCATAAGAAATATTATGGAAACACAGATAATGTGCATGGAGGAACGGCATAATTCAAATATAGGAATGCTGTTCGGAATGTCAGCGCTGGCTCCGGCTTTCGGTATGATAGGAACGCTTATAGGTCTTATAAAGATGCTCGGAAACCTCAGCGATGCCGACGCTCTCGGTCCCGGTATGGCGGTCGCCCTTGTTACGACCTTCTATGGCTCTCTGATAGCAAACTGGATATTCACTCCGCTTGCCAATAAACTTAAAGGTTTCACAGCGGTTGAAGTTCAGTATGACGCGCTTATACTTGAGGGTATTCTGTCGATACAGGCGGGCGAAAATCCGAGAATTATAGAAGAAAAGCTTAACAGCTTCCTGTCCGGAACAGAACTTGCGGCAAAAGGCGGCGCGGCAAACAGTGAGGCAGGTGCCAGAGCATGAAGAAAAAAGCAAAATCAGATACCGGCGGCGGCGCCAATTGGATGGACACTTACGGTGATATGGTAACATTACTGCTCTGTTTCTTCGTTTTGCTTTACTCTTTCTCAAGCATAGATACCGCCAAATGGATGGAACTTGTGGCGGCATTCGGCGGAAGCAGCGGAGTGCTTATGAGCGAGGAATCGGTTCTGGAACAGGTGAGACAGAATATTACCGATGATAAGAAAAATGACGTGGGAAAAAGAGAGGTTGAGCTTTCGGCGGAAGAGTTATATGCCGAGCTTGAAAGATATGTCGTGGAGAACGGCATGATACAGGATATTCTGATCACAAAAGACGGCGATGAAATTCTTGTGAGATTTGCCAATAATATTCTTTTTGACACCGGAAAAGCTGTAATTCGTCCTGAGGCGGAAGGCGTTATGTCGCAGATTGTCAGCGCAATAGTGACTTACGCAGAGCGTATAGAGATGATAAGAATTGAGGGTCATACCGACAATGTTCCTATAAATACAAGGGAATTTCCGTCAAACTGGGAGCTTTCAACCATAAGAGCGGTTAATGTTCTGAGATATGTGGTTGAAAATTACGGATATCCGGTTGACAGAATCTCAGCAGTCGGTTACGGGGAATATCATCCCGTGGAAGACAACAGCACCGAGGACGGGCGCAGAATGAACAGACGCGTTGACTTCGTGATAGATGTAATGCCGTCTGAGGCGGAAGAATATTAAAAATATTAAGGAAGGGCTATTATAATGAATAAAACGGTTACACTATTAATTGTTGTCCTGCTTGTCGTTGTACTGGGCGCGGGCGGCGCTATAGGTTATCTTATGATGAATAATCAGAATCAGGAAGTAAAAACCTATATTTACGCTCCCGCATCATCTTTTATAACCAATGTCCGCGACAGCAAGGCACTTGTGAAAACAACAATGTCTATACAGGTTACAAACAAAAAAGCTGTTGAAGAGCTTGAGGAAAAATCTACTCAGGTAAACGATGTAATCAACCGTATTTTAAGACAGAAAAGTATAGATGAAATGATGTCATATGAGATACAGGATATCCTTGCAACAGAGATATGCCGGCAGATTATGGACGATACGGGTATAAACGGACTTGATACCGTATATTTCAGCGAATTTGTTGTTCAGCAGTAGAATACACTATGAGATAGGGCGGTGAGAGAAATTGTCAGATGTGTTATCACAAAACGAAATAGATAACTTATTAAAATCATTGACGGAAGGCGCGATTTCAGAAGATGACAACGACGGCGCGCCAAAGGTCAAAATAAAAAAATATGACTTCAGATCGGCGAATAAGTTCACAAAGGAACAGGTAAGAACGCTGCATAGTATATATACAAATTTTTCGCACATGTTATCGACTTACTTATCCGGCACATTAAGAACATCATGCCAGGTGGAGCTGTTATCGGCTGAAGAGCAGACATATTCGGAATATACAAATTCACTGCAGTCACCGCTTATATTGGCAATTGTGGATATGCCTCCTCTTGAGGGCTCGACACTGATGGAAATATCGCCGAATATAGCTTACGGAATAATGAACAGACTCCTTGGCGGAAGAGGCGATGATCTGGAAACATCCAAAAACTTTACCGATATTGATATTGCGCTCATGCAAAAAGTAGTGGGTCAGATTCTCAAGCAGGTTGACAGCGCGTGGTCAAGAGTAATTCACACAACGTGTAAACTGCACAACATAGAAACAAGTCCTCAGTTTGCGCAGATAGTGCCGTACAGCGAACCTACCGTTATTATTACTATAAGCGTTAAAATAGGCAACGACGTGGAAGGATTTTTAAACGTATGTATTCCTTATGCTGCGATAGAGCCTATAAACGACAATATGGAAGCCTCGATGTGGGTATCGAGCAAAAAAATTAAAGTTGAACCTGAAAATGCCGTTAATATACGCAATAAACTCAGAACGGCAAAATTTGATATAAGGGCTAATTTCAATTCAATGCCTATATCGCTTCAGGAGATAATATCGCTTGAAGTGGGAGATGTTCTGAAACTGGAACATAAAGTAGAACAGGGACTATGCGTCGAAATAGCGGGTATGCCTAAATTCCGCGGAAAACTCGGCGTTTATGAAAATAAATATGCAGTAAAGCTTGCGGAAAAAATAGAGGAGGATAGAGAAGAAGATGAGTGATATGTTAAGTCAGGAAGAAATAGAAAAATTACTCGGAGGGGGAGACTCATCCGACTCTACGGCGCAAGAGTCGGACAATGCCGAAGTTCCGGCAGACGAAAATGCCTTGCCGGAGGACTGGTCTTTGGATTCAGTTCCGGAACCGGATCAGAGCATTTTATCCGAAATTGAAAAGGATGCGCTGGGCGAGATTGGCAATATAAGCATGGGATCGGCGGCAACCGCGCTGCATACCCTGCTTTCGCGTAAGGTTGACATTACCGTGCCTACCGTCAGCGTTACAAATTATGATATACTCGCAAAAAAATATGATATGCCGTATGTAGTGATACATATTTCATATGTCGAAGGTCTGCACGGAGATAATATTCTCATAATGAAGATTGACGATGTTAAGGCTATTACATCGGTTATGCTCGGCACAGACGAGTATAACGACGGCGATCTGAGCGAACTGCATCTGAGCGCTATAAGCGAGTGCATGAATCAGATGATGGGCGCATCGTCAACATCGCTGTCAAAACTGACAGATATGAAGGTGAACATATCACCGCCTACAGTGGATATTATGAATTTTGCCGAGGCAAAAGTCAGCGATCTGCTTAAAACAGGCGAGGGAGATTTAGTCGCGACATCATTTATGATGGATGTTGAGGGGCTTTTTGAAACTGAAATTATGCTCCTTATGGATCTGAATTTCAGTAAAACACTTGTAAAAGGATTTTTACAGCAGCAGGGACTTTCCGAAACGGGAGAACCTCTGCCGTCACCGGAACCGCCGGCGGCAGAGCCGGCAGCTGCATCGTCATTTGTGCAGAATGCAAGTCCGTCGTATTTTGATCCGGATATGCCGGGCGGATACGGCGCTCCGATGGGACAGCCGCAGCAGCCTCCGATGGGATACGGACAGCAGCCTCCGATGGGATACGGACAGCAGCCTCCGATGGGATATGCTCCGCAGCCGCAGGCGTATAATGTGCAGCCTGTTCAGTTTGAAAGTTTTGACTCTCCGGCAGGAACTGCGAATGTGAGCGACAATATAAATATGCTTATGGACGTTCCGCTTCAGGTTACAGTTGAACTGGGACGCACAAAGAAAAATCTGAAAGATATACTTGACTTTAATGTCGGTTCTATTATTACTCTCGATAAATTGGTGGGAGAACCGGTTGACGTGGTTGTCAACGGAAAAATGATCGCAAAGGGCGAAGTTGTTATTGCGGATGATAATTTTGCGGTGAGAATTACGGGAATCGCAAAATCGAGATTAGGTGCCAGAGTTTAAAGACTCCGCAGATACGGAGTTTTAAAGGGCAGCGGAGACCGCCGCTGCCTTCACTGGGAACCTTTTCTGCGTATCTCCGCATATTTTCCATTATATGCGCTTTGTGCAATGTTTATAGTTTGCAGGAAAATATGCGCTCAGGCAGTTCTGGAAGGAGGATTTTTTGATGGCAGCAGATATATTGAAGCTTATATTTTGTCTGGCGGCTTTCTGTGTTGTTCTGTGGGGAGCATACACTGTGAGCAAATGGATGGCAACGCGCTCCGCAATGGGGATGTCGTCCAGATTTATGAAAATAGCCGACAGAATACCGCTTTCAAAAGATTCATCCCTTTGTATAGCGGAAATAGGCGGAAAATATTTCCTTATAGGAATATCCGCCGGAAATATTTCGCTTTTATCAGAACTCTGCGAGGAGGATCTGACGCCGGTGCAGGATACGGCGGAAATTTTGAATCCTGTATATGCCGTCAGGGATGCAGTGCTGAAATTTATTCCCAAACGGCAGAATAATAATCTTTCCGATAAAAACAATATGGATTTTCATGCTTTCCTGAAAAGGCATATCGACAAGCCGGAGGACGAGGATACAGAACTCATTGATAAAATTATTGACGAGAGCAGAAAAAATACGGAAAGATTTACAAGGAAAAAATCAGGTGAGGATGGAAATGATGAAAGTTAAGAAAATTAAAATAATAGTTGCGGTTCTGGCGGCGATCCTCACATTTGCATTATCAGTATCGGTATTCGCCGAACCGAATTCACTTTTAGGTCAGCTGGGCGTTGAAACGTCGCCCGAAAATATGTCCGCAAGCGTGCAGATAATAGTGTTGCTTACGGTATTGTCGGTGCTGCCCTCGCTTCTTATAATGACGACAAGCTTTACAAGAATAATAATGGTGCTGTCATTCATAAGAAACGCACTCGGACTTCAGCAGTCACCGCCTAATCAGGTGCTTATAGGAATAGCGCTTTTTCTTACGTTTTTTATTATGTCACCTGTTATATCAGAAGTCAAAACAGAGGCTTACGACCCGTATATAGCAGGAGAAATAACGCAGGATGTCGCTCTTGACAACGCGGCTAAGCCTTTGCGTGAGTTTATGCTCAGGCAGACTTATAATAAGGACTTGAATTTGTTTTTGAGCCTTTCAAATTCGGATATGCCGGAAAATTATGATGAAATTCCAATACAGACCATTATACCCGCATTTATCACAAGCGAGCTTAAACGTGCGTTTCAGATGGGATTTTTTCTTTATATTCCGTTCATTGTAATAGATATGGTGGTTGCAAGCACTCTTATGTCAATGGGTATGATGATGCTTCCGCCGGTTATGATATCTCTTCCGTTCAAACTGATGCTGTTCATCCTTATTGACGGATGGGATCTGGTGATAAAAACACTGATTACAGGGTTTAAATAAAAAGATGTATTCGCCTGATACAGTAATTTGAGTATTTTCAGAAAGGGGTATGATAAATGAGTCAGTCGGATGTTATGACAATAATACAGCAGGGACTCTACACAATACTTATTGTGTCGGCGCCTCTTCTGGGAGTCAGCCTTTTGGTGGGTCTTATAATATCCATTTTTCAGGCAAGTACACAAATACATGAACAGACACTTACGTTCGCACCGAAAATTATAACAATATTTCTGACACTGATACTGTGCGGACCGTGGATGATGAATAAACTGATAGATTTTGCCAATATGGTTTTTGACTATATGGCAAGAACCGGATAATATAGGGGGCAGAAATGGATATAGGAGCTGGAAACATATTAGACTGGATTTTATATCTTATGTTGATTTTTTTAAGAATAATATCAATGTTTGCTCTGAGTCCGGTATTCGGCAGAAATATGCCGTCAATTGCAAAGATAGTTCTGAGTTTGTGTATGTCGTTTATTATACTGCTCGTTATTCCGCCGCAGCAGCCGGTGATGTTTAATTCACTGCTGGAATTTACAGTGGCGGCAATGAAGGAAGTTATACTCGGGATTATATTCAGCTTTATAATAATCGTATTCACAGGCGCTGTGTATACGGCGGGACAGATTATTGATCTGCAGCTGGGTTTCAGTTTCGCGCAGGTATATAATCCGGTGACAGGAGCACAGACTCCGATATCAGGCACACTTCTGAATTTGTTTATTATTCTGATATTTTTTGTAACAGACTCGCATCTGATATTGTTAAAGCTGATTTATGACACATACAGCGTGCTGCCGCCGGGCAAAGTGATATTTGACACAAGCATAGTGCAGCTGATGGTATATTCTTTCGTGATGTCCTTTGAAATGGGATTTAAAATAGCGCTGCCTGTTCTGGTAGTGTCGCTGGTCACGGAGGTTCTGCTCGGCGTGGTTATGAAGGCGGTGCCGAATGTAAACTTTTTTGTAATAGGATTTCCGGTTAAAATACTGATAGGTCTTATTATTATGATAGCGGTTATTCCCGTGCTGACGGAAATGTCGAACTCTATGTTTACAACAATGTTTTCGGCAATTCAGAAGGTTTTTGATGAAATGGGGCGAGTGACAATTGGCTGATGAAGAAAAAACCGAAAAAGCCACCCCCAAACGACGAAAAGAGGCCCGTGAAGAAGGAAGAAACGCGAAAAGTCAGGACCTTGCCGCCGGTATAACTCTTCTGACACTGTTCGGAACGCTTAAAATATCCGGCGGATATATAGTTAGAACGCTTGAGGGTGCGCTTAGTAAATATCTCTCTATGTTCGGGGAATACTCACAGAACACGGCTGAAGTGAGTTTTCTGCACCTGAAAATAGTGGAGGGATTCGCATATATAGCAATGGCAGTTGCGCCGGTTCTGCTGTGCGCCGTTCTGATTGGTTTTGCAGTCGAATACGCGCAGGTGGGTAATGTAAAGAAAAAAGATCCGATGACCCCTAAACTGGATAAGTTAAATCCGGTCAACGGCATAAAAAATATGTTCAGTACCCGCGCGGTAGTGGAACTTATCAAATCAATCGTAAAATTTGCCGTTATGGCATATGTTCTTTATACTGAAATAAGAAAAAGAATGTCTGATTTTCCGACTTTTATACTGGCGGATTATCGGGACGTTATATTATTTATGAAAGATATAATATTTTCGGTAGGCTTCAAGCTCGGCGGAATTATGCTTGCGATAGGCGTTTTTGATTTTATATATCAGAAATGGTCTTTTGAAAAAAGTATTCGTATGAGCAAACAGGAAATAAAAGACGAATTTAAACAGACCGAAGGTGACCCGAAAATAAAAAGCAGAATAAAACAGAAACAGCGTGAAATTTCGATGCGGCGCATGATGGCGGCAGTGCCTGGCGCCGATGTTGTTATCACAAACCCTACCCATTACGCTGTCGCGCTTAAATACGATGACAACGGAGAAGGCGCGCCGGTCGTGGTTGCAAAGGGAAAGGATTTTGTGGCAAGGAAGATAAAGGAAAAAGCTAAGGAACACAGGATAGAAATGGTTGAAAACCGCCCTCTGGCGCAGGCTCTTTATAAAGCCGTTCCGGTGGGAGTGCAGATACCGCCTGAATTTTACAGGGCGGTGGCGGAAATTCTTGCACAGATTTATAAGAAAAAACGCCGAAAAATAAAAAGATAGGAGAGTTGGCTTAAGTGAATAAATTCAAATTCAGCGACGTCGCTATTGCGGTAGTAGTTCTTGTTGTAATACTGCTCATTATCATACCGCTTAATTCCATACTTCTTGATGTGCTGCTCGTTGTGAATATCACAGTGTCACTCACAATAATGCTTACAACGCTTTATGTGAATGAACCGCTGGAAATGTCAATATTTCCGCCGCTCCTGCTGCTCACAACAATATTCCGTCTGGCGCTTAACATATCGTCAACGCGTCTTATTCTCGGAAACGGCGGAGATGCGGGCAAAGTTATAGAAACATTCGGACACTTCGTTATAGGCGATAACCTCGTGGTCGGAATTATTATATTCCTTATAATTATAATAATCCAGTTCATGGTTATCACAAAGGGTTCGGAAAGAGTTTCGGAGGTGGCGGCAAGATTTACCCTCGACGCGATGCCGGGTAAACAGATGTCAATTGACGCCGACCTCAACACAGGCGCTATAGATGAACGTCAGGCGAAAGAACGGCGCGAAAAGATACAGCGTGAAGCGGACTTTTACGGCTCTATGGACGGTGCCAGCAAATTTGTAAAGGGCGACGCCATAGTAAGTATAATCATAACTTGTGTAAATATAATAGGCGGACTGATAATCGGTTTCCTGAGCGATAATGGAATGGAAATCGGTGAGATAGTACAGGTTTACACGCTCGCAACGGTTGGTGACGGACTTGTGAGTCAGCTGCCGGCGCTCCTTATCTCGACGGCTACCGGTATTATCGTTACCCGCGGCGCGTCGGACAATAATATGGGTAAGGATATAATGGAGCAGTTTACAATGCACCCGCTCGTGCTTATGATAGCCGGCGGTATGCTCATCTGTATGAGCCTTATTCCGGGACTTCCGAAACTCCCGATTATAATTATGGGCGTAGTGTTTATAGTACTTGGATATCTGCTTGTCAGAAATTCCCGCATAAAGCTTGATATGGAAACAATGAGAAATCAGGAACTTCAGGCGCAGGAAATAAGAAAACCGGAAAATATTGTAACGCTCCTGAATGTTGAACCGATCGGAATGGAAATGGGTTACAGCATACTTCCGCTTGCCGATGTAAACAGGGGCGGCGACCTTCTTGACAGAGTGGTTATGATACGCCGTCAGTGCGCTATGGAACTCGGAATTATTATACCTCCGGTCAGACTGAGGGATAATATTGAACTTGAGCCGAATGAATATGTTATTAAAGTAAAAGGAATAGAGGTCGCAAGAGGCAGCGTTATGATAGACAGGTATCTTGCGATGAATTCGTCAAATTCCGATAAGGAAGTAAAGGGAATTGAAACAGTCGATCCGGCGTTCGGACTTCCGGCGCTCTGGATAGATGAAACAGAGAGGGAAAAAGCCGAACTTTACGGCTATACGATAGTTGATCCGCCGTCAGTTATAGCGACGCATCTCACGGAAATAGTGAAACGTTACAGCTATGAACTTCTCGGCAGACAGGATGTGCAGCTGTTGCTTGACAATCTGCGTGAAAAACAGCCGGCGCTTGTGGATGATGTTGTGCCGAGCGTTATTTCAACGGGAGATTTGCAGAAAATACTGGCAAATCTGTTGCGTGAGAATATATCAATACGCGATCTGGGAACAATACTTGAAACACTCGGCGATTACGGCGATAAGATCCATGATAACGATGTGCTGACGGAATATGTGCGTCAGAGCTTAAGACGCGCTATCACACAGAAATATGCGCCGGATCATTCTGTGCGGGTAATTACCGTTTCTCCGCAGCTTGAAACTATGATTCTTGAAAATATCCAGCGCAGCGATCAGGGAGCGTATCTGACACTCGAACCGCAGGTTATTCAGAAAATATTCAGAAGTCTGCGTGAATCGCTTGAAAAAGTCATGTCATTCGGCATACAGCCGATAGTGCTGACTGCTCCGCAGATACGGAGTCACTTCAAGCATCTTACCGAACAGATGGCGCCGGACCTTGTGGTGCTTTCTTACGGTGAGCTTGAACAGAATATTCAGATACAGGCTGACGGAGTGGTGTCAATATAAAATACTCCGCGCTTTGAAATCCTCATTTGTGTTTCGTACTTAATGCTTTGTTATGGAAGGTAAGGATTATGATATTAAAAACGTATATAGTCAATGATATGCAGGAGGGCATGGAAAAGATAAAGAAGGAACTCGGTCCGGACGCTATCATGCTCAGCACAAAGGAATATAAGAAAAAAGGCATAAAGGGCCTTTTTTCAAAGCCGAAAATAGAGATAGTGGCAGCATATGACGCGCAGGAACGCATTGCAATACAGCCGCGCGAATCTCAGAAAAGAACATCTTCAAAAGCGGCTTCGGGACGGGAAAGAACACGCGAAAGCCTGCATACCGAATCGGAAATGTCCGCGATTGAAAAAAAGCTTTCCAGACTTGACAATACGCTCAGCAGTTTTATGCAGAGAATTGAGAATAATTATGCCGATAAATTTGCGTCATATTCAAAACCGGTGCGTTCTTTTGCCGGCAGCCTTCTTGATAACGACGTAAGGGAAGACATAGTGTATGAACTGGCAGACAAGGCGGAGGAACTGATACGAAAGGGAGGCAGCGCGGATAATGCCGCGGAGAAGGTGATAAAGGATTATCTCGGCGAAGCCAAGGTAATTGATACGGATAAGAAAAATCAGGTAATTCTTTTTCTCGGCGCGACAGGAGTCGGAAAAACAACTACTCTTTCCAAAATCACGACCGATATGGTGGTAAACCGCGGGAAAAAAGCGGCTGTAATGACTACGGATATCTATAAAATAGCCTCCACAGAACAGCTTAAAGTCTATTCTGATATACTTGAAGTCCCGTTTTCGGTAGTGTATTCAAATGAGGACCTTGAGGAAAATATGGATAAATTCGCAGACCGCGACATCATATTTATTGATACCGGAAAAAGTCCGGATGAAGAGGAATATAACCGTCAGATAAAAGAACTTATATCGCAGGTAAAGCCGGATGAGATATATTTGGTAATAAGCGCGGCATCGAATTATAAAAGCTGCGTCAAAACGCTTGCCGGTTACAGTTATCTGAAGGATTACAGAATTATAATAACAAAAACAGACGAAGCAGAATCACCGGGAATGATATTTAATATCCGTTCGCTTACAGATAAGCCGTTCTCATATCTGACGTACGGACAGATACTTACAGAAGATATCAAGGAGTTTGACAGCATGGAAATTCTTCGTGATTTGATGAATAACTCCGGAAAGGAATGACGGCAATGTTGGATCAGGCACAAATGC
This sequence comes from uncultured Lachnospiraceae bacterium, assembly GCA_964561265.1. GTDB lineage: Bacteria > Bacillota > Clostridia > UBA1381 > UBA1381 > JAFLUR01. The sequence goes on from CAZLOX010000019.1 coordinate 16,769, forward strand.
TAAAAGAATATCTGAATAAACAAAAGGACACGAACGCGCCGAAAACGTCGGGAGATGTTAAAATGCCGCGGACTGTCTGTGTCACAAGCGGAAAGGGCGGAGTCGGCAAGAGCAATTTTACGGTTAATTTTGCGCTTGAGCTTGCGAAAAAAGGGAAACATATCCTTATAATAGACGCTGATTTCGGACTTTCCAATGTGGATGTCATTCTGGGTATTTCACCAAAGTATGATTTGTCCTATGTGACGCGCCGTGAAAAACGTATGTCCGAAGTTATAAATGAAGGGCCGAACGGAATAAAATTTATATCCGGCGGTTCGGGAGTTTACGACCTTATAAATCTCGGCGGAAATGATATCGACTATTTTTTGTCTGAACTTTCCTATCTTGAAGATTTTATAGATGTGATAATATTCGATACGGGAGCCGGAATAAATGATAATAATGTGCAGATAATAACGGCGAGCGATGAAGTCGTACTGGTAACGACAACAGAACCGCCGGCTATCGTGGACGCGTACGCGCTGTTAAAGACGGTTGTCGAAACAAAACGGCATCCGAAATTCAGACTTGTTATAAACAAGGCGGAAAATGTGAAGGAAGCAAACCGCATAATAAACAATTTTATAAATGTTACAAATAATTATCTTAAAGCGGATATAGACCCTCTCGGCTATATACTTGAAGATTCAAATGTGGTGAGATCGGTAAAATCACAGAAGCCTTTCACTCTGTTATATCCTGACACGACAGCGTCAAGAAATATGTCCGATATAACCTCAAAGTATCTGACCGGACAGGTATCCGAACAAAACGGAGGTATACGTTCCTTCTTCAAGAGATTTATAAGGAAACAGTAGATGTTTCCGTAAAAAGCAGGACAGGGATGTAATTCCTGAAAAGGGGGTGCATATGAATGATGACTGATGAAGGTTTATTGTGGGATCTTTACAGGAAAGAAGCGAGTATAGAAAACAGAAACAGACTTGTGGAACATTACACAGCTCTTGTGAAAATAGTTGTAAACCGCCTTATTACCTGTTATAACAGTTATATAGAAAGAGAGGATCTGTTCTCATACGGGACTATAGGGCTTATATACGCGATAGAAAAATATGATCCCGACAAGGGTATAAAGTTTGAAACATATGCATCTATACGAATACGCGGATATATAATAGACGAACTGCGCCGGCAGGATATTCTGCCGACAAGCGTAAGAAGAAAGATAAAAAGCATTGAGGCGGTGTATGCCGAACTTGAAATGGAGTATGGACGTCCGCCGGAGGACAGCGAGATTGCGGAAAAAATGGGCATAACCGTAAGCAAGCTGAGAAAACTTTTCGGTCAGTCGCATCTGTCGAATATAATCAGCTTTGATGCCTGCATTGCCGATAATGCGGAAATATCGGTGGAAACATCGTCAAGATATAATCCCGAACAGGCGGCGGAAGAACGCTTTATGCTGAGCTGGCTTACCGAAAGAGTCGGCGAACTTCCGGAAAAGGAGCAGCTTGTACTCTCTTTATATTACAACGAGGCGCTGACACTTAAAGAAATAGGGCTTGTTCTGGGAGTTTCGGAGTCACGCGTTTCTCAGATACACTCCAAAATACTTATGAAGTTAAGAAGTCATTTGGATAAAATGGCATAAGAGCATCCAAAAAATAACTTTGGGTGCTCAATCGTTTTATATTGAAAGGAATTACTTATGTTTGTTGATAAAGCTAAAATATATATAAAAGCCGG
>CAZLOX010000020.1:0-18493 GCA_964561265.1 uncultured Lachnospiraceae bacterium
CTTTATATACACGATATCATTTGACAAAATAGACACTATCGGATATTTCACACCTGCGTCCTTTGCCGCCAGCACATCGGCAATTTTGCCGTCCTTGCCGAGAATAAGCGTTATATAATCATTTATGGCAAATGCTGACGCGCCTGCGCCGAGTTTTTCCGCGGCCGACTGCGTTTCTGTCTGATATTCCGTTCCGGAAAGAGTTATGCTCTTTATGTCGGATTTGTACGGATATGCTTTTTCGTATATTCCGGTTACTTTATTGTCGTAAATATATACGCACTCATCGTCATAATACACAGCATTATTTGCCGTCACAGCATCTGCTCCGCATAATACGCCGTTCTTTATTATGCTTTTGCCTGCATAATCTATGCCGGAATCCGCAAGAGAGTTGTTCACTATATACGGCCCCGACAGGTCGCTTTCATACAGTATAATATAATCAATATTATTTTTATCATCTCTGCATATCATCATTTTCATTCCGGAAACTATTTCGGACTTCGCCGATGAAAAGGGCATGGAGGAATTCTGATAATATGTTTTTGTGCCGGAGGCGATACGAACAGACGTATACGCGCCGCCGCTAACACAGCTTATATCGTCGCCTTTTATATCCATAACCGTTACCGTTTCGCTGTTTCCGGAAATTACCGACAGCGAAACAATATTATTATCTTCGTCAAGCACCGGCTTCACTTTTTTTCCGGTATATCCGCTTGTGTCGGTCAGGGTCTTATATATTCCGTCCGATGTGGAAACTTCGTCATTTGCCGTAAGATAAGCCGGCAGAATAACACATTCATCTCCTATTGTGAAATCAAGCTGTTCTATCAGCTTTGATGACCGCGATTTCTTTTCGGTCATAAGCGCGCGCGATATTATAAGGGCAAGATTTTTGCGGTCTATCGGACTGTCCGGATAGAAATACAGATTTTCCGCAAGGCCCAGCTCATAGGCTTTGTCTATATATGCGGAGGGGTAATTGTTGCCTATATCAGCGGTGGTATAGCCGAGAAGTCTTAACACAACCGTTATCGCCTCCGCGTATGAGACCTGATTTTCAGGCGCGAAACTGCCGTCTGGATATCCCCTCAGAAGTCCGTTTGCCGCCGATGTGCGGATATATCCGTTTGCCCAGTGATATCTGTCAACATCATAGAAAAGACTTGCTTCAGACGGCGTAACTTCAGTATCCGATATGATAACGGCGATTTTTGCAAGTTCGCATCTTTTTACAAAATCATCGGGACAGAACAAGCCTTCGCCCTTGCCGGATAAAATGCCGTACATGGCAAGGTCTGATGCCGCCCTGCCGTATTCATCGTCATATGTGTCATAAAACGCCGCCGCTCCGGCTGACGCGCACGGCAGAACTATGCACAGAAGAATCAATAATATACCTATCTTTTTTTTCATAAATTATATTCCTTTCTGAGAAAATGCTTAATTTTCAAAAGACACGCTTGCCATAGCGTGGGCGGGTATTTCCGCGGACTCATTGTTTATTGTGATTGTCACAGCATATAATTTTTCTCCGCCCGTTATGCGCTCATTCTGCGAAACAGCCGACACTGTTCCGGTATATACCGTATCCGGCAGACTGTCTATGCTGACATTGACGCTCATTCCCTCGCTTATGCGGTTCTTATCCTCCTCCGATACGTCTATATCCATCGTAAGTGAGGAGGAATCGGTTATTACCATTACCGTATCGCTTGTCGAGGCAATGGAATCATTGAGCGCTTTTTTCTGTTCGCTTATAATGCCCGATGCCGGAGCGTATACTTTCAGGTCGGCGTAATCCTTTTCAAGACCGCGCAGTTTTATTTCAAGGTCGTTTTTGTCAAGCTCTGCTCTTTGCTTTGTGGAATTGACCGTTGAATTTTCCATTCTGACAAGTATCTGTCCGCTTGTCACATAATCGCCTTCTCTTGCGGTCACCTCTGTGGCATTTCCGCTTCCGCGGCTGACTACCGGCACGCCTTCCGGCATTTCAATAGTTCCCGAAACAGGTGATATTATGCCGTCACCGCCGTTTTCGATAACCGCGCCGACAGAATCGCCGCTGTTGAAACCGCCCGGATTTGCCGCTGTGAGTTCGACATAATAAAGCGCCGCGCCGCCGACAGAATCGGTCTGTGAATCATACACACGCGTAACACGCGCCGGTATGGAACTCATATAATCCGCGCTTGTTATGACTCCATTCATTCCCGCGGCAATAGAATTTCTCTGCTCTCTTGTAAAAGGTACTTTAGCCACAATAACGCTTTCGTCTATTATTGTTCCTATTGTGACCGCGCTTACTCTTTCGCCGGCTTTCAGCGAAAAATTATGAAGTATTCCGCTTGCCGGCGCTTTTACAACAAGGTCGTCCACGTTCTCTTTTGCGGAATTTATCGTAATATCCGCTTTTTTTATGGCATTTTTCGTTGTCGCGATATTATCAGCAATGCCGTTGTCCTCTATCTCATATAAAAGCGCGCCTTTTGACACATAATCACCCTCGTTGTAAGGACTTTTTATAATTTTTCCGCGCGCGTTCGGAACAACGTTTGTTTCGGACTTAGGTTTCAGTACAGCGGTATATCTGACCGGCGCGGCGGTGATTTCCGGAGTGGTTTCCGGCGCTGATGTTTCCTCCGCTTTTTTGCATGATGAAACAGACACGCACATAAGCATCGCCGCAAGAACAGCGCATAATATTTTTTTCATAATCATCCCTCTTTCTGGTTTTCTTTATCTTTCTTAAAAAGATTTATAAGCTTCCTGATAAATCCTGTTTTTTCTTTTTCCTCATCCTGCGGTTCTTCGTCCGGAATGTGCAGGTCGGGCGTTTTGACCGCAAACTGAACGCTTTTCGGCGTTACTATCCCCGGCGCGGCAAAAGATACCGGTTCTGCCTCATTTGACATAGCGGCAAGTTTGCTTATATCTCCGTCCGATGCGCCGCCCGCTCCCTGTATTATCTGTCCTCCGCCCATTCTGAGCTGGTCTATGGAATCGGGAAGGCGTGACGCGCTTGAATCAAGCTTGTTCATATTGTCGCTTATTTCATTCACCGCGCTCACAATGCTGTCTGTGCCTGAATAAGCCTCGGAAATTCCGCCGGAGAGGAGTGACGCGCCGTTTTCAAGTTCATATATTCCGTTGTCGAGGTCTATGTAATTTACCGCCAGCTGATTTACTCCGCCCGCGTATGCTTCCATACCGCTTCTGAGTTCTTCCACACCGCCGGCAATTTTTTCGGCTCCGTCTATCAGTTTAAGCGATGAGTCTGCAAAGGAATTTGCGGCATTGTAAAGCTTGTTTACACTGCCTATTTCATTTTGCAGTCTGTTAAATCCGGAATTCAGTTCTTTCATTCCGTCATACATCTGCGCTGACGCGTCGGTAAATGCAAGCGCGGCATTTCCGAAAGAGTCCGCCGCATTGTAGAGTGTGTTTATGCCTTCCTGCGCTGTATCGACTCCATCCTTTAATGTGTCTATTCCCGAGGATGCGCTCGAAAGTCCGTCTCCGATACCTGCCGTTATATACTGCAGTGTTCCGATATATCCGGCATACGGCGCAAGATTCGGGTCGGCCTGCGCCGCAGCAAGCATGGCGTCTATTATCTGCCTTTGCTGCGCCGCCGCGTATGACATCTCTCCCAATCCGTTTTTGAGAGTGTCAAGTCCGCCTGAAAGCTGCGATATATCGGTGTCGGCGCTGTGCAGTTCTTTCAGATTTTCATTGATTTCTTCCTTTTTGCCGGCAGCCTCGGAAAGACTTTTCTCAACGGTCTGATAACCCTGCGCGAGAGTGTCAACTCCGGAGGTAAGTTCGTTCATGCCGGATTTGCTTTTTTCAAGTTCGCTCAGACCGTTTTTTACGGCATTCCTTTTGCCTGACATTTCATTAAGTCCGCCCTCTATCGCGTCTATGCCCTTTATGATATCGACTGATTTTGAATCAAGCTCGCCCAGACCGTTCCTGACCTGCGCCGATGCCGCCGATAACCGCTTTGCGCCGTCATATACCGACCACGCGCCTTTATCGAGTTCGCCTATTCCGGCTGTGAGAGAGGGTGCAAGCCTTGATACCGACGATACGCCTGAATTTAAAAGACTTATCGCGCTTGTAAGGTCCTGCGCGCCGTTTTTAAGCTGTCCGCTGCCGTCTATAAGCTGGTCTATTCCGTTTGTCATATCGCCGAGACTTATTTTAAGTCCGTCAAGCGTTTCCGAAATGCCGTCCGATACTTTCACCATGGCGATAGTCATTCCGTCCATTTCAAACTCCTCTGCGCCTGCCGATATTCTGTATGTTTTGTTCATACCCGGCAGAACCATCAGGGAAAGCTGTTTGTTGCTGCCGATAGACGCGGTCATCGCATCGGAGCATACTATATTTTTTATTTTGTCAGAGTCGAATATAATAGTTATCTGCGCAAGATAATTGTCGGCAAAATATGAGTTTACTCTCGGATTCGGCTCTGCGGAAAGCTCTATTTCTATATTTCCGCTTTTTCCGATCAGTTCCTCGCCGGAGAGTTCGCGTCCGTTGAGGAAATATCTTATTCTGAAATCCCACGGAAGATTTATATTGTCAAGTTCGCCCTGATAATAGAACATATCAAGCGAAGGGTCTACTTCAAATTCTATGTATCCGTTGTTTACCCGCGGCTTTTCAACGCCGGAGAGATTTTTTATATTTTCATAATGACCGTAATCGGTTATCCTGTTCTGTCCGCTGAGTTTGAATGCGTTTACAACAACGGTGTTTTTTACAGCTCCGTCAGAGGCAAGATTGACATATACCGTTTCATCCTTGTTTCCCTCACGCGCCGCGTATGCTGTATTCTGAACGCATAAAGACAACAAAACGGCGCAGAGAATTATTCTCTTATTCATTTACATTCCTCCCGTTACCCTTTTTTATCTTATAAAAATTGCATTTATAGGTTGTGGCATATACCAGTCTGTCACACATACACATGAGCGCCGGCAGTACAAAAGTAACCAGCACAGCCGATAAAACGCCGCCTCGTCCGACAAGAACCCCAAGCTGCGCTATAACCTCGTTTGAGGACAGCACACCGAGAAATGAGCCGGCAATCGTCAGTATCGACGCGGAGGTGAGTATTGACAGTATGGTGTCGCTCAGACTTTTCTCCGCCGCGTCCTTTGCAGGCATATTCGCTCTGTTTTCAAGATAGCGGTCAGCGTATAGAATAGCGTAGTCAACCGTTGCGCCAAGCTGTACCGAACTTATTATAAGATATCCTATAAACCGCAGGTTCATATCCGAAAAATACGGCACAGAAAGATTTATCCATACGGACGATTCTATAACAAGCAGAAGTATTACAGGAATTGAAAGCGACTTGAAATTTATCAGCAATACCAGCGCGATTGATATAATCGCGATAATATTGACTTTTTCGTTATCCTCCGCCACCACGTCTTTCATATCGTATGAGTTTACGCTGTCACCGCAGAGCAGATAATCGCTGCCGAAGTATTTTTCCACAACAGAGCGCACTTCCTCAACCATAGCGAATGCCTCATCGCCCTCATAATCTGTGTCTACCGTAAGCACCCAACGGCTGTAATTCGGCGAAACAATCTGTTTTAATGTGTCGGGCGGAATGAACTCCTGCGGAATTTCCGTGCCGACTGTTTCGGAATAGGATATAATTGACGTTATTTTCTCCATTGCGGACAATTCTTTTCCAAGCGCTTTTTCCTGTGAAGGAGTGCCGTTCGGCACCATAAGACACATCAGATTTGAGCGTCCGAAAGTTTCTTCTATAAGCGCGGTGTCATCGCCGAGTGATGTTCCCGCTCCGAATATTCCGGATGAGCCGTAGAGGAAGTTATTGTTCTGCTGGGCGAGATAGCAGGGAATTGTAATCACTATAAATACTATCACTATCGGAACGCGGAATTTAACCACATATTTTCCTATATGGTTAAGCGGCGGGATAATAGGCTTGTGGTGTGTTTTGTCAACGAGTTTGTAGCAGTACATTATAAGCACCGGCATAAGGAAGATTACCGATACAAGGCTGAGTACAATAGCCTTTGCCATAACGTATCCCATATCCGGCCCTATCTTGAACTTCATAAGAATAAGAGCGACAAAACCGAAAACCGTTGTAACACCGCTGGAGAGTATCGACGATACCGATACGCATATTGCTTTTTCCATAGCCTTCTGCGGGTCGGGTTCGTCGTGTCTGAATTCCTCAAATCTGTGCAGCAGGAATATTGAATAGTCCATAGATACAGCAAGCTGCAGCAGACTGCCGGCGGAATTTGTCACAAATGATATTTCCCCGAAAATAAGATTGGTGCCGTTGTTAAGTACTATTGCAATTCCTATTACCGAAAGAAATAAAACCGGTTCAAACCATGAGTTTGTGGTAAGAATAAGTATAATGAAGATAATGACTATCGCAAGCTTCAGTATATCCGAAACTTCCTTTGACGTTACCTGAACGGAAAACGCCGTGTCCGCCGCGCTGCCCGATATCGCGTTTTCATCGCCTATCAGGGCGCGGATTCCGTTGTAGACATCAACTTCATGGTCTTTTGCGACTGTCAGAACATAGAGCGCGCTGTTATTTTTGTAATAATCCTCGACTGTGTCTTTGTCGAGAAATTCAAGCGGTTCGTATATATTGACCGCGTCATCAAGCCATGCGACCTCGTCTATGCCCTTTATTTTCTCAATCTCTTTTTTCATTTCAAGAGCCTCGGGAATGGTAACGTTTTTTACCATAACGCGCATATTTGACGCGCCTTTGTCATATTCGGCGTTCATTGTGTCAAGAGCGATAGTTGACGGGGAATCATCGGGGAGATAGTCCACGAGATTGTTATTTACCGAAACCTCCATTGACGCAAAATATGAAATAACCGCGGCTATCAGGAATACAGCGGCTATTACGTGCTTCATTTTCAGAAGCAGATGAGCAAATAATTTCATAAAATCCCCCATTTTTTGTACAGGTGTATATTTTTATTGACATATGATAATTTATATAATATAATGTTTTTAAGAAATATTCAATAGTCAATTTTTTTATCATGTAAAATAATAGACACAATTAAAAATTTGTATGTTTTCAGGTATAATATTACAAAGGAGGATATAAAATGGAAAACAAATCAGACCTTCGCATACGCCGTACATATAAACTGCTTACAGACGCGCTTATTGAACTTATGAAACAAAAGTCGTTTGAAAAAATAACGGTGATGGAAATATGCTCGCACGCAATGGTGCATCGGGCGACATTTTACAAATATTTTGAGGATAAGTATCAGCTTCTTGATTACTGCATGGAGGAAATGGCGCTGGTGTTCGGCAGGGACAGCGGGGGTGAAACGCAGTTCGGCAATTACAATGAATTTTTTCTGAGCGCAGTGCGCAGTATATTCAACGAGTTTGATATGCACAGGGAGGTATATCTGACGATACTCAAACGCAACTCAAATGATTACCTTACAAATAAAGTACAGGAAATACTTGCCGGCAGACTTTATAATAAATTTGAGGAGGAAAAGAAGGCCGGAGTGTTTATTCCGGTGCCGAGCGATATTCTTGCGTCTTTCTATTCGGGCGCGTGTATAAATATATTGTACTGGTGGATCAAAAATGAAAACAATATAAGCGTTGACGAGGTAGTGGGTTATATACACGATATTATCGAACCGGAGCATAAAGAAAAAAGTACATAATATTATGAAGAGTATGGTTATGCTGAGGATTGCAGATGTAGTGCGGAGGGGATTACAGGTGTACTGCGGAGGGGCGTATCGACGCCCCTGTGAACTTTTTGGGATTACTTTTGTTCGCAACCCCCCGAGTTACTTTCCCCGCGGCGGGCTGGTCGTAAAACTGCGTTTTACTGCTCGCCTATGCAACCTTGGAAAGTAACCAAAGCGCCGCTCAGAGGGGAAAACCTGCGGAGGTTTTCCCCTCTGAGAACTCCCCTTTCGCCATTACGCTGCGCGGTGAGTGACCGCCGCAAAGTGCCGGCTATAATTATCACCCGCTGAATTATATGCCGGTTATGAGAGCAATTCTGACGCGGGTATTATTTTTGCGGCTGATATGCTAAGTGTTAAAACTCTTTGTTCTTTACATTTTGCTAAGACCACGCAATTTTTGATTTACTAAAGTAAATCAAAAATCAGCTGCTGTACAGAAAATACAGTTTAAACAAATGCACAGAACAGATAACTAAAACTCACAGATAACATAGCTGCAAAAACAATAAGCGCTGCATATCATATATAGTTCCCGCCGCAAATCATAGTATGCGTGGCTAAGCTTAAACGGCGGAATTTTGCAGCGGTCACAGAACGCGCAGCGTATAGAAAGAGAGGGTTTGTTAAGGGAGAGAAAATCTGGTTTTCTCTCCCTTGACTGGTTCTTTGAGTACTTTCTTTCCATAAAGAAAGTACTTCGTGAAGGGTGCGGAATTTTGTAAATCAAAAAAGTTAAAGGGAGCGCCGAAACGCTCCCACGTGATTCCCTGCCCTGCAATACTCTGCAATTCACTCCAAGTTCAGGGGAGCGCCGAAACGCTCCCACGTGATATACTGTAATCCATCCTACAAAATTCATTTCACAATTTTTGAGAATTTCTTCAAATTCGCTGTTTACAAACGGCAAATAATAATATATAATATATAATGTATAAATAATTTGGAGGGATATTCCGGTGATTATTGATTTTCATACGCATATTTTCCCCGATAATCTGGCACAAAGAGCAATAGACGCTCTCGAAAAAGGCATTAAAAACGCGTCTGATATAGATTATAAGGCGGAACATAACGCCGCGAAAAAGGACTTGCTTCATTCAATGGATGTATGCGGGATAGATATTTCGGTCACTCTGCCGGTCGCGACAAAACCGGCTCAGGTACAGAGTATAAACGAATTTGCACAGAGAATAAATATGGAAAAACGCCTTGTATCATTTGCCGCATTTCACCCGTATATGCCCGATACGGACGGTGAACTTGAAAAAATCGCCGCCGCCGGATTCAGGGGAATTAAAATTCATCCCGAAAGTCAGGAACTGTTTATAGACTCACCCGAGGCGGTACATATAATAAATAAAGCATATGAACTGGGACTGCTGGTCGTTCTGCATACAGGATATGACCTCGGCTTTCCGCCGCCGTCACACTGCTCTCCAAAGCGCCTGAAATCTGCTCTGGAATTTTTCGACGGCTCAAATGTCATAGCCGCACATTTCGGCGGATTCAGAATGTGGGAGGATGTGTATAAATATCTCGCCGGAGAAAATATATATCTTGATACATCGCTTACAGTACGCGATATAGATAAGGAACTGTTTCTTGCAATATGCGAAAAACATACCGCCGGTAAAATCCTTTACGGCTCGGATTCGCCGTGGGAAAAACAGAATACGGCATATGAATATATGAAAGCGTGGAATGTTCCGGATATGGACAGGATATGTTATAAAAACGCCCAAAAACTTTTGAATATTAACTACTCATAAATGGAGGTTTATCTTATGAAATTGTTTTCAAATGATATAGGTATAGATTTAGGCACGGCAACGGTGCTTGTTTATGTAAAAGGAAAGGGAATTGTGCTGAAAGAACCGTCTGTTGTGGCTGTGGATATATACAGCGGCAAACTGTACGCTGTCGGAGAGGACGCAAGAAAAATGCTCGGAAGAACTCCCGACGCTATACAGGCGGTGCGTCCGCTTGCCGATGGAGTTATATCGGATTACGACCTTACAGAACAGATGCTTAAGGCATTCATAAATAAGGTGTGCAAAAAACGCCTTATAAAACCGCGTATTATGATATGCGTGCCGAGCGGAGTGACAGAGGTTGAACAGAGAGCCGTTATCGACGCGGCAAAACAGGCGGGAGCAAGAAAGGTCTATATTATAGAAGAACCTATTGCCGCGGCTATCGGAGCCGGACTTGATATATCGCGTCCGCGCGGAATGATGATAGTCGATATCGGCGGCGGAACAACCGATATAGCTGTTATATCGCTTGGTTCTATTGTGGTAAGCCGTTCAATCAAAATAGCCGGAGATGAATTTGACGAGGCCGTTATAAAATATATCCGCAAAAAATACAGCCTTAACATTGGTGCAAGAACGGCGGAGGACGTAAAAATGAGCATAGGATGCGTGTATCCGCGTGAAAAGGATATTTCCATAGATATAAGAGGCGGCAGCCTGCTGACCGGACTTCCGCAGACTATAAAGGTAGCGTCGGAGGAAATCCGTATGGCTTTCGAGGATGTGGTTGTGGAAATTATCGACGCGGTCAAGATGGTTCTTGAGGAAACACCGCCCGAACTTGTGGGCGATATTCTGGAGGACGGCATACTGCTTACCGGCGGCGGTTCGCTTATAAACGGTCTGGACAAGCGCCTGAGCAAGGAAACAGGTATTAGCGTAAATCTTGCTGAAGATATTGACGCGTGCGTGGCAAAGGGTTCGGGGATGGCAATAGAAAGTATCGACGTGCTTTCCGATCCCACACATATATATTATAAGAGATAAAGGAGATTAAAATTATGCTTTCAAATATGGATATACAAAAAATACTTCCGCACAGATACCCGATGCTTTTAATAGACAAAGTAACGGAAATGGAAGAGGGAAAGAGTATCACAGCGATAAAGAATGTAACAGCGAATGAGCCGTTTTTTCAGGGACATTTCCCGTCAAATCCGATAATGCCGGGCGTGCTGATAACAGAGGCGCTTGCTCAGACAGGCGCTGTACTTCTGCTGAATATGGAGGAAAACAGAGGCAAATTAGGAGTATTCACAGGAATAAATAATTTCAAATTCCGCAGACAGGTAGTTCCGGGCGACACATTGAAACTTGAGGCGGAACTTATAAAATACCGTCACGGAATGGGCAAAGCCGAAGTAAAGGCAACGGTGGACGGAGAACTTGCGGCAGGCGGAGAAATAAGTTTCGCGGTTATAGAGAATGCCGCGAACGCGTTATGATACATCCGGATGAAGCGGCGGAGGAACTCGGCGAGGGCGGTCTTAAAATAATACAGAAAAAGCGCGGATTCCGGTTCGGAACAGACGCGGTCGCCCTTGTGCATTTTGCGAAGAACGCAGTCTGCACGTCTATGCTTGATCTCTGCACAGGCTCAGGTATAATACCGGTATTGTTTTCGGCATACAACAAATGCCCCGATATACGCGGTATTGAGATACAGGAGGATATCGCTGATATGGCGCAGAGAACAGTGCGGATGAATGCCCTTGAAAACAGAATAAAAATAACAGCCGGAGATCTGAGGGAAGCAGAAAATTTTTTCCCGAAACATTATTTTGACGTGATAACCTGCAATCCGCCGTACATAAAAGCCGGCGCGGGAATTGTCGGCGAAGCTGACACAAAAATCATATCGCGCCATGAGGTGATGTGCCGTCTTGAGGATGTGATAAGAGTGAGCGCATCACTTCTTAATCAGAGAGGACGGCTGTTTATTGTGCATAAGCCGTTCAGGCTTACCGATATATTCTGTCTTATGAGGGAATATAAAATCGAGCCGAAACGTATGCAGAGTGTGTATGCCGGAACAGACAGACCGCCGTCGCTTGTTCTGGTTGAGGGACTTGCCGGCGGCGGCAGTGATCTCCGGATTGAAAAACCGGTTATACTTCAGAAAGGACAGTAACATGAACGGAATTTTATATCTTTGTGCGACGCCTATCGGAAATCTGTCCGATATATCGGCGCGCTGTATTGAAATATTCAACAGTGTTGATTTGATAGCGGCGGAGGATACAAGGCGCACCGTTCAGCTTTTAAATCATCTCGGAATATCCAAACCGCTTACAAGCTATCACGAACATAATAAAAAAGAAAAGGGCGCGTATATAATATCGCTTTTAAAAGAGGGTAAAAACGCCGCTCTTGTGTCTGATGCCGGCACTCCGGCGATAAGTGATCCCGGTGAGGATCTTGTGAAAATGTGCATAGAGGAAAATATCACGGTAACGTCGATTCCGGGTCCGGTAGCGGCGGTAAATGCGCTTATTCTTTCGGGAATATCCGCGGGAAGATTTGCCTTTGAGGGTTTTTTATCGGTGAACAACCGTCACAGACGCGCTCATCTTGAAAGTGTGAAACATGACACTCATACGCTTATATTTTACGAGGCGCCGCATAAACTGCGTTATACTCTTGCGGATATGGCGGAGTATTTCGGCGCGGACAGACGCATAGCCCTTGCGCGCGAACTTACTAAAATTCATGAGGAAATACTTCGCATGACGCTTGGCGAGGCGGTGGAATATTACAGTGAAAAATCGCCGCGCGGTGAATATGTGATTATAGTGGAGGGTTTTTCAGGTGAAACGAACGAGGTTCAGTGGTGGAGCGGACTTGATTATGCCGAGCATACGGATAAGTATATAAATGACGGCATGAGTGAAAAAGACGCGATAAAACAGACCGCTAAGGACAGAAATATTCCCAAAAGAACGGTATACAACGAATATATGAAAATGCGGAAACAGGAAGGATAATATTTATGAGTAAGAAAAAATGGGCCGTGATAGCGGCAGGAGCCGCTGTCACGGCACTTTATGGATTTGCGACCGGAAAAGGAGTTTTTAATTCCGTGCGTTTTAAAGATGAAAGAGAAGCGGTAAGAGGATATATAGCCTCGCGCAGGGAAAACGCGTCTTTTTCAAATCTGAAAGCTTCTGGTAACGGATGGATGACTGTTCTGACCGAGGACAGCGGAGAGCAATACATATTATATCTGTACAAATATGAAAATTCATATATATTCAGTGAGCATAAGCTCGGCGATGTATAAGAGCCTGTATGCGTTTAAAGCAAAACCTGTCCGGCGGAAATTTGCATTTTTCCGTCAGACAGGTTTTTTGGTTTGTCCGGTGTTTTTAAGAAAATTGTAAACAAAAAGTAAAAGGACTGCAGGCAGTCCTTTTACTGAAAGATAGGATTTGATTTTTGTATGCAATAGAACATCGTTTGTTGGTGCGAAAGACGGGACTTGAACCCGTACGGTGTTAACCACACGCCCCTCAAACGTGCGCGTCTGCCTATTCCGCCACTCTCGCAAATATTCAATGTAGCTTTACAACATATACTATTATAACAGGTATATATAATTTTGTCAAGACTATTTTGCAAAAAAAATTTAATTTTTTTGCAAAGAAAAAAATAAAAAAAATACTTGACAAATATTCTTTTATGTGATATCATATTTAAAGGTAATTTTAAATGCCGGTGTGGTGGAATTGGCAGACGCGCGGGACTCAAAATCCCGTGGTAGTGATACCGTATCGGTTCGACCCCGATCACCGGCACCAGTTATAATCAGCTTGAAACTGCGATTTTCAAGCTGATTTTATTTTTTTGTGTTCTTGTGATTTTTGCATGCTAAAAGATAAAGCATATTGGGCATTTTATGAAATACTTGAAGCCATCAACGCTCACAAGACCATTGATGGCAAGAACGGCAAAACTTGGGTGAAATAAATTGTTTATGCAAAAGGCAGAAAACAGTCCGCAAGAGTTGCTTTTCTGCCTTTTATATGCTATAATCTAATCAACAGACAAATTAAAGGAGTGTGGTAAGTATGAAAAAAGTAGGAAGTATCATTTTCGTTATTTTCGCTTTAATCCTAACTGGTTGTAGCACAACCGCCGACAAAACAAAAAGCGATGGTGTCGTTGATGAAAAATTTATGATTGCTTCGTTGCCTTGGGGAGAATCGTGGGAAACTATAAAGGATAACCCGAATCTGCTCTCGGCAAAAATTATTACAGACGATTCCATCCGGCTTGATGTCGAAATCAATGAAACGAAATTTTTAGGAGTAAATGGACGTATGGTATTGGAGTTTTCTGTGTCAGAGAATAATTTCCCGGCTGGTGGTCTGACAAAAATCTATTTTACATATGACGATAAAGACGAGCAAACGCTTATGGAACAAGGCGAAAAAATTTATGGAGAAAGAAAGAACTATTTTTCAGATGAAAATGGCATTGAAAATCCCATTAATCCTCCGGCATGGTATAGTAAGGAAAACATAGAAAAAAGCTTGACTGAGGAAGAGAAGAGTTATTTTCGAAAAATATTGCTAGACAAAAATATTGAAGAAACGAGAGCAGAGGCAATCCTAAGAGGTCCGCTTGTTGTAATTTCTGTAAACGAAAATACTAATGTAGTAACAATTTCAGGGGATAAGGCGGCAGAGGTTAAAAACTTAAAAGAGATGGAAGCAAAATAACTTCTAATTTGTCGAGCAGTTGAAAAATATTTTTATAAAATCTCTGTTTGGATTTTTTTGACTTTGCACGAATTTACTTGTAAAATTAAATTAGCATCGCGGCAAAAAATATATATAATTTGAAACAGAGGTTTTTTATAAATAAAGTATTAGCAGTAGTATTGGCAGGCTCCCCTGCGGAGTAAAAGTGTCGCAAGTACAGACAAATTTGAGGGATATTGGGAACTTATAAAAACCATCTTGATAAGCTTGTCAAATTTTGTTGCAAAGGTGTGCCTCAAATCATGAAATCTGATTCGAGGTAAATTATTTTTTTCAGCAGCTCGGAAAAAGCGTGTGAGATATAGTCCACTCTTAAAGGTTCACCGTTATCCCAACAGCATACAAAATCCGTCTCAATATAAGCGTTTCCGAAAAATGCTCTATTCTGGTTCTGACGCTCCTTTAATGAGGTCAGATATTCATACATATCGTCATCTATGGGGAGCGTTCTGCGGCCGCTCAGCGTTTTTGTGGTGTCTTGAAAGAACTCACCTCCAGCCGTTACCTTTGTATGCGTAATATGTATCAGACGGTTTTCCAGATCAACGCACTGCCATCTCAGACCGCCTATCTCACCGCGGCGCAGTCCATAGAATACAGCTAATCTTACCGCGCTTTCTATAGGAGTGTTTGCGGACACTTTCAAAAGTGTCATAAGCTGTTTTTCATCATAGACTGCCGCATTATATTTAACCGGTTTCGGCAGCTTTGTTCTGTCAGCTATATTGTACGGTATCATATTAAGCTCAACAGCGTCCTGTAAAGCCTTGCGGATATTCGCATGATGCCTTTTGACGGTTGCAGAACTTAATCCGTTATCAAACAGACTGCTGTAATAGGCTTGAATGTCTTTGGGAGCCAGATCAATCAACCGTATATTCTTATCACTGAAAAACGGTATAATGTGACGGTTTATAACCCTGTCATAGCCGTATATCGTTGTTTGTTTCCACAGATGTTTATTCTGCTCAAACCAATCAGAAAGATAATCCGTAAACAATATATCACTCACATTGACTTTGTTTCTCTCATATTTATCTTCATATTCTCTGCGTATCTCATCACATTTCTTTTCGGCTTTTCTCATATTGTTTCCCTTAATGGAAATACCGGTACTTATCTCTTTTGTATGCCATCTGCCGTCGTTTGACTGCCATTTCAAAAGACAGTAGTACGTTTTAGCGTTCTTGCGTTTTGATAAATAAGCTTTCATTATAACAGACCTCCTCTATGTAAAACAGAGCTGTCCATCCAATGATTAATAACAATTATATTATACCATGAACGGACAGCTTTTTCAATCTTTTTTATGCTTCATCTGCAATATTATTAATATATCTGATAAGGCTTTTTTTCGGAATAATATATTTACGCTTAATCTTTTTGCTTGCAATATGATTATTCTGCAAAAGACTGTACGCCGTATTTCGTCCTACGCCTAAAACATTGCAAATATCATTTATATCAATTATATCGTGCAGTTTGGATATGTCAGTTTTTGGCTTCATAGTATCACCTCACATCATAAATATTTTTGATTTAACAATTTTTGTTATTTTACCAATGGTATAGTAACACATAACTCCTTTTTGTGATATATATGTCCTTTTTCATCACAGAACGTTCCGTACGCAATGCATTCTCCCGGTTTGCTTAAAAGCCTGAAAAATTTATCTTTACACTTGCAGTTCTAATTTCTTCTTCATACATACCTTTAAGACCTTTTATGATGTTTCGTAAATTTTCTTTTCTCTCTTGTTCTGCTACCCGTTCCTCGGGACTTAATTTGTACCTTGGCATAATTAAAACCTCCAAAATGATATTTTTATTATATATCATCTTGGAGGTCTTGTATAGACTTTACATAAAATTTGGGATAGTCGGGGGTGCTTTTTGTTATAAGAGTGCGTGTAAACTGGAATTTCTCGCTCTATCTCACAGTTTTCCTTCGATATGACAAAGAAATTTCTTTCGACTTACTTATGTGTACTCTTACAAAGCTAATAATTCTTTCTTCTTTTTTTCAAACTCTTCCATACTGATAATCCCTTCATCAAGAAGTTTTTTATATTCTCTTACCGCATCCGCCGCATTTTGTATCTCATTACCCTGTGATTCTTCTTTGGTGGATTGAACAACTACTTCATATTCCTTTTCTGGAATTAGTTTCGTCAATATACCATACGCATTCGAATTAAAAGTAATAACTTGCTTCAAGTCTGTCGAATAAAGTAGTACAATTTGCTCATCATGCACAGTTGAAGTACCTTTTACTTCATCAATTGCTTTACGGCTTCCTACTACAGCACCTATATCTCCAGCTATCAACCCACCAATCACTGCTCCTTTTAGTGAAGAACCACCTCCACCTCCACCAGTGATTTCCGTTGTAACATACTTTTGACCAATCAACCTAAAATATTTTATTTTATCAATCAAGATATCGATACCTTGGAATTTGTCTGTATTCAAAAAGCATATTTTGTCATCCTTTTTCCATGACCTTATTCTGCCATTTAAACTATAATTACCACATGATATTTCAAGATAAGCATCTTGTTCAACATCAAACGGAAATCTTGCAGATAATCTTTCAATGAACATACCATGATTTACAGGCTCACAATTTTCATTTGCAATCTGAATTAAAGTATCAATATCCCCAAAATAACCTGGGTAGAAATTAAACTCTATCTCTCCTTGTGGCTCTAAGACTAATTTAAAAGCCCTACAAGCACCTGTATCCTCGGTTTTTTTCAATCCTACGATTTTTTCAAAACTTTGCTTTTCATTTCCTAAAACATAAGGATATAAAATAGTTTTCTTTTCAAGGTTGATATCTGCCCAAATTTTAGGACGATTTTCATATTCCCACATAACAACTTTGACAGTATCAGGGTCAGTTTCAAAATGAATTGGTCTAGTTGCACATATAATAAATTTCTTAAACAACCCAGATTTTTGCACAATATGGTAAGTTATATCTTCCTTTTCGCAATTGAAATACTTAGCAGCTTTCTTCCTACAATCCTGCTCGCTAATTCCCTCAAAATCTAACCTAATCCGTTCACCTTTATCATTAACCTCATTAAGCCATTGATTTTCTAATAATTCATCATAATATAATTTTGTCTTGCATTCACATTCAAGTGTTCCGCCAACAAAATCTGAGGACCAATCTTTTCCACAATTAGGACATTTAAAATACTTCATTAATCTATCAATCTTCTTAGCCATAGTCTACTCTTCCTTTTACTGTTATTCCTCATTCTCATCCACATATTCTTTACGAATCTAAGACAAACTTTTGCCTACCTCTTTATGGATTGCGAACTTATATGTCTCTACTAATTTCCATCCTGTAATTCTCTTAAGTCAATCCTGCATAGACATTTCCTCATCATTGTATGTCACATGACCATTGGAGCATATCCCTTATCTTAGGAAGAATCGTTCTCTCAATTAAACCAGACGGTTTTCTCATTTATTTGATCCAATCGTTAGGTTGCTCAATGATTTTGAACTTTGGAGCAGGCTCGGAGTTACCGATTCTAAATAATTTAATCTCACATAGAATAAGGCTTACACCTTCATCTATATGGTTATTGAGCCACTCAATAGCCGCCCTATGTTCTGGTATTGCTTTTCGCATAAGCCGAATAACCAAATCAGCAGCCTTGCCGGATGCGTATGTAATCAATTTACCAAGATGGTCATGATCTGTTTCTTCAAGCTGATTCTCGATAATCACTTGTTTTGCTGTATCAGCATCTGTAGCAAATATATCTACATTAAAATCACCTTTCCTCAATGATCTTCTTTATATTAATTATATAATAAAAATCACATAAAATCAATGATTTTTTTGTACACTTCAATTGAAGAAATATGTAATTAAAATTATATTATTAGGATATTGAAAAAATCAACAACTAAATTTACAATATCCGATAAAATGCTGCCCGTTCATGCCAAACATTTCGGCTATGATATTATTACTCGTCTAAACACCATTTTTATCCACCAGATAGACAATCATTGCGTCAGACAAATCTATGCTTTTCAAGTAAATCTTGTTTTCTTTAAACTATTGCATATATCTTTTAATAAATAAAATTACAATTGGCAACACAGTCTATCAATGGTA
>CAZLOX010000021.1:0-18343 GCA_964561265.1 uncultured Lachnospiraceae bacterium
TGTAAAATTCTATAACAATAATTCCGAAATTCTGTTTAAGCAGGATAATCCTGTAACTTGGGGAACCAATGCTACATCCTTCACGGTTAAATTTACAGGAACAGAACTGAATATAAACGGTTCAAAGATAGCGGATGCTGTGGCTGGTAAATGGTATAAGATTGTAGCGTCGGCTGATGTGACATCAAAACTTTGCTATGCAAAGGTTTATGATATGGAAGGCAACCTCCTCGGTTCATCGGATACAGTTGGATTTACAAACGCAGGTGCTACAGCGCCGACTTATCTGTGCTACAGAACACCTGACAATGCGCAGGGCGAACTGGATTTCAACAATGTAAAGATGTATGTTCCTCAGATTACTGATAACTTTACTATAACAGTTGCAGATGAAACTCTCTCAATTCCTAAAGATGATACCGCTGTAACAACAACTCTTACAGCTACTGCATTGTCAGCTGAGGGATATGATATGATAGGAACGGCAGCATGGGAAATTGACGACAGTGTAGCCGATAAGTCTGCTCTTGAGATCACACCTGATAAAGACAATTCGCACATAGCAACATTGACGGTTAAAAACGGAGCGCCATCCGGAGAACTGCCTATAAATGTCACAATAGGCGGAAAGAAAGCGACGATAAAAGTAATGCTGACAGCTTCACAGGACAGCGTTCAGTTTACAAAGTCAACGGCAAGCATATCAATTCCTCTGGAAGAAAAAACTGAAACTTATGAATATAAGGCAGAGGTTGTATTTGCGGCAGAAGAAGGAGAAGATATTTCCGACAAAACTCCGGGACCTGTAACCTATGCTGTTTATGACAAGAATAATACAAATCCGCTTGAAACATTGCCGAAGGGTATTACATTTAATGCTGAAACAGCTACTCTTTCGGTAAGCAATGAAGCGTCAGCAACAGTTCTTTACATACGCGCAACAGGTAAAAACCGCAATGATGAAACTATTTCAAGAGCTGTTAAGGTAACAATTCACGGTCTTGCATTTGACTTCGGTTCAGGTGATGACGGCGCTGTTGTTGAAGGTTACACAGCAGTAACAGCATCAACTGCATATGATGACAAGACAGGCTATGGTATAGAAGGCTCAGCAACAGCCGGCGGTACTGCGGACGAAGAAGATCCGGACAAAGACAATCTTACAGGAAGCTTTACTTTCAAGGCTAAAGTTCCTGAAGGCAAGGTTTATAAGGTTGCTATAAAGTATACAGGCGGAGCTGCGGCAGAAAAGTACAGTGATAGTCTTGCAGGTTTTGATCTTGCAAGTGACCAGATTCAGAAAGATGCCGACGGCAATTTATTGATTCCTGTTATAGATGATGTTCTTGATATAACCTTCTCAAATGCTAATGTTTCTTCAATAGTAATTGAAAAGGCAGCTGATAAGGCGCCAGGACTGAAACCGAATATCTTTACAGTCGGTGACTCTACTATCGCAAACAACGGCTCATGGGCTTATGTAATGGCTCGTGATTATGGAACTTATACTGACTTATCAGCGCTTGCAACATTCTCGAATAGTGGACGCGGCGGTAAAAATCTTAACACATACTATACAGGCGGAGAATTTACAGGAAAAGTTTTGACAAATATCTGCCCTGGAGATTATGTAATGATTGGGTGTATGGGTACAAATGGTACGGACAATAGGTTTGAAGAAAGCTTCAATTATTACATTGATGCCTGTGAGAAATTGGGAGCTAAAATTATCCTTAACTCATATACACCGCACGGAGCAGTAGGTGGATATGAAAGCGGTTACAACAGTGCAACTCATACATTTGACTCATACAGAAGAGATTCTTATGATGTAACTGTCCGCAAGATTTATGCAGAAAGAACAACTGTAGGCGGAGAAAAATATGATGAAAAAATAGTTGGATTCGTTGATATCGGTAAAATGGCAGACGCTGCGTTTAACGCGTATGTAGCAGCGGCAAATGATAAGGATGCAGCTGCTCAGGAAATTATATCATGCTTCGGAGATCACAACCATTATTCAAATGGCACAAAGGCAGCCGAACTTATGATTAAAGGTTATGGTGATACAAAAGAAGCTCAGGGTATAGTTAAAACGCTTGTTGAAATTATAAGCGCAGATAAGGCAACAGATAATACTGAAGAATAATATATCCTGATATTTACAGAACCGGCATATCGCTTTAGGCGATATGCCGGTTTTTTTGCTCTGACAGTAAGTCTTTTTATGCTTTTGAAATAAAGCTATTGATTTTACCTGCATAATATGCTATAATAAGTCTGTTGAAATATTCTTGATTTTTAATATTCTGCGTCGGAGGGGAAATTTATGAGAGTAAGAAGATCGCTGCAGCCGATTGCATATATTCTGCTGCTTATGTTTGCAATTGTGCTGTTATTTCGTTGGTATACTGTTCAGAATAACAACAGAATGGAGAACCGGAATAAGGTTTATGCCGAAGATTCGGCGCGGCAGGCGGCTGAAAGAATAGATGAAGAGCTGAATAATGCCCTTAATCTTATAGGAACTTATACATATTTCATTGGCGAAAGCCTTGATAGTCCGGAAATTACCGCGGAAGAACTGAATACAATGAATGAGCAGTCTATCTTTGATACAATGCTGTTTACCGACATTAACGGTATAGACCATAATGTGGACGGCGCTGTTTCCGACGCGAGCGGACGTGATTTTTATATTAATGGTATTAAAGGCAAATCCGGAATATCCGTAGTGTTTGATTCCGCTTTTTATGACGGGATAATGCTGTGTTTTTATGCTCCGGTAGAATATCAGGGAGAGATTATCGGGGTACTCAGAGGGGCGTATTTTGCGGATCAATATATGAAAGATATGCTTGCTGTCACCTATTTCGGAGAGGCGGCATCAGTGCATTTGTGTATGCCGGATAAAAGAGTAATTGCCTGCTCTGATTCATATAATCATACGGGAAACCTGATTGATTTTTTGCTTGATAATGATATGATTGAC
This sequence comes from uncultured Lachnospiraceae bacterium, assembly GCA_964561265.1. Lineage (GTDB taxonomy): Bacteria > Bacillota > Clostridia > UBA1381 > UBA1381 > JAFLUR01. The sequence continues at coordinate 2,993 of CAZLOX010000021.1, forward strand.
AAATATACTGCCGCACTTACAAGCGATGTCTTTGAAAACGGCGGAGAAGGCTCTTTTATATGCAGTGACGAAAACAATACCGACAATATCTGCGTAAGATATCTTGAAACAAATAACTTTGTTCTGGTACAGACCTTTCCCGAAAGTATAACGCGAAATATGGCAAGAATGGAAAATCTTATCGGAATAAAATTAGAAAGCATTTTGATAGGATTATTTATAGTTTATATTATAATTATGCTTCTGAGAGCCGGACATGAAAAGAAAATTCTGCGGCAGGAGAATATTGAAATGGGATATATCATCAACGGAGTAAATACTTTGTTTTCGCGTTTTGCGATGATTGATTTTGAAACAAACACCTATCAGTATCTGGAAGGAACAAAGCCCGAGGACAGCGGACTTGAGGCGAGCGGTGACTATAATATGCTGACAAAATATCTGTGTTCTCTTTTTACGGAGGACAGCGATCGTCTTGAATTTGCCGCACAGATTGAACGTGATGCGCTTATTGCGGCTCTGGATGATCATAAAGATATACGTTTTGAGTGCCATATGAAAAATAAACACGGTGTCGGCTGGGAGCATATCAATATTATATGCCTTGAAAGAAAGAACGGCAGAGCCGTAAAGGTGTTGTTTACAAGACAGGATATTAACGAAGTAAAAGAAAAAGAACTTAAATATCAGGCTGATATGCTGGTTGCAAACCGTAAGGAAAGACAGTACAGCGTGGCTATATCGTCAAGCGCATTCTGCACGTATGAATTTAATCTGAGCAGGGATCTCATAGAGAATGATATTGTGCGTATTATTGATAATAAAACAGTTTCGCTGCTGGAAAGTGTAGGGCTTAGTGCCCCGTGTAAAGTTTCCGAGTGGATGGCAAGAGCAAAGAACTTCATACTTGATGAATCTGCAGAAACTTATGAAAAAATGGTAAATCCTGAATATTTAAAAGAATGTTTTGAACAGGGTGAAGCCGAGGTTACGGTTGAGTATTGGGGAAAAAATTCGGAAAATGATATTATGTGTGTGCGCCAGTCCTTTGTTATGACCCGTGACGGGGAAAACGGGGATATTATGGTTATGGCAATATCGAAGGATATTACGGAGCAGGTCACACAGCAGAGAAATCATACAAAAGCATTGCAGGAGGCGCTTATGCAGGCGCAGCATGCAAATATGGCAAAGACGACATTTCTCTCGAATATGTCGCATGATATCCGTACACCTATGAATGCTATTATAGGATTTGCCACAATTGCGGTAAATCATATAGACAACAAAGACAGAGTTATGGATTCTCTGCAGAAGGTGCTGTCCTCAAGTAATCATCTGCTGAGTCTTATCAATGATATTCTTGATATGAGCAGAATAGAGAGCGGAAAGGTGCAGATTAAGGAGCAGGAGTGTAACATATCGGAGATTGTACATAATCTGCTTGATATTATTCAGTCGCAGGTAAAGGCAAAGCAGCTGCATTTGTCTATCGACACTATTGAAGTATCTAACGAAAATATAATAGCAGACCCGCTGAAACTGACGCAGGTATTTATCAATCTGCTGAGCAATGCGGTTAAATACACGCCTGCAAAGGGAAGTCTTTCATTCAGGATTATTCAGAAGCCAAGTTTCCGTCATGGCTATGGCGAGTATGTATTTATTGTAAAAGATACAGGCATAGGTATGTCAAAGGAATTTCAGGAGCATATATTTGAACCGTTTGAACGTGAATCCACAACTACAATAAGCGGTATCGAAGGTACCGGACTGGGTATGGCCATTACGAGGAATATTATCGAAATGATGAACGGTACTATTTCGGTGGAAAGTGAGCTTGGCGAGGGAAGTACATTTACGGTTGAATTATCGTTCAAACTTCAGGATACCGGGGAGAGTGAACAATTTATTCAGGAACTGAGCGGAATGCGTGCCTTGGTTGTTGATAATGATTGTCATGTGTGCGACAGTGTGAGCAGGATGCTTACGCAGATAGGAATGCGCGCCGAATGGACGACATCCGGCAGAGAGGCGGTATACCGCGCGCAGATCGCACATGATGACAATGATTCATATCATACATACATATTAGACTGGCATATGCCGGAGCTTAACGGAATTGAAACGGTGCGGAAAATACGCAGTATAGTCGATAAAGACGCCCCGATTATAATTCTTACCGCATATGACTGGGCTGATATAGAGAATGAAGCGCGCGAGGCGGGAGTTACGGCATTTTGCGCAAAACCGCTCTTTATGTCTGATTTGAAGTCCGCACTGATTACGGTGAATAGCATCGGCAGTAAGGAGAGCGATTCGGCATGGAGTCTGGCAGATTTCAGCGGAAAACGTGTTCTGCTGGTGGAGGACAACGAACTGAACCGTGAAATTGCCGAGCTTATTCTGACAGAGGCGGGTTTTGATGTAGAAACAGCGCCCGACGGTACAGACGCTGTTGCGATGGTTAAACAGTCTGAGGAAAATTATTATGATGTAGTTCTGATGGATGTGCAGATGCCGATAATGAACGGCTATGAGGCGACGCGTACTATCAGAAGTATGCACAGGAACGATGTAACAACGCTGCCCATTATCGCAATGACGGCGAATGCACTGGAAGAAGATAAGGAAGCCGCCGTTAAAAACGGTATGAATGCGCATATAGCCAAACCTTTGGATATGGAAGTATTTATGAATGTGCTGAAAAAATTCTTGCTGTAAGTTATAGCGGAAATACAGAGTTTAAATAAAATGAGAAGCGGAGATACGAAAAGAGTTCTCCGCTTTTTATTTTTTAACGTCTGTCGGCAATGACAGGGCAGATCGCTGTGATTTCAGCATATAAAAAAGTAAATATTGTATCCGGATAAATTTGATAAAAGACTTGAAATTTCAGATTATGTATGATATAATAAAATCTATCTGCTTTATTATTCACTGCAAAATATCCAGCCAGCATATTTTGGATAATATGCATATAATAATAAAGTAAACACTAATACATTCCAGCTGTGCGTTTGATGTCTGCACAGATAACCGCTGGTAATATTGCTGCGAAAATCAGCTTATATTGAAGAGGTTGATATCAGACAGACCACAGTGCGAATAAAAGAATAGGAGGATCATTGTGAAAGTAAAAAAAATAATTTCCGCCTTGCTGTGCGCGGCGATTGCTGCTTCTGCACTGCCGATGAACGGTTTTGCAGCGAACAATCAGAACAACGACGTAACCGGCAGCATAAAAGCAACTCTGCGCTTTGATTACCCGCAGCGTATTGACAAAGTAAACGAACAAAACATAAACGTTACAATGTACAAGGACGGCAATGCTATCGGCGAAATCCCGTTCAATGGTGACATTACCGGAGAAATCAGCAGTAAAGCATCAGTTGTAAAAAGAAATACCGACGGAACGGAAATGACTAATGAGAGTGAAATAGGATATTTTGATATTGATATTTCAGATCTTGCTCTCGGAAATTACAGTTTTGCATTTGAAGGCGACAGCTATACACAGTATAAAACACCGTCAATAAAACTTAATGATTATTCAAAGCACGTTGTACTCGGTACGGGAGATAAAACCTTTTCTATCGGCGATGTGAATAAGGACGGCAAAGTAAACAAAACAGACCGTACTCTTGTATCTGACGCGCTCGGAAACACCGACAGCGAAAGTCTGTCATTATACGATCTGAACGGCGACGGCAAAATCAATATTGCTGATCTTGCATATGTCAATCATCAGATAACTTCCGATGGAGATATACAGGTATTTGATTCGGCGCTGATTGCGCAGAAGGCAGTTGATATGGATAAAATCAGTGAGGAAGTGAATGTTGAAGGAAACATAAGCGATATATTTGCTGAAAATAACACATCAACTGTTACATTAAGCGCAAAAGAAGAGGGTGCGGATATTTCAATTCCGATTGAATTCAGCAAAACGACTGAAATGGAACAGATAGAAATTATTTCTCCCTCAACGACCGGAGCGCTTACAGCAGGTACAGCAATCATTACATATGTAGAAAACGGCAGAGAAGTAACCGAGGAAGTTTCGTTTGATAATTCAGTTCCGGACGGAGTGGATTTGCTGTCTGCACGCGAAGGCACATCAAGCGTTGTTATCTCTCTTGGAAAACGGGTAGCAGTTAAAAAGATTGTAATCAATGTAGAAAAAGTTGTAGGCGAGGACGGAAAGCCGACATTTGCGGTAGTTCAGGAAATTCAGTTCCTCAAGGATATTGTTCCGGAAAATCCGAAACCGCAGAATCTGAGCGTTAAAAATGTAAAAGCCGTTCCGAAAAATGAAAGCGTACAGCTTACATGGAACGAATTCCCGAATATAACCGGATATACGGTTTATTACGGACTTAAAAACGGCGTGTATAATTCACAGATTACGGTAGATACCAATTCAGCGCTTGTTTCAGGTCTGGAAAATTTAAAAACATACTACTTTACAGTAGTTCCTATAAGCGACGGATGGGAAGGTTCGCGTTCTGACGTTGTCACGGCAATTCCGCAGCCTAACGCAAAACCGCTGAAACCCGATATGGTAACTATAAAACCAATGGACGGCGCTCTTTCGGTATCATGGAAAAAGACAGAGAATGCTGTGTATTATAAGGTATTCTATAAAGAAAAGGATGCCGCGGATTATATTCAGTACGGAGATAAGATCACATCGACAAATGTTTCTATCGGTGACCTGATCAATGATAAGGAATATCTGCTGTATATTATCGCCGGCAATGATATAGGCGAAGGTCCGAGATCCGACATAGCAGAGGGTATTCCTCACAAGAACGTTGTGGAACCTCCGAAGATTCCTACTCTTCATATGATAGACAAATCCAATATAGAAGACGTTAAGATGGCCAGTCCGGGCAATGTCGATAAAAATCAATATCCGAACGGCTTTAATGTATGGAATGTAGCCGATGGAGATTACGGAACTCATTGGACTGCCCGTGTGTTCTGGGAAAGTATGCAGTTTACCTTTACATTCAAAGAAGCAAAAGAAATGAATTATATGGTATATGTTCCGAGACTGGACGGAAATTACCGTAAGAGTCTTGAAAAATATTCCATTACAGTGTGGGATGAGGAAGGCAACCAGAAAAACCTTGTATCAGGCAAGACTATCCCGATCAATTCAAATGTATCCGGATATATGATTTTACCGTTTGAAAAAACAAAAGTAAAGAAACTTGCAGTAGCGGTTGCTCAATGGGCAGGTTCGCCGACAGCGGTAAGCCTTTCAGAAGCAGTATTCTATGAATCCGACAATCTTGCCTCTGACGTAAGAGCATTGTTTGCAAATGATATTTATACGGAACTTTCAGAATCTGCAAAGGCAGATGCGGCAGCGACAAAGAAACAAATTGAATCTTTACGCGCACAGGCAAATGACGCAAACGGGTATTATGTTGACAAGGATATCCTTCTTGACGAACTTGATCTTGCCGAAAATCTGCTTGACGGAAACACGGACGCTGTCGGAACCGTGAAAATAGGTGTGGAATCAAGAAACGCAGGCAAAGACGGATCAAAATATTCTCAGTCGGCCAGCGATTTACAGCCTCTCGGCGTTGTTGCATATGCAACAGATTATGCTGAAAGAAACAAATTTGCTCAGACAAAAGTGACTATTTACGCGCATATTCCGGAAGGTGAATCGGTATATGTTGTTCCGACTCAGTATTATGCCGAAGCAAACGCATGGCAGGGAGGCGGAACCGCTCTGCAGAACGGCAGAAATACAATTGAAATTCCGAAAATAGGCACACAGACAAGCGAACGCGGCGGCGCGCTGTATCTCAGATATTCAGGCTCCAAGCCGGAAGAAATAGCTCTCCAGGTAAGACAGGGCGCAACAAAAATTCCTGTATTGGAACTTGCGGACTGGTACAAAATAAGCGAGTCTGAAAGAAGAGAACGTATAAGCGCTTATGTTGAGGAACTTGCACCTTACGTAAATTCTTTGAATAAAAACAATATATCTCTGAGAATAGCAAACTCAACAGAGATTTCGATGCCTAACGTACTGCTTTCAATTCCGGCAGACAAAGTATTGTCCGGAATTAAGCCCACAGGCGCGGACAATAGCGAATCTGTTGAAACGTTGTATAATAATGTTCTCGCATGGGAAGATTTAATGCACGTAGTCAACACCACACAGGGTATCGACAATACTCTGGAAAACAGCGATATGGAAAGCAGACAGAATATACGTTATATGCGTATGTTCGGAAACGCATTCATGTATGCGGCAGGAAGTCATATAGGAATAGGTTACGGTTCCTGCTCCGGTATGGTATGCGGAAAACCGGTTTCAATGCTGAGTGAAGGAGCAAATTCAAACAACATTTTCGGATGGGGTATTGCTCATGAGATCGGACATAATATGGATAAACTCGGCAAAGCTGAAATTACAAACAACATATATTCACTTATGGCGCAGACTTACGACGGAAAACAGAATACGCTGAAGTCGCGTTTGGAAAACAGCAATAAATATAAGGCAGTCTATAACAAGGTGGCAGTAGGACGTCCGGGTATGTCGAATGATGTATTTGTACAGCTTGGTATGTACTGGCAGCTGCATCTTGCATATGATGACGGCGATAATCCGATGGATTTCTATAACCGTTTCTTTAAGGAATGGAAGAAGGGCGGAATATCGGGAGTATCAGGCGATGAACGTTTCGCTTTGACCGCAAGTAAAGTAGCGAACAAAAACCTGACAGAATTTTTTGAACGCTGGGGCATGACACTGAGTGACAGCACAAAAGCAACACTCAGCAGCTATCCGGAAGAAACAAGAAGTATTCATTACCTCAATGACAATTCAAGACGTTACCGCTTAAACAGCGGCGCAGCCGGAGAAGGTGAAACCACCGCTCTTGCTGAACTCGACAGCGAAAATGAGAAACAGGTAAATCTTACATTCTCAACAACAGCAGATCCGGACACTGTTCTGGGATATGAAATTATGAGAAACGGCGTATCAATTGCATTTACCACATCATCCTCATATACGGATATAATCGGTTCTGCAAATAATAAGGCGTTTGCTTATAAAATACAGGCAATTGACAAACTTGGAAATAAAATAGGCGAAGCCGCAGACGCGGGACAGGTGCGTATTTCATATGTCAGCACAGTTGATGCCGGTAAGTATGAAATGACAAGAAATGAAGATGGTTCAATAAATGTGATTATGAGCGAAGAAACAGCAATTTCCGGTCTTAAAATCACAAACGCTCCGGAAGAAGGCGAATTTGAAGTATCCGTAAAACAAGAGGACAGCGATGAATTTATCACTGCTAAAGCAGGCGATTTCACTAAGAATGAAACACCAGACGCAAATTATTATGTAACATATTTCAATAAGCCGAAAACATCGGCAGATGATACGCGTATATGGACATATGACGCGGTTGAAATCAATATTACCGGTATTCCGGAGGACGCGGAGGTTGCCTTCATAAGCTATGCCGGAGATAATATTGAATTTAATCCGGACGCGACGGTCGGACGTCTGCGTGATGATTATGTATACGGTGACGGCGAAGAGGATGTGATTGCGGCAGGTACATTGATTATAACCGGAACATACCGCGGCGATCCTATGTACAACACTGTTCAGATTAACGGAAAATTCATAACCGTTGACTCCGAAACAAACGAACAGACCGAAACAGAACGTGCAATATCCGGATACAGTCTGTTGTTTGCGGAAATTCCGGAGGACGGAGAAGTAAGTGATATAAGCGATGGTATATTTATATTCGTTCCTGATACACAGAAGGAAATTGAACTTCAAGGTGATGTAAGCAACTGTTCCGCAAATAGTGCGCTGCCGGCTCAGATCAAAGCTGAGCTTTACCGCACAGATACGGCGGAAAGCGCTGACAGCAAGCGTTTGTCAAGTGACACAATCTGGATTGATTCTCCGTCCGATGACGCAATGCCTGAAATTATTCTTGAATGAGGTGAAAACGGATGAAATATATTTTATCAAAGATGATAGCATTTACCTGTGTAATTTGCATGGTTCTGTCATGCGGCGTGATTGTTCGCGCCGCAGACGCGCCGACAATATCCGTTACAACGGATACAGCAAAAAAGCACGCGCAGATAAATCTGAAGGATGTCGGAATTATGATTTATTCCGCGCAGATTACATTTAAAATGGATAGCAGCGCGGAATATACATTATCTCCGAACGACAGCAAAGCTTACAGCGTTGTAAAAACAGATGAGTCTGACAATACTGTAACAATATATATCGACTCAACAAATCTGATGGATGGAAGTGAAGAGATAGATTTTACGTTCATTTCATCGGATAAAGAGATGCATGTTCCGGATAAAGCGGAACTCACATTGGTAGACCGCTCTATGCGTTCTGTAACTTATGAAGATGCTGCAGTGGAACTTTCCGAATCAGACACTGTAACTCCTAAGCCCACAAAAAGACCGAGCACAGGCGGTGGCGGAGGCGGCGGAGGCGGCGGCAGCAGCGTCCGTTCAACGGCAGCGCCTGCAACATCGCCGTCCGCAACGGAAGTGCCGTCCGCAACAGAAGAACCGTCAGCAACAGCGGTGCCTGATGAAAACGATGTTACTGATACAAAACAACCGCTATTTGACGATGTTGAATCTGATTACTGGGCAGCAGATGTTATTGCATATGTGACAGAAACCGGCTTGTTCCAGGGAACATCCGAAACAACATTTGAGCCTAAGGCTTCAATGACACGCGCTATGTATGTTACTGTATTGAAACGTTTCGGTGAAAAGATAGATCCGGCGTTTGAGATACCGTGTGATACTCCGATGGCATTTGACGATGTTGATGAAAATGCGTGGTATTATGACGCGGCGTCATGGGCAGGCGGAACAGGGCTTGTAAACGGAATAGGCGACAACAAATTCGGCCCGTCAGATCCTGTCACAAGAGAGCAGATCGCCGTTATGACAATAAATTTTGCTAATCTCTGCGGCGTGGATTTATCTGAGCTGACAGATGTTGAAGCTCAGGTATTCCCTGACGATGCGGATATCAGTGATTGGGCTGTGGATGCTGTTTATACAGCTCAGCAGATTGGTCTTGTAAGCGGACGCGAAACAGGATTATTCGCTCCGAAGGAGAGCGCGACGCGTGCTGAGGTTGCGGCTATATTGCAGCGTTTTGCTGAAAAACTGACAGCTTAAAATTACAGCATGAATATCAAAGTCTTTCCGGTAAACTTATTTTGCCGGAAAGGCTTTTTTGGTTTGATTTATTGACTTTAAAAAACCGGAATAAAAAAACCGGCATATTGCAGCCGGTTTTTATGTTATCGTTCAATAACATATCTGTAATGCGGCATATCCACACCGCGGTAATGTTTTACCCATTTATCTTTTAAACTCATGTCGATTCTGAGAGCCACATTCTGAGAGGCTGTGTTTGTATCTCTGATTATAGAGCAGACTTCATCAGCATTAAGCCGCTCAAAAGCATAGTTTCTGCACGCTGCGGCAGACTCTGCTGCATATCCTTTATGCCAGTATGCCGGCTGAAAAAGGTATCCTATTTCAAGAACCTCTTTTTCTTTCCAAGGCTGCATTGTCAGACCGCACTGTCCTATCATTTCATTATTTTCTTTCAGAACAACTGCCCATAAACCAAATCCCCATTTTTTATATCGTTCGATCTGTCTGTCGAGCCATTCCTGCACTTCTGTATCACTGAAGCTGCCTTCATAGGCATACATAGCCTTATCATCCTGTAAAATTCTGCATAAGGCTGTAAAGTCCGATTGATCCATATTACGCATATACAGACGTTCCGTTTCGATTATCATAGTAGATTTGCTCCTTTTCTAAATTACATTGTAATCATTTTCGGATAAAATCTTCAATGCTTTGTCAAAATTTTCTTTTTTTACGAAAACATAATCGGTATTGTATGTTGAAACGGCAAAAATCCCGATATTATTATCAGCAAGCAAAGATGAGATTTTTGCGAGTATTCCTATAAGGGAAAAATCCAGAGTTTCATCAATTCTGAACGCTTTCCACCCGCTGTCACATTCGGTTGTATTGTCCGGCACTTTATCGCTTGGGCAGACCAATGAGTTTTCCTGCTCGGTTTTGCCAATGAAATAATATTCTCCGGATGATGTTAAATCAATCTGTGAATAATCTGTCACTTTGCATACTGAAAAGTCATAATCAAGCTTTTTGATATTCATATATATTCCTCACTCTGTATCACACATAGATTCCAGTTTTCCGACAATTGCCGGAATATAAAATTCTCTGCACGCTGTCACATTCGGATGTGAACCCTTACCGCCTATCATATATTTTGACATCTGCCCCGCATCTCTTGTATCAAGCGCGCTGTCACTGAACATATCAACAACTTCCACATCCCACTTTTCACACATTTGCAGTGTCAGTTCATGTAGTTTTGTCTGAATATCAAAGTTCCGCGCGCCCGATTTATGAATGGTCACAAATACGAGCTTGCTTTCCGGCCATTTCTGTTTCATCGTATAGATCGTATTTTCAAACGAACCGCAGAAAGTGTTTGTGTCAAAAGTTTCGGTGTTTTCCGGAGTTATTTCGCCGTAACAAGCTGTAACGTCGCGGTTTGTGCCGTTCGGATTAAATTCCGGATCTGATTCCGCACTGCCGTATGCGTCGTTTGTATATCCCTCAAATACGATAAAATCCGGAGCATCAGACGGCGCGTTTTTAATCTGAGTCAATATATGGTTGCTGCTCTGCATAATTGTAGCTCCGTTCTTTGCCATCATATTCAGATCCATACTGTAATCATCGGCAATCAGACGCATAAACGACTGTGCCGGCGCATTGTGACCATACACAATACTGTCGCCGAACGCGTATACAGATTTTGAGTTGAGCGGACTTTTAACATTCGGTTCAACGGGGCCTGCATTGCCGGTTATTCTGACAGCCAGATTATCAACATTCACAGTTCCGTTAGTGCTTGGCGAACGCAGATATATTGAGCCTATGTTGCTTTTAACGCTTGAACTGAAAAAACTGTCCTCAAATGTCTTTGACTTTCCGCTTTCATTGGTAACGGTAATATTTATTTTCTTTGTGCTGAAATTCGCCTCTGCCTTAATATTCAGCCATTTGTCCGCTTCGCATATATCAGTTATATCGGTGTTATTTATTTTGAAAGTTTTTCCTTCACTGTACTGCATTACAAGGATATGACCGGCTGAATTTTCCACGCCCCAGTGTATCTTACCGGAGCTGAACGCCGGGTCGGTATTGCTTATGGCAAACTGTCCGAGTTTTGCGTCTGTCGGCTTGGTAAACATCACATCTGCCGTTATTTCAGCAATCTTTTCGGTCGTGTCCACCGGTTCTTTGAAATTGGTATATGTACCGGTAGAGGTTGTGGTTGTCGTATGTTTTAAATATTTTGTATGACTGGTTTCAACGGCAGGATACGGACTTTTATCTCCGAGTTTCCAGTCGCTTTGCACAACAGTGTAATTTTCAAAATCTTCATAATAGTTATACTGTACACCGCTGTTAAATGTCAGTTTCAGCGTTATTTCATCTGCAAACGGCGTGCTTTGCTGTGACGTTCCCTCGTTAAATTCATACAAATTATACAGTCCGTCGTCAGTTTTAACAGCAAACTGATTTTTTAAGGATTCGGGAACGGTATAAATATCTCCCTCCTGATATGTTTCGCTGAAAACCATATCATCCTTCAGTTTGTTATTTTCCTCATCAACAAACTGAATTGTTACTGTTGATGTTTTTTCCGGCTTATCGCTCGGTACAGGCGGAGTTACTGAAACATCAGCCGTTGGTTCGGGAGTCAGTGTTGGTTCGGCAGACGGTACTGATTCAGTCGGCTGAGCCGATTCTGCCGGTTCTGCGTAAGTGAAAAGAGTCAGTTTCTCTGTAATCGGCTGCATTTCATTCCATAAAAATACGCTTATCTTGTATGTTTCTTTATTTAAAATCTGCTCAAAGGTATTTTCACCTGAATGAATTTCAATGTTTTTGCTTATACTGATAAGTTCGCCTGATTCGCTGTATTCCGCTATATAGCAGCTTACCTCTTTAACTTCGCTGCTGGCTGAAACAACTGTATTGAGTACACCGTCAGCAATATTTGCTGAAACTATGTAGCTATACTGCTGCGCCAAAACTGTTGATGGAATATGTGCTGTGCTTACTGCCGCAGTCAGTACAGCGCTGATTGCCTTTTTTATATTTCTTGTCATAAATTTATATCCCTTTCTATCAGTCCTCCGCAAGGGAAATGGTCAGTTTTTTTGTAATTGGCTTCATTTCATCCCATAAAAATACATTTACCTCGCTTGTTCCCTTATTTAAAGTCTGTTCAAAGTTATTTTCGCCTGAATGAATATCACTGTTTTTACTTATGCTGATAAGTTCGCCTGATTCATTGTATTCCGCTATATAGCAGTTTACATCCTTCTTCTCAGTAGTAGCTGAAACAACGGCATTAAGTACGTTGCCAGAAACCTTTACTGAAATTTTGTAACTATACGACGTCTCCGCTAAAGCAGCCGTCGAAAAAGATGCTGTGATTAACGCCGCAGTCAGTACAGCGCCGATTGTTTTTTTTATACTTTTTTTCATAATTTCATATCCTCTCTATTGACAGTTATTTATTTTGATTAAATCTATTTAATATTATATCATATTTCAGCTGCTCTTTTCAATAATATTATATTAAAATTTTGCAGTATATTTTTTATTTTATAATTGCATTTTACACAAAAATATGATAAAATTAAATATGAAAATCAGAAAAGGCGGTGAGGGGTTGAAAATTCCACTGATGTATGTACTTATTGCATATATCGCAGGAATTATTGCTCTGCATATTCTTGATTTTTCTATATCTGTATTTGTTGTGATTTTTTTGTTTATTTTTGCGTCTGTAAAACAGATATGCTCAAAGAAATTTTCCGCTTCATTATCTCTTTTGATACTTTCTTTCCTTGCCGGAAACGCGGCTTATTATATTTCCTATAACGATATATTCTCTGATTTTAACCGCTGGAGTCAGTCATATATCACAGTTACAGGCAGAATGTGCGAGATTCCGGAATATAATCCTGAAACGGGAATATCAAAGTTTATAATTGATGCTGACATAGTAGAATATAAGGATGAAATCTGCGCTGTTAATGATAAGATACAGATTTCTGCTGAGGGAGAGTTTGCATACGGACTTACGGTGCGGGTTTCGGGATTTTTGAAGGAATTTGATGAAAGATCCAATTCTGTCGGATACGACAGCAGAATGCAGTATAAAATAAAGAATATCTCATATAAGATTTTTGCAGAGGACGGCTGTATGGAAATAGTACGTAAAAATAAATTTCCATCATCACTGTATGACGCTTTCAATATGGCAAAAGTCAGCATTACCAATACTATAAACCGTTATTTCACTTCCGACAGCGCGGCACTCCTGCGTATCATTTTATTCGGTGATTATCATTCCATGCGCGGTGAATTCAAACAGAAAATGAACACATCCGGCGCAATGCGCTTTCTGCGCTCGGCATATCTGAATATACTTATTCTGACTGCCGTTATTGAATTTATAAGCGTCCGCCTCGTTATTCCGAAAAAATACAGCAATATCATAACGGCAGTTTTTATTGTTATTTTAATGCTTTTCAATCATAATCATCCGTCATTTATCAGAAACGGCGTTTTCTTTATTGTGTTTATGTTATACAAGCGAAAATACGGCTATTTATACCGCCCTGATGCGATCTCTGCCGGAGTATTTATTATACTTCTCTTTAAGCCGCTGCTGCTGTTCAGCGGAGGATTTGTGCTGTCCGTTTCTTCCTGTATTATGCTCTGCCTGTTCAGAGAGCATATAAACAAATTTTTATACCGTTTCATCAAAAATTCATACCTGCGGAAATCATTTTCAATATGGCTGATATGCACATTTTCACTTATTCCGCTTTATGCGTATTACTACAACAGCATTTCAGCGTACACACTGATATACTCGCTTATTTTTCCGCCGCTGGTATATGCAGCCCTGATTATTATGCCGGTTGTAATCATTCTGCTGACAACTGTACATACTGCGCCGATATTGTATCAGGTTATGATTTTTATACTTTTTGTCATAAGGCATATCGTTGATTTGGTATCCTCACTTCCATTCAACAATATAACTCTCTCAAATCCGTCACTCCTGCTGATGATAACATTTTTTATGATTGTTTATATGTTATGGCTTAAAGCGGAGAAAGAGGATAAAACAGATATGTATATGATTTTGCGTATATTTGCCGCAGTGTTCATTATTATAATGAGCGCGGATTATTGTATGCAGTACGGAAAAATGCGCGTGCATTTTATCAATGTCGGACAGGGTGACAGCGCGTTTATTGAGGTGAAGGGAAAAGAAAATATCCTCATTGACGGCGGAGGCAGCGCTGTATATTCGGATTATAAAGTCGGAGAGGCGGTAGTGGTGCCGTATATAGAGGCGGTAACGGGCAGATGTATTGATACCGTTATTGTTTCACATTATCATAAAGACCATTGCGACGGAATTATTGATGTGCTGTCTGTACTTGATGTAAACAGAATTGTTATGCCGGACTGCGGCGAAGATAATGAATACAGGCAGAAACTCGAAGAAGCCGCGTATAACGCCGGCTGTGAAGTAATATATGCAAAAGCCGGACTGAATATAGACTATCCGTCCGGACTGAAAATAAAAGTCCTGCTGCCTGATGATGAACTGCTTGACGCATCCGACCTTAACGATACATCAATTGCGGCGCAGGTATCATACGGTGAATTTGACGCTTTGTTTATGGGTGATATGAGTGAAAACGGCGAGAAAAAATTATTGTATACAGACGCGGAGGAATCGGAAATTTTATTCACAGGCGGTATGGCAGACGAAAAGAAAACATTGCCGGCTCAGCGGATTGATTTGCTTAAAGTGGGGCATCACGGTTCTGCAACTTCCACATCAGAGGAATTTATAAAAGTACTTTCTCCGCTTATAAGCGTGGTATCGGTTGGGAAAAACAATACCTACAATCTGCCGTCAAAAGAGATAATGAACAGAATTGAAGAATACAGCGAACTGACTCTGCGCACAGACAATAACGGCAATATTATTGTTTACGTCGATAAATTCGGCATTAAAAAGGTGAGATTATTCCGGCGGTAAAAAAGAATTGTTTTTTTATACTGATTATGTTATAATGACACCACTTTCCAAGTTTTTGAGAAAATAAAATAGTGAACTGCGTCCAAAAATGT
>CAZLOX010000022.1:0-17882 GCA_964561265.1 uncultured Lachnospiraceae bacterium
TAATTCTTCAAGTTCTTCCCGTTCTATTTCTGCTTAATTTCTTGGAAAGTGGTGTGTAATTTATAAAAATGCTAAAAAAAGCGGTATCATAACAAAAAAAGACCTGATTTACTGGATTCCTTTAGATGTACCGCTTTCAAAAACGAATATGCAGATTTTAATAAACCGCTTTTTACAGCAGCCAAGATATAAATATATTAAAGAAGAAATATATCTGGATGAGGGTCGGCGTCATAGAGAGTTTGAGCATAAAGATGAAGAAGGAAGTATGACATATCTTGAATTTTTAAAAGAGGTGTATAATTGATTTAACGCAAAAACCGCGTTATAGTTCTCAAAAAATAAAAGGGATTGATTTAATGAATAACCTGAAAATACAGGAACTGCAAAGCGAAGATTTCTCAGAACGCTGTGATGCAATAGAATATCTGTCACAATTTATAGATGATGAAGAAATATCAAAAAAGATACAGGAACGCTTTTATGATAAAGATTATATCGTACGGTGCGAAGCATATGATGCTTTCTGCGGTTTTCATTCTGCGAAAATTGTTGAAACCTTGCTGAACAGATTAAAAACAGAGCGGAGTCAATGCGCGAGAATGTACATCTATGCCACAATAAACAGTATCATCAGAAACTTTGATATTTCAGACGGTATGAAGAAAAAAATCAAAACTTTTTACATGAAAGAAAGGTCGCCAAAGGTTCTTATTGCCTGTAATGCGACTATGTATCTGCTGAGTAAGGATATAAAATATATAGAAAAAATACTGTCGTATCTGAACTGCGAAGATTATCATATAAGATGCAATGTTGTGAATATGCTGTATGATGTGATAGACGATGACAATAAAAAACTGATTGCTGATGCTTATAAAAAAAGGTTATTGAATGAGCCGGCTGGTGCCGTGGCAGATTCATTAAAAAAGGCATTAGAGGAATTGATTTGATGCAAAAAATCAGGGAATTGTGCAAAATTCCCTGATTTTTTAATATTATTTATTTCTGAAGAAAATTAAACAGATTTAAAAATATCTGCGCAACTTCACATCTTTTTGCCGTTCCGAGCGGATTGAGAGTGCCGTCCGAATTTCCGTTTACTATTCCGGCGCTGTACGCCCAGCTGAAAGCCTCTGTTTTATCCGCCGCAACAACCGCGTAATCGGAAAAAGCTGAGATATCCTTTTGTTCCGCAGCGCTTACATCATATTTTTTTGAACATAAATATATTGTCTGCACCATTTCCTCGCGCGTGATAGGCTGATCCGGCAAAAATTCATTTCCGCCTATCCATGAAAGCAGTCCGTTTGCGGCAGCCCATCCGACCGGCTGCGCATACCAGCTTCCGGCGTCAACATCGCTGTATGGAATATCATAACTTGTATCCGGCATGGTTTCCGTTCTGCTCAGCGCCGTTATAAACATTGCGCGCGTCATGGTTGTCTGCGGTTCAAACGAAGTCTCGGACACTCCCTTGAATATGGACATGGAGCATACGAAAGAAACGGCATTATAGAACCAGTCGCTCTCCGCTACATCTGTGAATGTGTTGTTAAATTCAAGAGAATTTGCATCAAAAACCGGCAGACGCTCCGAATAATAACCTGCCGTATGCAGCGCAAGCTGTGTAAGATAAGAAAGCGACACGGCATTGTCATCCTTATTTACAGCCTCAAGAAATGACGATTTCAGTTCACTGGCTTTTGTATACTGCTCATGCTCAACAATAAAACCAATCTGCATGGAATCAACCGAATTTATGTATATATTCATACTTTCACGTGAGGAAAGTTTTTTTGCTGATATATTTGACACAATCAAACCCTTCAGCGCGTTCAGGCAATGATAAGCGTTGTCGTAATCCTCAGCTTTTAATTTATCGTTTTTAATTGCGCTGTATGATAAATCAAAATAAGATGACACCAGTTTTTGTGTGCCGTCATCAAGCATAGATGCCGCAATATCGGCATCGCTGCTTAAAAGATACGCAATTTCCTGAATAAGCGTCTGCGCGTCATCTTTTGTATGCGCAGAAAGAAGGTGTTCATCATACGCTGTGCGTCTTGAAAGAAGTTCCGCCGCCGATTTCGGGTCTGCGTAAACAGACGCGGCAGAAGTCGCCGCTATAACAACAGCAGCGGCAAACGATATAATTTTTTTATTCATAAAAATATCTCCTTTGTCATTTAAACAGGAAAACAGCCGGCAGCGCTGTCCCTGTTTTTTAATTAAGTCAATCACAGAAACACCAACACGATAAATCAGTGTTTCATATCTGCCTGTATATATCCTGATGATCCGGCAGACTCTTATATTATTATATATGTATGTAATAGTTTTGTCAAGTTTCCGGAAGATATCCGGAATGATTTTCAGCGGAATTTGTCCTTGTTTTTGAGTTTGTATTTTTCTTTTGTCGCCATACCTCCGCGTATATGACGTTCCGCCTTGTTTTCGTCCAGAACCTTATGGGCGGCGGCGGCAAGAACCGGATTGATTTTTATCAGCCGTTCAGTAACATCCTTATGAACCGTTGATTTTGAAATATGAAATTCATGCGCTGTTTTTCGTACGGTCGCGTTATTTTCTATTATATATTCCGCCAGTTTCACGGCGCGCTGTTCTATATAGTCCTTCAACAAAATTACCTCCTCACAAATGGGTTGGTAAAATATATGATATTTTTTTGAAGGTTAGAACTTTTTTATTATAACGATATACACCGGAAAACCGAAAAAATATCTGAATGCCCGAAACTGTTTGAGATAAGCAAATGATTACAGCACGCACTCAAGCTGACAGTCATAAGGCTCTTTTTCAATATGCTTTTTACTGTATATACACGCGTCAGCGCATCCCATTTTTTTATAAAACGCCTGAGTTTCAGCGGCGGAATGAGCAGATATATATAATTTATCCGCCCCATGTTCTTTCGCCCATTTTTTTGCCGCAAGAAAAAGAGCCTGCCCTATTCCTGTACGGCGCATATCCTCAGACACATGAATACTTGACAAATCAAGGTATTTATTCTCTCCGCCGAAAAAATCAGCCTCCACAGAAACAAATCCTTTGAGAGAGCTGCCGGAAAATGCACCGTATACAAAACCGCCGGAGGATACTGTATTTTTCAGGCAGGAAACAAGGAATATATAATCCTCCTCCGTCCAGTCGTCAGTAAACGGGTCATCCTTTAAAATCCATTCCCCGTTTACTTTCCGCCGGCATTTTACGACAACCTGCCGGCGGATAAAATCTTTAAATAAACCGCGGTTTATTTCATCCGCGCTAAGTTCTTTGTATTGTATCACTGTATTTGTCCTCCGAATTAAGGAAAACGCCGGTTTCCGGCATTTCATCAATTATGCACCAAAAAGTGTTTTTCATCAAGAACGCCGGCTATCTTATCAAGTACTGCCGTATCGGGAGCAGTTACGGTATGATAATGATATTCCGATGTCACATTTTTAAGCGGACTTGAACGTCCTTCTCTGAAATTTCTGATATATTCGTCAATATCCTCCTGAGTGACAATATTTATATCGGCGGATATTTTCCCGTATATCTTATGCCATACAAACACGTCTTTCACCGCTCCGCCCAGCGCTACTATTGTTTCAAGTTCTTCTCTTATCTGTTCATCGCTGTGAAAAAACTTAAAAATCCGTTCCGCCTTTGCCGGACGGTTGATTATATAGCCGCGGCTTGTGGCTATTATGTCATATCCGGCATCTTTCAGCTTTGATATATCCTGAACCACGATCTGCCTTGAAACCGATACCTCTTTTGCGAGCATAGTTCCGGTAAGCGGAGTGCTGCTGTCGGTTATAAGCTGTAAAATTTTCTCGCGTCTAAACTGACCTTTTGTCATGAACATCAGCTCCTTAACATTACAGAGTGCGGAGATTTTTAAGTGAAAGATCCAGAATAGGTGCGCTGTGAGTCAATGCTCCGCTTGAAATGTAATCCACACCCAGATCCGCAAGCGCCGCCGCATTCTCAAGAGTGACATTGCCGCTGCATTCGGTCTCAGCTCTTCCGTCTATTATTCCGATTGCCTCTTTCATCATATCATGCGTCATATTATCCAGCATGATTATATCCGCGCCCGCTTCGACAGCCTCTCTCACCATATCAAGCGTTTCGACCTCAACCTCTATTTTTCTTACAAAAGGCGCATATTCCTTTGCCATCATAACCGCTTTTTCAACACCGCCGGCGGCTGATATATGATTATCCTTCAGAAGTATTCCGTCAGACAGATTATAACGGTGATTATATCCGCCGCCGGTTTTTACCGCGTATTTTTCAAATATTCTCATATTCGGCGTTGTTTTTCTTGTGTCCAGAAGTTTTGTTTTTGTATTTTCAAGAAGTTTTGCCACTGAATTTGTATAAGTTGCGATACCGCTCATTCTCTGCAGATAGTTGAGGGCTGTTCTTTCGCCGGATAAAATCACGCGTATATCGCCTCTGACTGTTCCGACAATATCCCCTTTATGCACCGCGTCCGAATCGTTAAAATTAAATTTGACCTCGGTATTTTCATCAAGAAGCTCAAACACGCGCTTGAATACCCACAGTCCCGAAATAATTCCGTCCTGCTTGCATATCAGGTCTGCAATTCCGCCGCTGGCAGAGCGCATAACCGAATTTGTGGTAATATCCTCGCTTGTGATATCCTCGCTTAAAGCCTGCATTATAAGTTTATCCGCATTTATTTTCATCGTTATATTATCCATGTCTGTTTTTCTCCTTTTCTATTTCATCAAGAACCAGTCCGGCATAACCGGCTCCGCAGTTTTTATATTCGTTTAAATCAACTTTCACATCGTCATCAGACGGCGAATAACCGCATACAATATCTTTCGCGGCTCTTTTTGCAAACACAAGACTTTCCAGAAGTGAATTGCTTGCCAGTCTGTTCCGTCCGTGCACACCGTTGCACGCCGTTTCACCGACAGCGTAAAGCCGCTGCATAGATGTCTTTGAATATTTGTCAACTTTAATTCCGCCCATAAAATAATGCTGTCCGGGAGATACCGGAATACAATCTTTTGTCACGTCATACCCCTCGGCAAGACAATATTCATATATATTCGGGAAATGCGACAGTATCTGTTCTTTCGGTATCGGTTTCATCGAAAGCCATACATACGGTTTGCCGTCCTTTTTCATCTGCGCGGTTATCGCCTCTGTGACAAGATCGCGCGGCAGAAGTTCATCGACAAAGCGTTCCATATCCGCATTGTAAAGCACCGCGCCCTCTCCCCTTACCGATTCCGATATCAGAAATTTCCGCCCCGGCTTGGTTGAATAAAGGGTTGTGGGATGTATCTGTATATAATCTATATTCAAGAGTTCAACGCCGTGCCTTATGGCTATTGCAAGCGCGTCACCGGTCAGATGCGGGAAATTGGTGGAATTTGTGTAAAGTCCGCCTATTCCTCCGGACGCTATGACAGTATAATCCGCCTCTATAAAATCAAGGCTTTCATCAGGATTTTTCACGACAACTCCGGCACATTCCCCACTGTTTTCCACAATATCAAGCATTTCAGTATGTGGTTTTATTGTCACATTGGGAAGATTTTTTACCTTTTCCAGCAGTTTAGAAGTTATTTCTTTTCCGGTTATATCCTTATGAAATAAAATTCTCGGTATTGAATGAGCGCCCTCCTTTGTAAATAATAATTCCCCGTTTTCACCGCGTTCAAACTCAACACCGCAGCCGATCAGGTCATTTACTATTTCCCTTGATGAGCGTATCATAATATCGACTGATTCCTTGTCGTTTTCATAATGTCCGGCGCGCATTGTATCCTCAAAATAGCTTTCATAATCATCCTCGCTTTTAAGAACGCATATCCCCCCCTGCGCCAGAAAGGAATCACTTTCTTCAATATCCGCCTTTGTTATCATAAATATCTTTTTATCCCGCGGAAGATTAAGCGCGCAGAAAAGTCCGCTCACTCCTGTTCCGATTATTACTATATCTGTTTTTATACTCATTATATTCTCCTTACCGAGTCTTTGTCAGACCCTAAGAAAAGTTTTCCGGCTTTTAAATGTTATTATACAGCAAAAGTTTATAGTTGTCAAGACAGATGTAAACTTTTTGTACAGACCTGTAAACTTTTGTTTAATTTAAAACAAATCTTTTGTTGACAACTATGCCGTAATTGGGTATAATAACAAATGAATATTGTTTCAGAGTGAGGTATAACAGATGTTTAGATTACTACATACAAACGCGCTTGCGCGGCGCGGTGAATTTCATACTCCGCACGGAATAATCCAGACTCCGGTATTTATGAATGTGGGGACTATCGCCGCGATAAAAGGGGCGGTATCGACAGAAGATTTACAGGAAATAGGCTGTCAGGTGGAACTCTCCAACACATACCATCTCCATGTCCGCCCCGGAGATACGCTTATAAAAGAAATGGGCGGACTGCACAAATTTATGAATTTTGACAAACCGATACTTACCGACAGCGGCGGTTTTCAGGTGTTTTCCTTAGCCTCGCTGCGCCGTATAACCGAGGAGGGCGTAACATTTAATTCACATATAGACGGCAAAAAAATATTTATGGGGCCGGAAGAAAGTATGCAGATCCAGTCAAATCTTGCCTCCACGATCGCAATGGCGTTTGACGAATGTGTGAAAATACCCTCGCCGTATGAATATGTAAAAAACTCATGCGATCGTACCTATCGCTGGCTTGAGCGGTGCAGAAACGAAATGAACCGCCTTAATTCCCTGCCCGACACGATAAATAAAAATCAGCTTTTATTCGGAATAAATCAGGGCGCCGTATTTGAAGACCTTAGAATAGAGCATATGAAAAAAATAGCTGAACTTGACCTTGACGGTTATGCTGTCGGCGGACTTGCCGTCGGCGAAACCCACGAGGAAATGTATCATATACTTGACGTGACCCTTCCGTATGCGCCGGAAAATAAGCCGAGATATCTTATGGGAGTGGGCACGCCGGAGAATATTATCGAATCTGTCGCGCGCGGAATTGACTTTTTCGACTGCGTTATGCCGAGCCGCAACGCAAGGCACGGGCATCTTTTCACCAAACAGGGAACTATGAATATTATGAATCAGAAATATGAAAAAGACCCGCGTCCGATAGAGGAGGACTGCGGATGTCCGACCTGCCGCCGTTATTCGAGAAGTTATATCCGGCATCTGTTCAAGGCAAAGGAAATGCTTGCTCTCCGTCTTTCGGTACTGCATAATCTGTATTTTTACAATCATCTTATGGCGGATATACGTCTTGCCATTGAAGAAGACCGGTTTGAAGCATTCAGAAAGGCGAACACAGGAGTTCTCTGCCGGAGGATATGACCCGTATAAATTTAAAACGCCGCGTTGCCGCGGCGTTTTCGGGGAAGTAAAAATATTTAAAAATTATACATAACATGTACAATTCCTAAGGGGAAAGTTATGTTGTAAATTGCTTTACAAGATTATAATAGCAGAACAATATGTATTTTTGGTGTACTTACTATTAAAACTTTATTAACTTTTTTAAATATCATAAAGAAAAATAATCTTTTATCCGCTTTGCCGTATCTTCCGGCGAAATATTCGTGTTGTCTATCTTTATATAATTTTCAAACGGAATTTCACCGTCATAGCTTTCCAGACGATGATTTTCGTCGTCATTTATAAGCCGCTGATTGGAAACTTCAATGTTTTTTTTTGAGGCTTTATGTTTCAGCCTGTTTTCGGTAGCGTTCCTTTGCAGACGAACATCTCTCGGCGCAACAAGTTCAGCATAATAAAATTCGACATCCTTATTTTTTTGTCTGAAAATTTCTTTCACATGATTTATGTAATTCCAGTCCGACTGCATATCAAACGCCCACATATATGTAAATATCATTCCATAATTGTCCGAAGCGGCAAAGTCCTCGAAAACAACTTCTCTTAAGCGGTTAATAGTTCTGCCGCTGAAGTTACCAAATATTTCAATAACAGGTTCAATCATCATATGATTGTGAAACAGACGCAGATCCGTTATTTTCATCAGTTCCTGTCCGACTGTCATTTTTCCGACAGCGGAGTTTCCTATCAAAAAAAGCAGTTTCATTCTGTTCTCCTCATGTGTTTATTTATTTTACCCGAAATCAGCATAGATATTATTCCCAAAGCAAGATAAATTCCCGCGTACATAATGAACGCCGTTTCACCCATGTCAAAGAATATCCATGTACCTATCAGAAATAAAACCGCCGAAATAACCGGCAGACTCCACATATGCCTGATATCTTTTCCCGAACAAGCGCCTATAATAATTGAGTATATCGGATTGACTGCAAAAAACAATATAAAACACACCGCCATACCGGCATCGCCTTTTACAAAAGTAACCGCCGCCCACGGCAATGCCAGCATTACCGCCGCCGAAATTATCATCAGAGCTATAAATGTTTTTTTCATTATTACAAATACCTCCACTAAATCATCATTTATTTTTTCATAATATCACTTTGTAACGGAAAGAGAATTTCAAAAAGAAAATTTATAATCCCAGAACAAGGATAAAGGAGGGTCAAACGGACATTTTGTAAACCAATGCCCGCCTGACATTTATGAAAAAAATCTATTTGTAGTTATTACCAAACTTTTATTATCTATATTATATAACAATTTCATTCTTTTGTCAATAGTTTTTATACAAATTTATTAAAAATATTAAAATAATATTAAAAATCATCCCTTCTCTGTTACATTCCTGTAATATTTGCTCCGACTGCTCCACTCCGGCGCAAAAAATTTTCCATATAAAAATAAAAAAACGGTTGACAAATATCCGGCTCTGTGGTATAATTTCTTAATGTAAACAAAAAGCAGGACTTATCCGTTCTCACCGCACGAGAATATTTTGCGGTAAATACTCGATTTTATTCGTATGTATTTTTTCGGACGGCTTTTTCTGTCCGATTTTTTGTTGGGATAAAGTAGATCAGTGGATTTAATACTTTAGGAGGGATTAACCATTAATATCAAGGAATTGCAAATAAATGAAGAAATTCGCGATAAAGAAGTTCGATTAGTTAATGCCGACGGCTCGCAGATGGGGATTGTTTCCGGCCGTGACGCTCTCGCAGCAGCCGCGGAAAAGGGGCTTGATCTCGTAAAAATCGCTCCTCAGGCAGTGCCGCCAGTATGCAAGATAATGGATTACGGCAAATATAAATTCGAGCTTTCCAAAAAGGAAAAAGAAACACGCAAAAATCAGAAAATTGTCAATATAAAGGAAATTCAGCTTTCCCCGTCTATTGATAAAAACGATTTCAACACAAAATGCAATCACGCAATGCGCTTTTTAAAGAGCGGCGATAAAGTTAAAGTAACAGTACGTTTCCGCGGGCGCGAAGTCAGTCATTCCAAGATAGGTGAAGTTCTTCTGGAAAGATTCGCTGAAACTGTAAAAGAACTGGGAACGGTTGAAAGACCGGCTAAACTTGAGGGAAGAAATATGACCATGTTCCTTGCCCCTCATGCTTAATCAACATATTGGAAGGAGTAGAAATTTATGCCTAAAATAAAGACGCACAGAGGCGCTGCAAAAAGATTTTCCGTTACAAAGAACGGTAAAGTTAAGATGAACAAATCTTTCAGACGCCACATTCTTACAAAGAAATCCACAAAGAGAAAAAGAACTCTGAGAAAGCAGGCTTACGCTTCACAGGCTAACGCTGCTGTAATTAAGAAACTTATTCCTTACAAATAATAGCTACTGAAAGAGAGGTATACAATATGGCAAGAGTTAAGGGCGCTATGAATACAAAAAAGCACCATAAGAAAATTTTAAAGCTCGCTAAAGGCTTCCGCGGCGCCGAAAGCAGATTATACAGAGTTGCAAATCAAGCGGTTATGCGTTCAATGCAAAACGCGTACATCGGAAGAAAACGCAGAAAACGTGATTTCAGAAGACTCTGGATCGCAAGAATCAGCGCGGCAGCTAAAATGAACGGCATCAATTACAGCCGTCTTATGAACGGTCTGAAAAAAGCCGGCATCGAAATCAACAGAAAAATGCTTTCAGAAATCGCAATCGCAGATCCTGCTGCATTTACAAAGTTGGTTGAAACAGCGAAAGCTGCTCTTTAATAAAGAATTAACAGCAATTGTGCTTATATAAAAAACCTGTTTAATATGTGAATATTAAACAGGTTTTTTACAAACAGGAGAAATTTCAAATGAAAACAACAATTCTGAAAAAACTGCCGGCATTTATTGTAATGCTCATTCTATCCATAGTGTCTGTTTTTATTCTTAATATCACATCGGTAGGAACAAGCCTTGTCCATTCAACAGGACTGACAGATATGCTGTCATATTCAGATGTAATTGAAATACTGGGCGAGCCTCTCAGTCAGACGTCTGAAACTTACGGCTCCGGCACTACTTATTACACCGTCTGTTATGACGGACTGCGTTTCGTATTTGAATGTGACCGTAAGAAAAATCCTTCCTCCATGATGAATATGTCAATTACCGGAGATAAATACCGCGCCGGTTTTGCATCGGTGGGCGCAAATGTAAATCTGCTGAAAAAATTATATCGCTTTAAAAGAAAAGTCAAGGATTTACCCGAAAACAGATTCGGAATAATCGAAGAAGATTTCTGGACTGAATTTAAGTTTAACGAAAACGATACAGTGGAAGAAATTATGATAATCAGAAGTATTGACTATCATTCATTCTGGGATCTTTTACTGAATTTTTAATAAAAATATACTGTTCCTGAATTTCATTTATTCCGGAGCGTTTACGGGCGTATCGAAATTCCGATACGCCCTTTTTTCATACAATTTTTCCGCACGCAATTTTTATTCCGGAATTACCGCTCGGCTGAGTTGTAAAATCATCGGCTCTGCTGTGTATGACGACCGTTCTGCCGATAATCTCATTAACGGTAAATCTGTTCGTGAGAAATGACATATACGCATATCCGTTATTTTCAAACAGCGGCGGCATATCGCCGGCATGATACGGATGCGCGCATTGTGCGGGATTATAGTGCATTTTCGTATCCGCGAACTGATCCTCCGCGTTTCCGGCGCATGATGTTCCCTCATGTATATGAAAACCGAACACTCCTCCGCTGCACATTCCCTGTATATGCGGCAGTCCTGAAATTTCCGCCGTTACCATAACTCCTTTGTCTGTCTGAGTAAATTTCACAATTCCGTTGATCATAGGATACATCCTGCCGCCGGTTATCTGCGCGGATGCGGTATTCTGAACGGGCTGACTGCCCTGATAATTTTTTGTAAAGCTTCTTCTCCGCATAAAAACACCTCCGTATTTATAATATGCGCCGTCTGTCTGTATGACACTTTAATCAGTTAAATCAGTGTTTTTAGAGAAACACTGATTTAATGTAATAAAAAAATAAATTTTTTCTCCAAAACACTTGAATTTTAGCAGATAAATAAGTATAATTGTATATATGGGAATGTCCCAAATAAATGTCATATGACAAACGGAGGCTTTTAATGTTTAATTTAGATGAAATCAAGGAATTTGATCCCGAAATTTTCGACGCGATTAACGCCGAAATTTCACGTCAGGAAAATAAAATAGAACTCATAGCATCTGAAAATTTTGTATCAAAAAGAGTTATGCAGGCAATGGGTACACCGCTTACCAATAAATACGCGGAAGGATATCCGGGGAAAAGATATTACGGTGGCTGCGAATGTGTCGATATAGTTGAAAATCTCGCTATTGAGCGTGCGAAAAAACTTTTCGGCGCAGACCATGCAAACGTGCAGCCTCATTCGGGCGCGCAGGCAAATTTTGCGGTATTCTTCGCTCTTCTGGAACCCGGCGATACTGTTCTCAGTATGAGTCTGGCTCACGGCGGACATCTCAGTCACGGCAGTCCTGTAAATGTTTCAGGAAAATATTTCAATATAGTTCCTTACGGTGTTACTGAAAAGGATAATACAATAGATTATGAGGAAATAAGACAAAAAGCTATCGAAACAAAGCCTAAACTTATTCTTGCAGGCGCAAGCGCATATCCGAGAACTATTGATTTTGAGAAATTCGCGGAGATAGCGAAAGAAGTAGGCGCGTATTTCATGGTAGATATGGCGCATATTGCGGGTCTTGTCGCTGCCGGACTTCATCCTAATCCGGTTCCTTACGCAGATGTTGTTACAACAACAACCCACAAGACACTCAGAGGCCCGAGAGGCGGTCTGATTCTCTGCAAGGAAGAATATGCAAAGGCTATAAACAAGGCTGTATTCCCCGGTATTCAGGGCGGCCCGCTTATGCACATAATCGCGTCAAAGGCAGTATGCTTTAAAGAGGCTCTTTCCGATTCCTTCAAGGAATATCAGAAACAGATAATCAAAAACGCAAAAACTTTAAGCGAGGCTCTTGTAAACGAAGGCTTTAAACTTGTATCCGGCGGAACGGACAACCATCTTATGCTTGTTGATCTCACCGATATGGGAGTTACCGGCAAGGATGCCGAAAAAATGCTTGATGAAGTGGGCATAACTGTAAACAAGAACGCTATACCGTTTGACACAAAGAGTCCGTTTATAACAAGCGGTCTGAGAATAGGAACTCCGGCTGTAACATCGCGCGGATTTGTTGAGGAAGATATGGTCGAAATCGCAAAGCTTATCAAACTGGCTGTTACCGATTTTGAAAACAGCAAAGATGATGTAAAGGCGCGCGTAAACAATCTCTGCAAAAAATATCCGCTGCACAAATAAAATTCAAAGGATAACTGTGTAACGAAAACTGATTAAAAATATTGTGCAAAAAACTCTCAAAAACGGCTTTCCAAGCTGTCATTTTGAGAGTTTTCTGTTTGAATTGACGTTATATTTAAAAATCGTTTTGCTGCCGCCCCGAATATAATTTTTTATACAGTTTTAGTACCGCATTCCGGACAGAATTTACCGCTTACCATTTTACGGCAGGTCGGGCAAAACTGATCATTTCCGGACGCTGATTTCTGCACTACAGGCTTTCCGCATTCCGGACAAAATTTAATCGCCTGTCTATATTCTTTTCCGCATTCAGAGCAGACATATTCCGCCTGTGTATTATTCATGATCTGCTGCTGATTTGTGTTCATACTTTGACCTATCTGCTGTGCCAGCTGCTGACCCATTGCAAACTGTGCCGCCATCGCCGCTGCCGGACTGCCGCCATTCTGCATATTATCCGCCATATTTACAGCGGCATATTTCCCCACATCGCCAACAAATGACTGCGCTGCAACTTTTTCGGCCATTTGCTGCACATTCTCAGGATAATTTATACTGTTTATAGAAACATCCGCCGCCCCCATACCTATATCAAAGAGTTCTTTGTCCGTTTCTTCACATATACGCTTTGCAAGTGCGCGGTTGTTTCTCTGCAGTGCGAACAGCACATTCATACCGACAGAATCCGCTCCGTCAAGAATAGCTTCAGTTACAATCGGGCCAATCTCCCCCATTATCCTTTCCGATATATCATCAAGTGAATATGTGCTTTTAATTCCGGCTATTTTAGATATAAATTTCTGATAATCCCTGAATTCTATTATAAGATTACCGTTGCATCCTACAGGAATACCCGAAGGGACCTCCGCTGTCGGAATCATAATTCTCTGGCGTGTTCCCCATTTGATCATAAGTTCTTTGGAGTTTACAAAATACACCTCGGCTCTCATACCGGAGTCACTGCGAAGTGTAAGAGCCCCCTTTAAATCAGACAAAAACGGAATTATCTGGCTTGCAATATCATAACTTCCCGGTTCTTCAAATATTCCCTCAATTTTTCCATTCGCATAGAATATCGCTTTTTGTCCCTCTCGTATAATAAGCTTTGAACCTTTTTTTATTTCTTTGCTGTTCCATTTATAAAAAAGAACGTCATCGCGAAATTCTTCCCACTCAATCGTATCCTTGCCCTGTCCAAACCATGCCATAAATTATCACCTGTCCTTTTCAAACTAAAATACAGAACCATCCGTATCATTAAATTCCAAATTGTACGAAATATATGAACTCTCAGAAATATTGAAATCCGAAAAATTATCAGCACATAAATCCTGAGAAATCTCCGCTGTCACCGAATCACTGCCGGCACTGCCGATAAAGTACAAAATTCCGGTTATCAGCAGCGCAGCTATTATTGCAGCAGCAATCTTAACCGCACTGTACGGACGTTTTCCTCCGACGGCTCCTGTTTCTCCATTTATAATATAAAGGTAGCTTTTCCCCGAATAACCAAAAGATGATATCCATGTGGGAAGAAGTAAATTTTTATATGTAACATTTCTGTATTTTATATTACATGAATGTATTCTTGCCTCATCAAAATGTTTGAGAATATCAGCTTTTGCAAGTCCCCGCATTTCATCATCTATTTTTTTCTTGACCTTTACAAATGCACTGTCTGCTTTTACAGCATACTTTTCCGCGCTGAATCCCGAAAGATATGCCGGAGAATAAGGAATTGTCATGTCAATTGTTCCAAACGGAAGTATTTTATCAATTATCTCATTCGCTTCTGTCTGCGCGGAACATACCTGAATATCGTCAAAAGAACGGCTCACACAGCCGTTTACATGAGTCCACCGCACCTTGACAGTTGTTTTTCCGTCCTTTCCGCGGGAAACATAGTGAGTGCCCCCTTCTCCCGAATATGATGCCTCCGCCTCTGCGTCAAAAGTCCAGAACGGCAGATATATTCCTTCAAGCCTGCCCTCCTGATATGATTTTTTCATTTTATTCGGCGCAAACCATAAACCCTTTATCCATTTCCTGAATTTTTCCTGAGCCTGATGTTTATCAATTTTAAACGGAATTATTCCGTCAAGCGCAACGCCGGAAATCTGTTTCTGCGTATCTATATGCGGAGATGAACACATAGGGCATTTCACAGCGGTTTTATTTCCCGCAAAAATTATTTCCGCGCCGCAGTTTGAACAGTAAATTTGCCCGAACTCATTATAATTACGCGAGTTATTCTCATGGATGTGATACTGATTGAAGTCATGTTCCTGAATATGAGGGTTATCCACTTCAATTATACCCGGAGTATGACAGGATGAACAGCAGAATTTCTGGCTTTTTATATCAAATTCAAGATTTCCGCCGCAGTTTTCGCATACAAAATTCATAGCAATTCCTCTTAATTATCTGATTCAGGCATATTACTGTCAGCGAAAATATCTTTCTTTAATGCGGCAAGTTCCAGATCCACATCTGACGCACCGCCTTTAAGCGCAGCGAGTTCTTCTTCCACACCGGCAGATGCCGCGCCGTACTTCTTCTCTAACTCTTCAAGCTCATTATCGTCTTTTGAATTATTAAGTTCCGCCAAAGCATCAGCCTTGTCAATCCGCTTCTGCACACTCTCAAAAAGTCCGTCTATACTTCCGAAATTCATTCCTGAATTTATCTTTTCATTAAACTCAGCCTGCTTTTCCATTTGCTTTGCAACAGCAAGCTTTGAATTAAGTTCGTTCATTTTTTGTGTTGCCTTTGATATGTCATCTGTAAGCTTTTCTGTCATACAGCGCATCTTTTCGCTGTTAGATTTTGCCATATCATATGATTTCTGCAATATTTCAAGCTGAGGAACAAGTTCCGATTTCGCGGTAAGGAATTTTCTTGCGTCGTTATCATTTCCTGCCTTGACAGCTGCAGCGGCGTAGCTGTTATATTTGTCAATATTTGCTTTACAGGCGGAGAGTTTTTGTTCGGCCGCTTTTTCCTCTGCTATAACCGCCGCTGTTTCGGCTTTTACATTTGCAAGGTTAGTTTTTGCATCGCGCAAATACTTTTCCAAAAGCTTATCCGCATTTTTTTCCTCCGCACGGCTTATCACTGAATTGATATTTGCGTCCATAATGTCTTTAAATCTTTTTATAATACTCATTGATATTACCTCCTGATAATTATTTAATAAGGGAAAACTGCCCTTTATTTAATGCAGTAAAAATAGTTTTATGGAAAATACACTTGGAATTTCTTACTCGATTATTATTTTATCATATCTGCCTGCGAAAATCAATATTTTCATTATCAATTATTACAGGCATAAAGCAATAATTCAGGAAACCTCAATTTTTAACACCGCCAAAATAATCTCCTTTTAAGCAAAAAACTCCCAAAAAATAGCTAAAAAGCTATTTTTGAGAGTTTTCTATCACAACAGATATTATTTTTACTGTGACGCATATTTTTTTCTTATCTCTGCCGCTTGACCGCAGCTCATTTTCCCCTCAGGGCATACGCCTTTCACGCATGGCGGGCCGGCAAACTGAAATACAGACGGTGCTTTTTCACGCACTAATTTCAGCATTTCATCGGCAAGTTCACGTATTTCCCACTGCGCCCTGTTACAGCAGCGGTGCGCAAAAAAATTAAAAAGACTTCTTGCGTTCATCGTGACCGCCATTTTCGTGGAACAGGCATTCGGCAGTACAAATCTTGCGTCCTCTATCGCCTTTTTTTCCGCGCTGCGCGCCGCTTTTTTCTCGTCCATACCGTCCTTTAAAAATTGTTCATAATGCTTCTGTTTAAGTATCTCGGTCAGGCGGTTATAATATTCTTCCGACTGTTTCATTGCATCGTTAAATATCTCCAGCGCCTCCGGATTCTGCTCTATCTCGTGCGGAATGATATATTCAAAACCTTCCTCATTCACATATCTCTGCGATTTCACCGAATAACTGGCTATACGGTGACGCGTTATCTGCGCAAGCAGAGATCTTGAAACACCCTCTATTCCGAATGTAAAGCTTATATGTTCAAATGGGCTTTCATGTCCCATATCCATAAGCGATTTAATAAAATTCTCTGTTTTCTCCGGAGTGAGATTTTCCAGAATATCATCAATCCCGCTTTTCGCATAGCACAGCTTTGCCGCCGCCGCTACAACCTTTTCCGGTTCGGGAGTGTATGACAGTAATTTCACATTCATAAAAATTCCTCTCAATCTATACCAAAAAGTCTTTTTCCGTTTTCGTATGTTATCCGTTCAATTTCCTCCGCGTCTGTTCCTCTTAAAGACGCGAGCATTTCAACAACATAGCGGAGATATGACGAATTGTTCCTTTTTCCCCTGAAAGGCACAGGCGTCAGATACGGACTGTCGGTTTCTATAACAAGCCTGTCGGACGGCACATAAGCCGCCACCTCTTTCGGCGTTTTTGAATTTTTGAAAGTCACTGAACCGCCTATCGCTATATACATATCCATGTTCAGCGCTTCCCTTGCCATTTCCACACTGCCGGAAAAACAATGAAACACTCCGCCCTCATTTTTAGCATAATGAAGTATCTCCATCGTATCCCTGTGAGCGTCCCTGTCATGTATCATAACCGGCAGTGACAGTTCCTGCGCAAGTTCTGTCTGTCTTAAAAACCATTTTTTCTGTATGTCGCGCGGAGCGTTTTCATAGTAATAATCCAGACCTATCTCGCCGATTGCCTTTACTTTCTCGTTCTCCGCCGCCTTTTTTATAATATCTATGTCACTTTCCGTCATACCGCCGACCTCCTGCGGATGTACTCCGGCTGATATATATACATACGGATATTTCGCGGCAAGTTCCGCGCCGCTCTTTAATCCGTCCATATCGGCGCAGGCATTCATAATAAGCCCCACTCCGCTCTCGTGCGCCTTTTCTATAACTTCATACCGGTCATCGTCAAACGCTTCGTCGTCATAATGCGCGTGTGTATCAAAAATCAATTTATTCCCTCCTCGTATATGCTCCCATTATCCTCAAACATTTTACCGATTGAATCGCTTACATATCCGCTCTCTATATTGCCGATAAGTATGCCGATATTCCAGAGTACAAATATAGCCACAAAAATTAT